>NZ_JAJGUI010000114.1:1646-82734 GCF_020784875.1 Limosilactobacillus reuteri subsp. simiae | reverse complement strand
AAGAACAAGGATCAGATGCCGGATGGAACAACTTACACTTGGAAGCAAGAACCTGATGTTTCTACTCCTGGTGATCACACTGGTGTAGTTGAAGTCCACTTCCCAGACGGAACTACCTATGAAGTAACCGTTGATGTTCATGTAGATGCTGTAAATCCTGATAATGGCGGAAACATGAACTCCGGTAATGGTTCAATTGATCATCAAAACGGTACTGAAATTAATAATGGAACTGCAACCAAAACTGATAACGGTTCAGTAATCGAAAAGGTAACTGAAAATAGTGTAACTAACAGTACTAGCCAGCAACCAGCGAAGACATTGCCACAAACTGGTAATGATTCTTCTAAGTTCAGTGCATTAGCTGGCTTGAGTCTTGCTGCTTTCGCAAGTCTCTTCGGCTTCGCGGGTCACGATAAGAAGCGCAAAGCTGATAAATAATTAAGATAACATCATTTTTCTCCCCCCTGAAAGATATAACTTAATTAAAAAGCGCTGAACTAAATAAGAGGCTAGGAGTTAACTATTAATTCTTTTGCCTTATATGAAAATCCGAACTACAATTTTCGCTTTTTACGAAATTGTGGTTCGGATTTTTGCTTTTTAAATTTAACGATTTAAGACGGCATGATGCTTTTTACAAATTATATAAAATATTTTTTAACATAATTACATTTGTTGAATGATGTTTTAGATAAAACGTTATAGGTGTTAATAATTTAAAAAATATAAAAAAGGAAGTAAGATTAATAATGGTAATGTTTTATGTATTAGTATGATGTTTTTGGGGAGGAGCAAATTATGTTGTCAAAGAATAATCGAAAAGAACAACTTTTGAAGCAAGAACCTAAGAAGCAACGGTTTGCAATTAAGAAGCTGACGATTGGGGTTGCTTCAGTATTAATCGGTTTTACATTTATGGGAATGAATGCTTCTGCAGATGCGACAACAGATACTCATAGTAATACTGCTAATCAAGAAGCAATTCAAACAAATGTCGATTCAGGTTCAAAAACACTAAATAACAAGCAGACTAATTCATCTAACTCAGTTGCAAATGGAAGCACAAATAATACGGTGTCAAATGATGCCAATAATCAAAATTTGGTAACGAGTCAAGGAATTGATCAAATTAAAATTGCGCAAAATACGACTACAGAGTCTGCGCAAAATAGAGTTCAATCAGTCAATGACTATTCTCAATTCTTGAACGCTTTACAAAATAAAAATATAAGTACAATTACCTTAGATAAGAATATTGATTTCAGTAATGCTAATTTAAATAATGGTAGCTATCAGGATATAAACAACTATGGAATTGCTCGGACAGTAACAATTGATGGTCAAAACCAATATGCTTTAAATATGGGGAATAACTACATTGACCTTGACAGTAATACTTACTATGAGCCAAACGCAAGTAACCCTACCCGCAATTGGAATGTTATTTTAAAGGATTTAAATCTTCAAACAACTAGTGGATATGGTCCATTTTGGTTTAACAGCGCAACTTCTAACGACAGTACATTGACCTTTAATGGAGTTACAACAAGTAAAGACTCAGGTCAATTACTTAATAATTCAACTGCTTCCTCATATCCTAATGTCAATGTTAATTTTGAGGGACAGAATAAATTACAAGGCAGTCTAAATAATTCAAATATTACTAGTTCAGCTTTAATTCAAGCAAATAATGTTAACTTTAGTAATGGGTCGACCGTATTTACGGCAAATAATAATAGTTCAAGTGACTTAGCAGATATCCTAGCTTCAGGTAATGTTGTTGTTGATAGTAGCGCGCAAGTTGACTTTAACAGTGAAGCTACTTCAAACATGGCAGGTATTTCATTTGCTAATGGCGCTGGCAATCAAACAATTGATAATGCAACTTCAGGCGTATTGCGTTTGATGCCTAATGCCCAAGTAACCATGGAATTAGGTTCTGGAGCTTCGATGGGAGTTAACAATGCAAGTAATCTTGATCTCCAAGATAATTCTTCATTAAAAATTACCACTAGCAAAATGAATACTACCGGCTTCCGTTCTGCTGGTTTAGTCGGATTGGATTATGATGGTGACACTAATGACAGTACAGTAAGAATTAGTCCCAATGCCTTACTCTCGGTCATTCGAACTAACGTAACTGATTCTGATGCACCTTTACTTGCGATGGGACCAAGCGGTGGAAATGGTGAAATTTATCATCTTGAAGTAAATAGCGGGAGCTTGAATTTGCAAGATTCTGCTTATTCATCCTACTTGCCTTCCTCCTATACCTTATCTAAGAGTCAATATTGGGGTGGCTGGCCAGCTATTTTGACTATGTGGGGAACGAGTAGTCAAAACTACATTAACTTCAATAATGCAAAATTAATTAATTTACAGCGGACAGCACCTAACAAACCAGGATATTTAATTAAAACTGAAGGTGCAGGGGACTATGCATACCACCAGACTCATATTGTAATTAATTCACCTGATAGTGCCTACAATACTCCATTGACTATAATTCCAGCTGGTGAAACTAAGCCGGTAACTTGGAATGTTAAATATTTGAATAATACTAGTCAAGGTGGAGACTACGCTTATGCCTTTCGTTCATATCGCGATTTTGGTGATTGGAACAATGTAGGCTCTGAATATATGAATGGATCAGTTAATGATAATACTCCAGCTAAGGGAGTTAATGAAGTTATATTAACGCCGAGTGCTTCCGATCCTGGCTCAAATAGTTTTTCTAATGGCGCAATTGTACCTGAGGGAAGTGAAACCAGGGCTTCAAAAGCTTTGAATAATTTTATTAATCACTTTAGTTGGTGGAATACCTCGGGTGTTAAATTTGGCTCAAGCTTAGACGAAAATAATCAATACACTCCATCATATAAACCAGTAACTGTTGAACAAGGCCAATCTGCTACTGATGATCCAACTTTTACTAACCAGGATGGCAAGGATGTTACTGCGCCAACTGGCACGACCTTTACCACTGGTACTGATACACCAGACTGGGCAAATATTGATCCATCAAAGGGTACTGTAACTGTTAACCCATCAACTCAAGTAACTCCAGGTGCTTACAATGTTCCAGTAATTGTAACTTACCCAGACAAGAGTACTGATGACACTACTGTTCCGGTAATTGTTACTAAAGCTGGTCAAACCGTAACTTGGGGTGATAATGGTGCAATTGTCACAACAGTTGATGTCTCTAAGCTTAATGCGCACGAAACTACTAAAAATTCACAAGTTCTTTCTGCTGCTGGTGTCGTAAGCGCGGAAGGATATGTTTTGAAGGGTGGCAAGCTTGAGACAAAAGCAACTCCAATTACGATTGATCCATCAACTGTTAGTTGGACTACAACTCCAAACACCAACGTTGAAACTGCTACTGTTAGTGGTAAAGAAATTGAAAATAATTCTATTACGATTGACTTCACTAACAATGATGCCGCTAAGAACATCTTGGGCTCAAAGAATGATGTGGTAACTACTAATCCATTCACTATTGATGCTAAGGGTGCTGGTGCTAAGAATGTTACAGTTCCAGTTAACATTCAATATCAATCTGATTTAACTAGTGAACAATTTGGTCAATTAGTAGATAACAATATTCCAACTGACGAAATTGCAACTACTACTTGGGCAACTAAGCCGAGTGAAAATGGTCAAGACGGTGTCATTAAGATTACCTTTACTGATAAGGCTGCAAATGGTCAACCAACTTACTTGAACGTTAACATTCCAGCAAGCTCAATCAAGGTAACTACTGATGCGGATGAAAACACTCCAACTGGCCAAGATGTTTCTACTAAGGTCGGTATAGCTCCAGAAGCTGAAAAAGGAATTAAGAACCCAGGTGATTTACCATCAGACACTAAGTATACTTGGGAAAACACTCCAGATATTAAGACCCCTGGTAAGAAACCAGCAGTTGTTGTGGTAACTTACTCAGATGGCTCAACAGATAAAGTTCCAACTAATATAATTGTTGATGCAAATCCTGAAGTTAAACCAATTACTACTACGGTTAACGGAAATCCGGCTGCTACTGAAGGGATTGCTAACTTAGATAATGGTGGTTCTACTCCAGTTGATGGCTATCCATCTAGCGCAACTTGGACGACTGCCCCAGATACTTCAAAGCCTGGCGCAACTACTGGTACTGCTACGGTAACTTATACAGATGGAACTACTGAAACAGTTACGATTCCTGTTGCTGTAAATGGTGGCGGCGATGTTGTTATTATTAATAATGGCCATGTCTTCAGTTTACATGCTAATAATGTTGTAACTCACAAGACTTCAGACAAGAACATTATTGGTGGACCAGTAATTGAAAACTTCAAGTTAAGCTACTATGAAGGCGGTCAGAACTATAGTAAGCCATATATTTACACTTTGAATGGTGCTGGGACTGAATATACTCTGACTCAACCTGGTGATAATCCAGCTGGTGAAACTGTTGATGCTCCACAAACTATTAATGCTAGTGAAATTAAGATTAATTGGACCGCAGCTGGCACTCCTTTATTCAGCAACGCATTAGGTGAAATCAAAGGTAATGGGCAACCATCAAGCTTAGTTTCTGATCATGATAACAATACTGGTACTCAAATCTATACTGGTAGTCAAAATGACCAATATGGGTATCCAATGTACTCAGCTGTTGTTGATAGTTCAAACGTAATTTGGCCGATTTATGGAAAAGGCCCAGTATCAACTTACCCATTCCCATCAGTTTACATTTATGGTGCTGAGGCTAATGGCACTATTCCATCAGTTAACTCAGATACAACTAATTTGAAGGCAGCTTTAGGGGATGCTTCAAAGCTTGTAAACACTAGTGATTTAATTGCTGCTCATAATGCTGAAATTAGTTCAGTTGAGTGGCAAACTTTACCAAGTCTTACTGAAGCTAATGCTAAGGCTCCTGCAACAGTAAGAATTAACTTCACTGATGGTAGTTATCTTGATGTCCCAGTAGCTGTAAATGTAATCAAGGTTGACCAAGGCATTAATAACAAGACTAATTCTGAAATTTACCGGGATATTACTCGTACTATTAATGTTCAAGGTGAAAGTACTCCAGTTGTTCAACATGTTATCTACAGTCGTGCCAAAGTAACTAATCTTTCTAAGCCAGCAGGTCAACAAGTAACTTACACTGATTGGGTTGCTGCTAAGAATAGTGAAGGTCAAGCAGTAACTACCTTTCCACAATTCAACGTAACTAAGCCAGGCTACACTGCAACTGCCACTGGAGCAACTATTCAAACTGTTAATGGCAAGCAATACGTTCCAGCTTCCGCTACTATTACTCCAGATTCTCAAAATGAAGTAGTTGATGTAACTTACACTGCTAATGAACACACGCTAGTAATTAATTATGTTGATGGTAGTGGTGCTGTAATAGGTACTTACAAGGTTCCTGGTAAGACCGGTGAAAAAGTTAGTGTTAATGTGCCTGGAAATGTCCCAACTAACTGGCAATTAGTTCCAAATCAACAAGTTCTCGGATCTTACACGTTTGGTTCAAACGATCCACAACCTGTAGATTACAAGGTTGAACACAAGACTGAAGTAGTTCCAGTTGACAAGAGCAATTCGGATACTTACCGTACGATTATCCAAACAATCCAAGAAGTTTTAGTTGGACAAAGTAAAGCTAAGACAGTACGAAGCATTATTGTTCCATTCCAACGTACAGGTATTAAAGACTTAGTAACTGGTGATATTACTTGGAATGCATGGCAAGGTCCAGAAGGTTCGGTTGATAAAGATGGTAAATCAACTTACAGGATTCCTGCTTACACCATTACCCCACAAAAAGGATACGATACCTATGTAAATGGTGAAAAGAACACTGCTAACCAAATTCCGGCTGTTGATGTAACTGCTGCCTCCAAGAATATTACCGACACCATCACTTATGTCAGAGAAGGTTCAACGCCAGTGCCATACGATCCTTCAAATAAGGACATGAATATGTCAGTAACCCGGATCATTAACTATGAAGTTCCAACAGGTCACACAACAATTACACCCGTAACACAAACGATTGAGTATATTCGAGACAACGATGGTGTGGCTGGGTACCAAGACCCAGTAACTGGTGACATTACTTGGAACCCATGGCATGTTAAGAATGGGGATGCTCAATTCCCATCAACTAGTGTTACTCAAATCGCTAGCTATGACTCATATGTTGATGGTACAAAGACTACCGAAGTTCCTGCAGTCGATGTTGTAGAAAAAGATGGGACTCCACAAAATGGTAAGACTGTAACGGTTAGCTATCAAAAGCAAGGTACTACTCAAACTGATGCTGACAAGTACACACCAAAGGGGCAAGCTGTTAATACCACAGTCGGTGTTGTTCCTGAAGCTAAGGAAGGAATTAGCAACACTGGTGACTTACCAGCAGGGACTACCTACACTTGGAAGAATACTCCAAATGTAAGTAAAGCTGGTACGGTTGATGGAACAGTCGTTGTAACCTACCCAGACAAGTCAATTGACGAAGTGCCTGTTAAGGTTGTCGTTACTGAAAGCACTACGCCAGTTCCTTACAGCCCAGATAAGGAAGGAGTCAACGATGAAATGAACCGTTACGTAACTCGGACTATCATCGTTGAAAATCCAGATGGTACTAAGACGTCAGTAATCCAAACTGTTCACTTTACTAATGAAGATAAGAGCGGCAATAGTGGTTACAAGAATGTTGCGACTGGCAAGATCACTTACAATAAAGAATGGCACGTAGCGGATGATCTAAATGCGACAACTGGTACATGGGATAAGTACGATGCTCCAGCAGTAAATGGCTACACTGCAAATCCAGCAAGTGTTGCAGCCGAGACTGTAAATGCTAATACCAAGAGCACTACTGTTGAAATTAACTACACTGCAAATCCAACCGACGCTGACAAGTACACGCCAGAGGGTCAAGGTGTGAACACCAAGACCGGCGTTGTTCCAGACCCAGCCGACGGGATTAAGAACAAGAGTGACTTACCAGCAGGAACTAAGTACACTTGGAAGAATACTCCAAATGTAACAACCGCCGGCGATAAAACAGGAACCGTTGTTGTAACTTATCCAGACGGTTCTAAGGATGAAGTTCCAGTAACGATCCGCGTAACTAACCCAACAACAGATGCTGACAAGTACACTGCTGATGGTGGTAATATCACTGTTGATAAGGGCCATGTATTGACGCCAACTGATGCTGAAAATGCGATTGTAAATCACTCTGACTTACCAGCAGGCACTACTTACACTTGGAAGTACGCTCCTGATACCAATACTGTTGGTAACAAGAATGGTGTTGTAACTGTAACTTACCCAGATGGTTCGGTTGATGAAGTTCCTGTAATGGTTCACGTTGTTGATGATGCTGATAAGTACGATCCACAAGGCCAAACTATCACTATTAAGAAGGGTGATCCAGTTCCATCAGCTGAACAAGGAATTAAGAATGCTTCTGAATTGCCGAGCGGAACCAAGTATACTTGGGATGTTGCTCCAGACCCAGCTAAGGTTGGCTCGCAGCCAGTAATTATTACTGTTAACTATCCAGATGGTTCACAAGACCAAGTTCCAACAACAGTTATCGTTACTGATACGACAACTCCAAGTGAAACAGATGCCGATAAGTATAATCCACAAGGTCAAGTAGTTAATGTTGATCGTGGTGCCAAACTTCCAGATGCTAGTGAGGGTATTGCTAATAAGGATACCTTGCCAGATGGTACTAAATACACTTGGAAGAATGCGCCAGATACTTCAACTACTGGTGATAAGCCAGCTGTAATTACAGTAACTTATCCAGATGGCTCAAATGAAGATGTTCCTACGATTGTTCATGTCAACTCAACTGACGCTGACAAGTACACTCCACAAGGTCAAAATATTACTGTTGATAAGGGTGCTAAGGTTCCAGATGCTGCCACGGCAATTACTAATAAGAGAGAATTACCAGCTGACACCAAGTACACTTGGGAAACAACTCCAGACACTAATAAAGTTGGTGTTCAACCAGCAGTTATTGTTGTGACCTACCCAGACGGTTCACAAGATAACGTACCGGTCATTGTTACGGTTAAGAACCCAGAAACTCAACCAGGAACTACGACTGATGCGGATAAGTATACTCCAGAAGGTGGCACGATTGTTACGACTATTGGTGCGAACTTAACCGATGATGCACCTGAAGGAATTATCAACAAGGATGTCTTACCAGCTGGTACCAAGTACAGTTGGACAAATGGTACCCCATCAACAAGTCAAGCTGGGTTAACAATGCATTACGTAACGGTAACTTATTCAGATGGTTCAAGCGAAGTTGTTCCGGTATATGTAAATGTTACTAGTGATGCTGGTAAGTACAGCCCAGAACCACAAACGATTACTGTTAAGAAGGGCGAAACTCCAAATCCAGCCGATGGGATCAAGAATAAAGGTGACTTACCAGGTAGTACCAAGTATACTTGGAAGACTATTCCTGACACGACAACTTCGGGTGACAAGCCAGCTGTTATTGTCGTAACCTACCCAGATGGTTCAAAGGATGAAGTTCCGACGGTTGTTCACGTTACAAACCCTGCAACTGATGCAGATAAGTACACGCCAGAAACACAACCGATTACTACCCCAGAAGGCCAAGTTCCAGATCCGGCCGATGGGATTAAGAACAAGGCTGATCTCCCTAATGGCACGAAGTACACTTGGGCTGATCCAGATCGAGTCGCACAAGATGTCAAGAAGACTGGTTCACATACTGAAACAATTACTATTACCTATCCAGACGGTTCACGAGATACGGTTACAGTAACTGTGAATGTTCCTGCACCTGAGGGACAAAACATCACAACTGATCAAGGTAAACTCCCTAACCCTGCAGATGCAATTAAGAACAAGGATCAGATGCCGGATGGAACAACTTACACTTGGAAGCAAGAACCTGATGTTTCTACTCCTGGTGATCACACTGGTGTAGTTGAAGTCCACTTCCCAGACGGAACTACCTCTGAAGTAACCGTTGATGTTCATGTAGATGCTGTAAATCACGATAATGGCGGAAACATGAACTCCGGTAATGGTTCAATTGATCATCAAAACGGTACTGAAATTAATAACGGTTCAGTAATCGAAAACGTAACTGGTCAAACACAAAATAGTGCAACTAACAGTACTAGCCAGCAACCAGCGAAGACATTGCCACAAACTGGTAATGATTCTTCTAAGTTCAGTGCATTAGCTGGCTTGAGTCTTGCTGCTGTTGCAAGTTTCTTCGGTTTCGCGGGTCACGATAAGAAACGCAAAGCTGATAAATAATTAAGATAACATCATTTCTCCCCCTGAAAGACATAACTTAATTAAAAGCGCTGAACTAAAGAAGTGCGAACGCTCATCAAAATGGTGAGTGTCCGCACTTTTTGTATTATTTATATAACGATAAAATGCTTAGTGGTAGATAGGGGAAGAGGGCTAAGCTGAAAGAGAAAAGAGACTAAATTTCTAAAAATAGTTCTTGGCGTGCTTGATAGGATGGACTTGACATGATTAATATAATTTTTATTAGTGATAAATAAAAACGAACAATTCGCCTTTGTGATCGAATGAAATGTTCTTCATATCTTCCTGAAATATTTAATAAAAAGTCTAAATTTTTTTAAAAAGATAAATGTTGATATATCAAGGGTTTATCAATAAATAAGCAGAAATGGCAAAAACACATTTTAAAAATACTTTCTAAATAGGTTGCCTTTTTTCTTAGAAACTATATATTAGTATTTGTAAACAAGTTATATGTACTGTTAATCTGTATTATTTACTCGTCAATCAAACCTAACAAGGGGGACGCAAATTTATGTTATCGCATAATAATTGGGAAGAACAAATTAAAAAATATGAACCCAAAAAGCAACGTTTCACCATCAAAAAATTATCTGTTGGTGTAGCGTCTGTTTTGCTTGGTGTTACATTTGCTGCGGGAACCGCCTCAGCAGATAGTACGACTGCAAATGCTGATTCTGCCTCTGGGAGCGATTCAGCAGAACAAACAGATCATAACCTTACATTAAATTCAGCAAGCACTTCTACTTTGAAGTCTGCTACTGCCGAAAATCAAAGCAACAATGCATCCGCTGCTGTGCAAAATCCAGCAGGGGATATTAAAGCACAAGCAGCTAACGATTACGAAGCTGCTGTTAATGCTGCTGTTGCTAATGCTTCAAGCGATGTTGCTAGTGAAGCTACTCAAAATAGTGCAGCCCAAAACACATCAGCTGCTAGCTCAAGCGCACAGGCAAGTACTGCAAGTGCTGTTGCTACACAATCGTTTACAGTGAGTTCATCTGCTGTAAACAATAACTTAAACTATGCATCTGTATTTGCTAGTTTGGCTGCAATGCCACAAGCAAATACTGCTGCTCAATCATCAGCTGCTAACTCAACGGCAAATGATGAATACAGTGGTTACAAGACTGTTACTGACTGGAATGGCCTTCAAAATGCTGTCTTAAGTGGTGCTAAAGGTGTAAATGTTAAGGGTAATATTACTCCTGGATTTTTTGGTACTTTACTAGGTAATGGTTTAACTATTAATGATACTTTTACAATTCATGGTATTGATGGTGCGGTCTTAAATCTTGGCCAAAATAAGATTATTAATAATGGTCAATTAACTCTTGCTGATGTGACTATCAATGGGGCTGTTGCTGGTCGCGGTACGGTAAATATTAAGGGTACTGTTAATTCCAATATTGATGCTACTACTGGTGCAATTAAAGGTAGCACTGCTGAGGTAGCAGCACTTTTAGATGATTTTATTGGTACTAAAAATGGTAGCGGGAACAATCTTGACTGGTCTGGGAATAACAATTCTGGTTGGACAGCGACTAACTGGTATCTTGCCAACTTCCAGGCTTCAAAAGTTAATATTGACCAAGACGCTACTTTAAATATTAATCGTAGTGTTGTTGGTGATGGTATTGAAGCTCCAAATAATGGTGTTGTTAATGCTGGAATTAATTCACATTTAAACATTAATTTAAAGGATGCTCAAACTGCTTCACGTGCTAACGAACAAGACTCAAGCATGGATAATGCAAGTGCAGGTATTCGAATTTATGATAATGGTACGATTACCACTGGCGATAGTGCAGAAGTAAATATCCATGCAGGCCATGGTCGTGCAGTAGTTGTTAATGAACCCTTTGGTGGTACTGCTACAATTCATAATGCCGGTTTAGGTGACTGGGAAAATGGTCGGACGGGCGACAAGTCTGCTGAGGCTGCAAAGCACCGTAACAGCATGATCTTAGGTGATAGTACTAAAATGAACATCACCGGTCGTGGCGGTATACTATTGGGTTATACTGCAACCTTTGTTACTGGTGACCACAGCATTATCCATATTGATAACCAGGGTAATGGTGAAGGGTTACTTCTTGATGCAAATAGTAAAGTTATCGTTTCACCTCATTCACAATTATTAATGACTTCTGATGGTAAGAATGCATCTGGTTATTACGGTGGAGGTAACTACATTGGAATGGGGCAAGACGCTAAGTTCCGTGTAGAACATGATGCTACCTTCCGTTATAAGCTTACTAATTCAGCCAATAATGAGAAGCGTCCATATGCTGATAACTTTAACATCATTTCTCAAGCATCCAATACTCACCCTGAAGTTTATGTGGGGAACAATGCTACCTTTGATGGTCAAAGTGATTACGATGATTATTATGGTGAAATTTTTGCATTCTCATTAACATCCGGTGCTAATACGTCAACTGTTTTCCAAATTGATGGTGCTAAATATGTTAATTGGGAAAAGAATTCTCAAGTTATTGGCCACAATCAAGCAGGAAATCTCTTCTACTCCATGGATGCAGGTTTAATCGATGCTACTGGTCAAAAGTATTATGTCTTTAAGTGGAATAATGCAAACTTGAATGACAACAATTATACTTTTGATGATTCAAGTGCTGAAAGTATTGCGCAATCGATTAAGAACTTTGAAAATAGTTCTGATAAGTATTGGACTGATATTGAACACTTAGCAACTAAGTATAGTAAGAGTGGTAACACTGCTGAATGGCCAGGACATGTTGTTAGTGGTAATGATATTTCAGCTGGTAATGGTTATAATCCTGTTGATAAAAAGACTGGGACTCCAATTGGTAACTATAACACTGGGGATGGTGATTCTAGGCATACCACTGGTTTCGATCCACTTAACTCACAACGTCTTGTTTTAGTTGCTTCAACTATCCCTACACAAGAAGATGACACTAAACAGGAAGTGCAAGATTACAACGTTAAGATTGTTTACGATGAAAATCTTCAACCGGGTCAAGTTAAGCTTGTACAACGAGGTGTTAAAGGATTAAAGCGGACAACTACAACTACTTACTACAACGTTGATCCATCAACTGGTGAAAAGACCCTTGATACTTCAAAGGGTAATAACGGTGTATCAACAACCACTACTGTTCTTAACGAAGCACAAGATGAAATTATTTATGTTGGTAAGCAAACTGCTACTATTAATTACCTTAAGCAAGATGGTAATAATGCTGCTACGCCGATTACTAACGCTAATGGCCAAGCAATTGTTGGTACGGTAACTGGTAATCCAGTAAAGACTGATGCACAAGGTAATGTTGAATTTGATGCCGCTGGTAACGCTACTGCTAATGCCATTGATTACACTGACTATGCATCTGATCTTGCAAATGCTGAAAATAATGCTCAAGGGTATAAGTACAATGAGACAAGTGATCAATGGGCGCAAGCAGTTAAAGAAGGAACTAACAAGTACAATGTTTCCGGCTTAACAAAAGCAGCTATTCAAGAAGCAGCTGAAAAGGCTGGCTTGAATAATGCAGTGACTATTGCACAAGAAGGCCCAGTATTTAACATTGTCTTGAAGAAAGCTATCGAAAAAGGTTCAGTAAAAGTTGTCTACCATGATGACACTACCAACACTGATATTCCTAATACTGAATACAATACTGGTTCAGTAGATGCTGGTACTAAGGTTGATTACAATACTTCAACTACTATTAGTAATCTTGAAAAGCAAGGTTATGTATATGTAACAACTGATGGCACGATTCCAGCTGAAGTAACAGGTAACCAAAACGTTACTGTAACTGTTCATATGAAGCATGGTGTACAACCAGTTACTCCAGATACTCCAACTCCAGATGTGCCAAAGAATACTCCTGCAGATGCACAACCAGATCAATTAACTAAGAAAGTTAACTTAACAGTAAATTATGTAAATGCTGATGGTACTCAATTTACTGGTACTATCCCAGCAAATGCTAAGCAAACTGCTACATTTACTGGTACTGCTTATGTTGACAAGATCACTGGTAAATTAGTAAATGCTAAGCAAGAAGATGGCAAGTGGGTAATTGATACTGACAACACTGCAACACCACAAATTACTTGGACTAGTGACAAGACTTCATTTGATAAGGTTGTTTCTCCAGTAGAACAAAATTACCATTTAATCAGCGTTTCTGATCATCAAGATGGTAATGATGTTGCTGCAATTACTGGTTTGACTAAGGATAGTGGAAATCTTACCGTAACTGTAACTTATGCTCCTAACGGTAAGATTATTCCAGTTGATCCATCAGGAAACCCAATTCCGGATGCATCAACTCCACAATATCCAACGGATCCAACAGATCCATCTAAAGTAACACCAAATGAACCAGTACCAAATGTTCCAGGTTATACTCCAAGTGTTCCAACAGTAACACCAACAGATCCTGGTAAGGATACGCCGGTTCCTTATACAAAACCAGCTCCAGAAGATCAAACTGTTACAGTTAAGTACTTCGATGATACGATGGGTGAAGGTAAGCAAGACTTAAGCTCATATAATAAGACAATTACTGGTAAGCCAGGAAGTCCATTGGATTACTCTACTCAGCCTTCAATTACTGAACTTGAGAATAAAGGCTTTAAGTTAGTGAGTGACAACTTCAACGTAACTACTATGCCTGAAAAGGGTGGTAATTACGAAGTTCACTTTATTCACAACACCACAACAATTACGCCTGACAAGCCAGGTAAGCCAGGTGAACCAATCAATCCGAACGATCCAGACGGTCCTAAGTGGCCAAGTGGTACTGATGCTAAGAGCTTAACTAAGCAAGGTTCACAAACGGTTCACTATGTATACGCAGATGGTACGAAGGCAGCCAATGATAATGTTCAAAATACTACATTCGACCACACATTAGTATTTGACAACGTAACTGGTAAGCAAATTGAAGATCGGGGATGGACTCCAGCAAGTCACAAATTCAACGATGTAACTTCACCAACAATTGATGGTTATCACGCAGATAAGACTGTTGTAGACGGTGCCACTGTAACTGTTGATAACCCGACTAGTGAAACGACCGTAACTTACACTAAGAATGGTCAAGAAACTCGTGATCAACAAACGGTTAAGGCATCACAAACAGTTAAATATGTTGATGAACAGGGTAATGAATTACGTCCAATTAAGACGCAAAACTTCACCTACAACTACACTGGTGATACTTATGACAAAGAAACCGGTGACCTCATTTCACGTGGTAATTGGAACCAAGATAGCAATGACTTTACTGCTGAAGATGTTCCAGTAATTAATGGTTATGTAGCAGTATCTGGTTACACTAATAATGATGGCAAGTACACTGCTGGTGGTTTTACTACTACTCATGGTGCAAGCGATGAACAACGTAACCGCGTATTCACTGTTGTTTATAAGAAGGTTGGTAAGATTATCCCGGTTGGTCCAGACGGTAAAACACCAATTCCAGATGCACCAACGCCAAGTTACCCTAACGATCCAACCGATCCAACGAAGGTAACACCAAACGAACCAGTACCAACAATTCCTGGTTATACTCCATCAACACCAACTGTTACTCCAGGTGTACCTACTGAAGATACTCCAGTGCCATACACCCCAGTAACTCCAGCTAAGGATCAACAAGCACTTGTAAATTATGTTGATGCTGATGAAAACAACAGGGTAATTACTACCTCTGGCAACTTGAGTGGTAAGGCTGGCGAACGTATTGATTACAGTACAGCTACGACTATTCAAGATCTTGAAAACAAGGGTTACGTTCTCGTAAATGACGGCTTCCCAGCTGGCGTAACTTATGATAACGATGATGGTACCGTTCAAACTTACACAGTTGTATTGCGTCATGGTACTCAACCAGTAACACCAACTGACCCAGGTAAGCCAGGCGAACCAATCAACCCTAATGATCCAGACGGTCCTAAGTACCCAGATGGCTCCGACCAAGTAACTAAGAATGTTACCCGGACAATCCAATACGTGGACGAAAATGGTGACAAGATTAGTGCTTCTGTCGAACAACCAGTTAACTTCACTGCTGAAGGGGTTCTGGATAAGGTAACTGGTCAATGGACAACTCCATTAACTTGGAGTATTGATCAAACTGTTTCTGCGGTTAAATCACCAGTTATTGGTGGTTACCACTTAGTAAATGTTGATCGTGATGCTGCTGGTAATGATGTTGCAGGTGTAACCCTTACTCACGAAAATGATAGTTACACGGTAACGGTTAAGTACGCCAAAAACGGAAAGATTGTTCCGGTTGATCCAACTGGCAAGCCAATTCCAGATGTACCACAACCACAATACCCAACTGATCCAACTGATCCAGCTAAGGTAACACCAAATGAACCGGTACCAACTATTCCTGGCTACACCCCAGAAGTACCAACAGTAACTCCAGATAAGCCAGGCGAGGATACACCAGTTGTTTACCATCAAAATGTTCAAGCTACAGTAAATTACATTGACGATGTTACAGGTCAAACTCTTAAGACTGATACATTACAAGGTGTTGAAGGCAACAAGAGCGATTACTCAACTAAGGGTTCAATCGCTAACTACGAAAGCCAAGGCTACAAGTTAGTAAGCGATGATTTCCCAGCTGATGGCTACACATTTGCTACTGGTGAACATGTCTTTAATGTCCACTTGACTCACAGTACTTCTCCCGTAAACCCTGATCATCCAGGTGCTGGTTATAGTGCAACTGACTTGAAGAAGACTGTTACTCGGACGATCAACTATCTTGATGGTCAAGGAAATGTTGTTGCAAACCAAGTAAGTCAATCATTCGACTTTATCGCTAATGGTACGGTTGATAACGTCACTCACAAGTTGGTTACTGTTGAAAATGGTAAGATCACTGGTGACGGTCAATTGACTTGGAACGCTGCTAGCCATGACTTTGATGCTGTTGTATCACCAACTATCAAAGGGATGCACGTAACAAACGTAACACCTACAGATCAAAAGGCTGGCGATAACGTAGCTAAGACAACTGTTAACAACCAGAGCGGTAACATTATTGTAAATGTTTACTACGCTTCAAATGGTACTCACCAAGATGGCGCTAAGACTGTTCCATCAACACAAACTGTTACGTTCGTTGATAAAGACGGTAATGAACTTCACGCTCCAGCTGTTAGTGACTTCACCTTTAGCCGGACTCCTGACGTTACTGATGCAAAAGGAAAGACTACTGAAGGTTCCTGGAACGCTACTAGCCATACTTATGGTACAGTTAATGTTCCGGTAATCCCTGGTTATGTTGCTGAAGTTACAACTGCTGGTGGTAAGACTGCTACAATTGATAACCCTAACGTTACTGATAAGGTTGTCTACAAGAAGGTTGGTAAGATTATCCCAGTCGACCCATCAGGTAAGCCAATTCCAGATGCACCAACGCCAAATTACCCTAACGATCCAACAGATCCAACGAAGGTAACGCCGGATGAACCAGTACCAAGTATTCCTGGTTACACCCCAGATACGCCTACAGTAACTCCAGAAAAGCCAACTACTGATACACCAGTAACTTATCGTCAAAATGTTCAAGCTACTGTAACTTACATTGATGATGTAACTGGTTCAACTCTTAAGACTGATACATTAACTGGACTTGATGGCAAGCCTAGTGATTACTCAACTAAGGGTTCAATCGCTAACTACGAAAGTCAAGGTTACGAATTAGTAAGCGATGACTTCCCAGCTGATGGATATACATTCTCCACTACTGGTACCCATAGCTTTACTGTTCACTTAACACATGGTACTGAACCAGTTAACCCAGAACATCCAGGTGCTGGTTACGACAAGACTGATTTACAAAAAGAAGTTACGCGGACAATTCACTTTGTAAATACGCAAAATGGTAAGCAAGTAGCTGACCCAGTTTCTGAAACTGTTAACTTTACTGCTAATGGAACTGTTGATAAGGTAACCGGTAAGTTAGTAACGGTTGAAAATGGTAAGATTACTGGCCCAGGTAAATTAAATTGGACACCAGCTCAAGATGTTAAGGCCGTTGAATCTCCAGCTATTAATGGCATGCACATAACTTACGTAAGTCGTGACGCAGATGGTACTAACGTTAAGGGCGTATCACTTACTCACAATGACTCAAGCTACGACGTTTACGTAAACTATGCGCCAAACGGTACAATTAATGAACATGGTCAAAACATCCCGGCTTCACAGACAATTAAGTTTGTTGATGAAAATGGTAATACGCTTCGTGAAAACAATGTTCAAACAAGCGAGTTTACCCGAACGCCAGATGTTGTTGATGCGGTAACTGGCAAGACCATTACTGAAGGTTCATGGAACGAAACCAGCCACAAGTTCGGTACAATCAATGTTCCAGTAATCGATGGCTATGTTGCTGAAGTGACAACTGCCGGCGGATTGACAGCAACTACTGATAATCCAAATGTTGTGACAGAAGTAGTTTACAAGAAAGTCGGTAAGATTGTTCCAGTTGACCCAACTGGTAACCCAATTCCAAATGTACCAACCCCAAGTTACCCTAACGATCCAACCGATCCAACAAAGGTAACGCCGGATGAACCAGTGCCAACAATTCCTGGCTACACACCAGAAGTACCAACAGTAACACCGGGTGTACCTACCGAAGACACACCAGTTGTTTACCATCCAGTAGACAACACACAAAACGCCCAAGTTCGCTACATTGATTTAACTAACAATGAAGAACTTGCTAACTCTGGTAACTTGAGTGGTCAACCAGGCGACAAGATTAACTACAGTACCGCTGACGAAATTAAGAGCCTTGAAGATAAAGGTTATGTTCTTGTTAATGATGGTTTCCCAACAGATGCTGCCTTTGATAATGATAAGGATCATGATCAAATCTTCACTGTTACCTTCCGTCATGGCACTCGGCCAGTAACGCCAACCAACCCAGGTAAACCAGGGGAACCAATCAACCCTAATGATCCAGACGGACCTAAGTACCCACAAGGATCAGACCAAGTAACAAAGAATGTTACGCGGACAGTTCAATATGTGGACGAAAATGGTAACAAGGTCAGTGAACCAGTAGAACAAACTGTTAACTTTACTGCAGAAGGAGTTCTTGACAAAGTCACGGGTGAATGGACTACTCCATTGACTTGGAGTGGTAGCCAAGCTGTTGCCGGTGTTAAGACACCAGTTGTTGAAGGTTACCATGTTGTCAGTGTAGATCGTGATGGCGATGGCTTTAACGTTAAGGGTGTAACCCTTACCCATGAAAATGATGATTACACGGTAACAGTTAGCTACGCTAAGAACGGTAAGATTGTGCCAGTTGATCCATCAGGAAAGCCAATTCCAAATGTACCAACACCACAATACCCAACCGATCCAACGGATCCAGCAAAGGTAACACCAGGCGAACCAGTGCCAAATGTACCAGGCTATACACCAAGTGTTCCAACAGTAACACCAACGGATCCTGGTAAGGATACGCCAGTACCATACAACCCAATCGTTAACGATCAAACCGCCGTTGTTAACTACGTTGACCAAGATAACAACAATGCTCAGATCGCAACTTCTGGCAACTTAACTGGTAAGCCAGGTAGTGTAATTAACTACAGTACCGCTGACCAAATCAAGCAACTTGAAGATCAAGGTTATGTCCTCGTAAGTGATGGGTTCCCAGCTGGTGCAGTATTTGACAATGATGATAATACAACGCAAACTTACACGGTTGTCTTGAAGCATGGTACAACGACCTTCAAACCGGATAAACCGGGTACACCAGGTGAACCAATTAACCCTAACTACCCAGATGGACCGAAGGTAACTAACGAAGATGTTGACTACCTTAAGGATGTTAAGTTTACTGTCCACTATGTTGGTGCGGGAAACGATAATCCAGCAGACAACGTTCAAAACGCGCAATGGACTCGTTCCATTACGGTTGACAATGTGACTGGCAAGATTATTAGCTCAACAGAATGGGTAAGCAACAAGGGAAGTTATGATGGCGTTAAGACTCCGGTTGTTAATGGTTACCATGCAGATCGGGCACAAGTTGATGGGCCAAGTGTCACAATGGAAGATCAAGAAGCTACAGTTACTTATGTACCAAACGGAAAGATTATTCCGGTTGATCCAAATGGCACTCCAATTCCGGATGCCCCAACACCACAATACCCAACCGATCCAACGGATCCAACCAAGGTTACTCCAGATGAACCAGTACCAACAATTCCAGGCTACAAGCCAGAAGTACCAACGGTAACACCAACTGATCCAGGTGTTGATACACCCGTTAAGTACACGCCAGATACGGTAAATCCAAAGCCAGCAGTTGATCAAATTGCGATTGTTAACTATGTTGACCAAGATAACAACAACGCTCAAATCGCAACTTCCGGTAACTTGACTGGTAAGGCAGGCAGTGTAATTAACTACAGTACGGCTGACCAAATTAAGGAATTGGAAGCACAAGGTTATGTTCTCGTAACTGATGGTTTCCCAGCAGGCGCAACCTTTGATGATAATGCAGACCAAAACCAAGTCTTTACTGTTGTCTTGAAGCATGGTCATGCTCCAGTGGGACCAAATAATCCACACGAACCAGGTACACCAGTTAACCCTGATGAACCAAATGGTCCAAAGTGGCCTGCTAAGGACACTTACACGAAGGAATACACTTCAACGGTTCACTTCGTGGACAACAACGGGAACAAGATGCGTGATGACGATGTACAAACTTCAACTTGGACTCGGACATTAATTATCGATAAGGTAACTGGTCAAATCATTAATCCTGACGAAAGTTGGACCGCTGATAAAGGCAGCTACAATGAAGTTAAGGTTCCAGTAATCAATGGTTACGTTGCAGATAAGGCAAATGTTCCAGCTAAGGAAACGGTTCAACGGAATATTGAAGATACGGTTACTTACACTAAGGTTGGAAACATTGTACCGGTTGATCCAAGCGGCAACCCAATTCCAAATGTTCCAGCTGTGCCATACACCAATGACCCAACTGATCCAACTAAGGTTGTACCAAATGAACCAGTGCCTTCAGTTCCTGGAATGACGCCAAACGTTACCACGGTAACGCCAACACGCCCAACTGTTGATACGCCAGTCGTTTACACGACGCCAACACCAGTAACTCCTGAGACGCCAGTAACACCACAACCAGATGAACCGGCAACTCCAGAAACACCGGCTGCACCAAAGGCAGAAACACCAGTGCCAGCGAAGACTGAGTCAGCTGCACCTGCTAAGCAAGAAGCTAAGAAGTTACCACAAACTGGTAATGAAAATAATTCAGCTGCTGCTCTTGGATTAGCTGCATTAGGCTTAACTGGTTTATTGGCTGCAGGAAAGAAACGACGCAAAGAAGATTAGTATAATTCTTTGAGCTGTTAAAGATAAGTTATGCGGAGAGTTGTGGTTAATTTGAAGATGGTTTATTGCAATGACTTAACACATAATGCAATGGATAGTGGCTTAACAGATTCATAGCAACAAACTCGAAGCAGACGAAAAAGCTCATGTCTAAATGACATGGGCTTTTTTGCGTACTTGGTTGATTGGCGATGATCAAATGATAAGAAATGTGAGGGGGACTATTTATACATATGACCAACATTTCATTTATAAAAAGTGAATAAAAAAGAAAATATCATACTATTATCGCTCTTAAAAGCTGATATAATAACAATGGTATTTGTTTTTTATTAAGAAAGTAAATTTTCTGATGATAAATCAGTTGAAAAAAGTTACTAAGAGTGTAGAATGACTATTGAAAGTTATTATTAAAATGCTGTTTCAACAAGATAAATGATTAATCATCATTTAATTATCAGCTTTTTAATAAAATGAAGTTCTTAAAAATTGCTAGTTTAGCCACTTGTTTAATAAATGATTGGTTGTAACTTGCCAGCAGGTGCCACCATTCATCTGGTCGACAGCTACAGATGAAATGCCACCTGGTAGTGATCTTGACGGTTACTATTTATCTCGAGGAGTGCTTTACCTTTTATTTATAAAATGGTTTATTGAATGACTTAACTTACTCCAAAAGATAGTGGTAAGTATGTGCCAGGTGGCTTGGGAGAATCTCCTTTTAAACTGGCGGATATAGGCTATTATAATAACCTTAAAGAAGGCGCCCCCCGATGCCTACTTAGGCTAATTATAATGGTAGCTGTCGCTTGACTGGATAGTGGTAAAGTCAAGTTATTAAGTGTTAAGCAACAATTTTTGTGCATTGTTTGTTGCGACTACTACTCCCTAATAGATATAAGGTTTATAGCCTTATATAGTAGGTATCATAAAATAGCTGAACACTGTTTAGATAAATTTGTCAAACGGTAGAATGATAATGCTTATAAGAAACCCCCGAATACTTAACTTTAAGCATTTAGTAGCAATATCTCCCCCAGATAACTTAAAAGTCTTATTGTCTACGCCAACAGCAATAAGCAGATAACAGTTTAGTTTTATCATATAAGTGTATTTGCTACCAACAAGTTTTTTATTGTTCATGACAATTGTGCTAAGCAATGTTCAACAGTACAAATAGTACTAATGATACCTCAAAAGTCGGCACAGAAATTACAACAGTATGGTAAATGTGCTAGCCTACTGTAATGTAAGCCGCTTGGTGGTAGGTTTTAAATGTTGAATGGTGGACTTATCACCAAAGTTAGTTGTGCGTAAACTAACCAAAAAAGGATTTTCAGAAATGAAAATCCTTTTTTGTTTTAAATAAAAATTCAATTGATAAATTAGAAAAAGTGTAATAAGATAATTGCAGAATAGAAAACACGAATGCATTTCAAGTAGGTTATTCAGAGAAGCAGCGGGTGGTGTAAGCTGTCAACCGAAACTCCGGTGCAAAAATATGTGGGCAGGTAATTCTGCACGGATAGTAGCCGTTATCTACTTCGAAGGGTGACTAAAGACAGTCAAACTTGGGTGGTACCGCGGAACTAGAGCCATTTCGTCCCAAAATATAAAGGATGGAATGGCTCTTTTTTATATAATTAGGAGGAAATACGATGTTAGATATTAAAAAGATTCGTCAAGAACCTGATTTTTATAAGGAAAAGTTAGCTACGCGTGGTGTAAAACCAGAAGAAATTGATGAAGTTATTGCGCTAGATAAGAAGCGGCGTGAATTGCTTCAACAAACCGAAACAATGAAGGCGCAACGTAATGAAGCCTCAAAGAAGATTGGGGAAGCTAAGCGGAATGGTGAATCTGCTGATGCTGCCATTAAGGAAACTCGTGAACTTGGTGATAAGATCAAGGAATTAGACGCTGAAGTTGAAGCAAATGATGCCGAACTTCATAATAAGATGGCTCACCTTCCGAACATTCCTCATGATGGCGTTCCAGTTAGCTTAACGGAAGACGGTGCCGTTGAATTGCGGAAAGTAGGTAAGGTGCGGGACTTTGATTTTGAACCTAAGCATCACTGGGATATCGGTGAAAACCTTGGCATTTTAGACTTTGATCGCGCTGGTAAGGTTTCTGGTGCGCGTTTTGTCTACTACTTAGGCCTTGGTGCTCAGCTTGAACGGGCAGTTTACAACTTCATGCTTGACGAGCACATGAAGGAAGGATATACCGAAGTCTTGCCACCATATATCGTCAATGCTGAGTCAATGTACGGTACTGGTCAATTCCCTAAGTTCAAAGAAGGAGTTTACCAAGTTAACGGTGAGGATATGACTTTGATTCCAACTGCTGAAGTTCCATTGACTAATTACTACCGTGGCGAAGTTATCCCGACTGAAGAATTACCAGTTTACGTTACTGCTTTAACACCATCATTCCGTTCTGAAGCGGGAGCAGCGGGTCGTGATACCCGGGGATTGATCCGGATGCACCAATTTAATAAGGTAGAAATGGTTAAGTATACTAAGCCAGAAAACTCATGGGATGAACTTGAAAAGATGACTGCTAATGCTGAAAACATCTTGAAGAAGTTAAACTTGCCATACCATGTTATTACCTTAACTACTGGTGATATGAGCTTTACTGCATCTGAAACACATGACCTTGAATTGTGGATGCCAGCACAAAATAAGTATCGTGAAGTTTCGAGTTGTTCAAACTGCTTGGACTTCCAGGCACGGCGGATGCACACCCAATACCGGGATGAGAATGGTAAATTACAATATGTTCACACGCTTAACGGTTCTGGTTTAGCCGTTGGGCGGACAGTGGCAGCTATCTTGGAAAACTATCAAAACGCTGATGGCTCCGTAACAATTCCAGAAGTATTAGTACCATATATGCATGGTGTTACTAAGATTACTAAGGAAAATGCGGTTCCTTTCCGTAATA
Organism: Limosilactobacillus reuteri subsp. simiae; assembly: GCF_020784875.1. Lineage (GTDB taxonomy): Bacteria > Bacillota > Bacilli > Lactobacillales > Lactobacillaceae > Limosilactobacillus > Limosilactobacillus reuteri_H. The sequence goes on along the minus strand of NZ_JAJGUI010000114.1, from coordinate 59,015 downwards.
AAGTTAATAAATAAGAATAGAAGAATATTTTTCGATAAAGAAGTTCGGAGTGCTAAATCTGAGCTTCTTTTTTGATTAAAAAAGTCTAAGAAAAGATCGAAAACGAATAAAATAGACTTAATAAAATTAACTTTTTGTTGGTTGTTATCTTTAAAAATCATTGTTTAAAACGCTGACATCTTAGATAAACACAAACTTTAATGAAGAATATTTATTTTATTTTCTGGCGATGATAAAGTAGTATCAACGTTAAAATTTGATTAAAAAGGAGTCGGTGCAGATGCATAGCAGCAAGATAAAAAATATGATCATCACCATTGTTGCAGTTCTTGGAATTGTAGTGGGGTGGCAAATGGTCGAACCTCAGCAGGTGTCTGCTGCCGAACCGACTTATACGTTTGCAACTAATAACACCTTTGAACCCTTTGAAATTCAAGATAGTAAAGGTGGTTACTCAGGAAAGAATCCTGGAATTGAAATTGAAATGCTTAAGAAAATTGCTAAGCATGAGCATTTTAAGTATGAACTGAAGCCAATGAGCTTTAATGGTGACTTACAAGCTCTTGAAGCAGGACAAGTTGATGCAGTAATTGCCGGAATGAGCGTTACTGATGAACGAAAAGAAAAGTATGATTTTTCAACACCTTACTATACTAGTGGGGTTGTTATGGCTGTTGCAAAAGATAGCAATATTAAGTCGATGAGCCAATTAAAAGGCAAAACAGTTTCGGCTAAGTCAGGAACGAGTGCGGCATTATTTTTGAAGAACAACCAAAAGAAATATGGTTATAAAATTCGCTACTTTGATTCCTCAAATACGATGTGGAATGATGTGAAGACTGGAAACACAGCCGCTACTTTTGATGATGGCCCTGTTCTTGAATATGGAATTAAAGAAGGTGTTCCACTTAAGGTTGTGACAAAGAAGCCAATTGATGCACAACCAGTTGCCGTTGGATACCAAAAGGGCAAGAACTTAGAATTACAGAAAAAGATGAATGATGGAATCAAATGGCTAAAAGATACTGGTCAAATGGATCAAATCATTGATAAATATACTAAGAGTGACAAAACAACGAAGGGCAGTGCGACTGATCGGACAATTTTGGGATTAATTCGCGCCAATTATCCAGCCTTGCTTCGTGGATTATGGATGACAATTGAATTAACTGTTGTCGGCATTATTTTTGCGATGATTTTTGGAGTAATTCTAGGTGTATTAGGTATTGCACAAAACAAATTCGCCAATGCTGTTTCTAGCACCCTGATTTATATCTTCCGTGGTATTCCAATGATTGTTTTAGCCTTCTTTATTTACATGGGGATTCCAAATGTTATTGGCCATAAAGTTCCATTATTCTTAGCAGGAATCTTAACGCTGACTTTTAACGAAGGGGCCTATATTGGAGCCATTGTTAAAGGTGGATTTGAATCCGTTAATATTGGACAGTGGGAAGCAGCGCGGAGCTTAGGGTTGCCATATAGCAAAGCCCTGATTAAGGTTATCGCTCCCCAAGGATTTAAGTTAATGATTCCTTCGTTAGTTAACCAGTTTATTATTACCTTGAAAGATACTTCAATTCTTTCCGCAATCGGTGTAATGGAACTTACACAAACAGGAACTGTCATCATTTCCCAGAACATGGAAGGATTTAAGATGTGGTTAATCATTGGGACGATGTATATCATCATCATTACCCTGTTGACTTGGTTATCAAACTACGTACAAAAGAGGATGGGTTAATATGGATAAAAACTATAAAGTACAAGTAAAGAATCTGCACAAAAGTTATGGAAGTAATGAGGTGCTGAAGGGTATTAGCTTGGACGTAAAACCCAATGAGGTGGTTTGCATGATTGGACCATCAGGATCGGGTAAAAGTACCTTTCTTCGTTGCATTAATAAGCTTGAAGAACCAAATAGCGGCCATATTTATATTGATGGCTACGATATTGCTGATCCGCAAGTAAATATTAATAAGGTTCGGGAAAATATCGGGATGGTTTTTCAGCACTTTAATCTCTTTCCAAATATGAATGTTTTGAAGAATATCACTTTGGCACCTGTTCAACTTGGCAAGATGACCAAGGAAGAGGCAGAAAAGGACGCGATGCACTATCTTGACTTAGTTGGGCTAGCTGATAAAGCAGGGGCAGATCCAACTAAGCTGTCTGGAGGGCAAAAGCAACGGGTAGCCATCGCCCGTGCCCTTGCAATGAAACCGGATGTAATGCTCTTTGATGAACCAACGAGTGCCCTTGACCCTGAAATGGTAGGGGATGTTTTGGAAGTAATGAAACGGTTAGCGCAAGAGGGAATGACCATGATCGTGGTAACTCACGAAATGGGATTTGCTAAGCAGGTTGCCGATCGGGTGGTCTTCTTCCATAATGGTGATATTCGGGAACAAGGCACTCCAGAAGAGATTTTTGATAATCCACAACATCCAGATACGAAGAATTTCTTGGATAAAGTGCTAAATATTTAATTATCGCCTGACTTTTAGTAATTTAAATTTGACAAAGTTAGGATAATCATTATAATAATGAGTAACTTTTAATAATTGGTTGACAGAGAATCTAGCATTTGCTGAAAGCTGGATCCAATTAAATGGCATGAGCGTTTGAAATGGAGTGGTTTCCTTATCAACCGAGAGGTAGTTCGCAAATGTGAGCTATAAAGATGGGTGGAACCGCGTTAAAAAACGTCCCTGGTAGATGATTACCAGGGACGTTTTTATTTGTTTAAGAAAACGTTTTTGTTATTAACTAAATTTTTAAGGAGGCATATTATGGACGAAAAACAACAACAGAAGTTAGAACGATCGCTTAAAAGTCGTCATGTGACGATGATTGCTATTGGTGGAGCTATTGGGACCGGTCTTTTTCTTGGATCAGGAACAGCTATTCACCAAGCAGGTCCATCAATCATTCTTTCATACCTGATCGTCGGTATCTTTTGCTTCTTTATGATGCGGGCGTTAGGGGAACTTATTTTAGCTGATACTTCAAAACATTCATTCATTGATTCGGTTAAGGAATACCTTGGTGACCGAATGGAATTTGTTGCCGGCTGGATGTACTGGGCATGTTGGCTAACATTAGCAATGGCTGATCTTACTGCAACTGGTATTTACTTGAAATATTGGTTCCCTAATTTACCACAATGGGTTGGTCCATTAATTATTGTTATTTTATTGATGTTAGTAAACATGGTAAACGTTGGGCTGTTTGGTGAACTAGAAAGTTGGTTCTCCATGATTAAGGTGATTGCAATTTTAGCCTTAATAGCAGTTGGCGCGGTCTTACTTGTGATGCATGGTCATGTTGAAGGGCGGCCGGTAACCCTTTCAAACTTAGTTAACCAGGGTGGCTTTTTCCCTACTGGTCCGATGGGCTTCTTAATGTCTTTCCAAATGGTAGTCTTTGCCTTTGTGGGAATTGAAATGGTCGGTTTGACAGCTGGAGAAACTAAGAATCCAGATAAAGATATTCCAAAAGCGATTAATACCTTACCAGTCCGCATTGGTTTGTTCTATATCGGATCAATGATTGCGATGATGTCAATTTACCCATGGTTCCATATTAAGACTACTTCTAGCCCGTTTGTTCAAGTGTTTGCAGCAATCGGTGTTCCAGGAGCAGCTGCGATTTTAAACTTTGTGGTTTTGACGGCTGCAATGTCTGCGACTAACAGTGCGATCTTTAGTACTAGTCGTTCCCTCTACTCATTAGCTCGAAGCGGGAACGCACCAAAACGTTTTGGTGAATTAAGCGCGAAGGCAGTTCCTAATCATGCATTAACTTTCTCTTCATTGATTCTTTTTATCACAGTTATCTTGAATTATATTATGCCAGCGGGAATATTTGATGTAATTGCTGGGATTTCAACAATTACCTTTATTTTTACGTGGATCATTATTTTGGTTGCACATATTAAGTTCCGGCGGCAGAATCCAAAGGGAGTTACGAATTTCAGAATGCCAGGATATCCGATCACTAGTTGGTTAACAATTATTTTCTTCTTGGCAGTTCTAGTAATTTTACTCTTTATTGATTCAACACGAGTTCCATTAATCCTTTCAATCGTTATTTTTGCATTGCTTGCTTATGGTTATGGATTTTTGAAGAAGAAAAATTAAAAACTTGGCAGAGGCTCGAAAATTTTGAGTCTCTTTTCTTTTGCATTTGATAATGAATAGTTTAAGAGAGAGCTAAAAAGTAATAGAAAAGTTGGTTTTGTTTAATAGTTGGAGGGGATCTAAATCCCGTTGTGACGCGGTTTAATTGTCTTTTTGTTGGGGAGGGATTATACTGAAAGTGTGGAAAGATAGAAGGCCGAATTTAACAAACATCTTCTCATAATAAAACTACTTTGAAGTACGTTAATTAGACTTTTTGCATGAAAATACCAACACCCCACTCCACATGAAACGCTTTAGTTTCCGTAAAAAGTATGTTAGCTAAAAGTAATTAGTGGCCATATCTACAACGAACCTATAATGATAAGCTTAAGTTCCTCGTATTAAGCAGATAGATAAGTTACCAAAAATTAAAAATAATAATACTCGGCCTTTCTTCCCACTTCTTCATGGTTGAGAAGCCCGGAATGTTATTTCGATAAACGTCCCGGGCTTCTGCCAGTTTAAACCCTAAAGATTTTATGTTATTTCCTGGGAAATACGAAAGTTAGTGAAACTGTAAATTACTTCTCTAAATATTTGAACATTTGCTCAATTGATTTTAATTGAGTATAATAGAAAACCTTGGCAGGGGCGACGGAAAGACACATAGCAAAGACGATTTGCCACGTGTAACTTTCCGTTTCTTTTTGTTAACATATGACAGCGTTTTCATAAGTTCTAAAAAAACTTTGTGAAATTTCCGGAAGTTGAAAAGTTAATAAAATGAGCGAATTGTAAAATTATAATTTAAAAAATGATAAAAATTCACAAATTGTCTACAAAACAGCGCTTTACAGGAAGCAAATTTAAAGATATTCTTAAATAGTTAACTCGCCACAATTGCAATTATAGTATCTTAATTTGGAACGGCTGTTAACGAATATTCTATTTAAGGAGGGTACACAGCCATGTCTATGTATCTTATTATCAACATTATTGGGTTGATTGTCTTTCTTGGAATTGGATGGCTTTTCTCCAAGAATCGAAAGGAAATCAACTGGAAGACTGTAGGAATCATGGTAGTATTGAACTTACTTTTAGCATGGTTCCTTGTAAGTTCAGCAGCTGGTCGTGCTGGGGTTAAAGCGGCCGCTGATGGTTTTGCTTGGATTGTTAACGTCTCTGCAAAAGGAACTGTGTTTGCATTAGGTGATTGGTACACACCAAAGAACCTTAACTTCATTTGTTCTGCATTGATGCCAATCCTTATGATTGTTCCATTGTTCGATATCTTAAACTACATTGGTGTATTACCATGGATTATTAAGTGGATCGGACGTGGACTTTCATTCATTACTGGTGAACCTAAGTTTGAATCATTCTTTGCTGTAGAAATGATGTTCTTAGGTAACACCGAAGTTTTGGCTGTTTCTGGTATGCAATTACGTGCCATGAACAAGGAACGTAATTTGACGATTGCTATGATGTCAATGTCTTGTGTTACTGCTTCAATTCTTGGTGCATATATTGAAATGATGCCAGGACAATATATTCTGACTGCTGTTCCAATTAACATTATTAATTCATTGATTGCTGTAAGTATGTTAAACCCTGTTAAGGTTCCGGCTGAAGATGACACCATCGAAAAGGTTGGTGCGGAAGTTGACTCTGATAAGCGCGAACCATTCTTCAGTTTCTTGGGAGACTCAATTTTAGGTGCTGGTAAGTTAATCCTTATCATCATTGCTAACGTTGTTGCCTTCGTTGCTTTGGCAGCCTTGATCGATGCTATCTTAGCATTGTTCTGGAAGGACCTTTCACTTGAAAGTATCTTAGGTGTTATCATGTTCCCATTCTCATGGTTACTTGGTTTACCTGTTCACCAAGCATGGATGCTTTCCCAAGATATGGGTATGAAGTTGATTACTAACGAATTCGTTGTTATGGGTAAGGTTACTGGTGAAATCAACAGTTACGCACCTCACTTGCGGGCTGTCTTGACTGTCTTCGTAACTTCATTTGCCAACTTCGGTACTTTAGGTATGATTATTGGTGCCTTCAAAGGATTAGTTGACAAAGAAAACAACGATTACATTGCTTCAAACATTGGTTACTTAATGCTTTCTGGTATTTTGGTTTCATTATTATCAGCCGCATTTGTTGGTCTCTTTGTTTGGTAGAAATGGAAAAGCAGCTGGCAAGGCTGCTTTTTTCAACATTAAATCCGAAAACGCTTGCATGATAAAAAGGAGATAAAATTATGACTACAAAGATTATTATGGATACTGACCCAGGTATTGATGACGCAGCTGCTTTAACGATGGCTATTAATGACCCATCATTAGATTTGAAATTGGTTACAACAGTTGCTGGTAATGTTACGGTTGATAAAACCACTGCCAACGCTTTGAAGATTATTCACTTCTTCGGTAAGGATATTCCAGTTGCAGCAGGTGCCAAGCAACCATTGATTAAGCCTTTTGAAGATGCTGCCCGAATTCATGGTGAATCAGGAATGCCTGGTTATGACTTTGGTGACGATTATGGTAAGCCTCTTGATAAGACTGCTGTTGAAGCACTTCATGACGCAATCATGGCTGAAGATGAAGTCATCTTGGTTCCAACTGGTTCATACACTAACATTGCATTACTCTTTAGCGAATACCCAGAAGTAAAGAGTCACATTAAGCAAATCGTTGCGATGGGTGGTTCATTCTCTGGCGGTAACATGACCAGTGTAGCTGAATTTAACGTCTTCACTGATCCAGATGCTGCTAAGATTATGTACAATGCGGGTGTTCCAATTGTAACTGTTGGATTGGATGTTACCTTAAAGGCGCTCTTAACTGCGGATACGATTGAAAAACTTGGTAGTCTTAATAAGACTGGTGAAATGCTACATGGATTAATCACGCACTATAATGATGGTAGTGATCAAGGGCGTCCAATGCACGATGTTAATACTATCTTCTACCTTCTTCATCCAGAAGCATTTACTACGAAGGACATGTGGGTTGATGTTCAAACAGACGGTCCAGCAATCGGTGCTACTGTTGGTGACATTCGCGCTGCTTACCATGATGGCAAGACCAACGCAAAAGTTTGTTTAGATATTGATGCTGAATACTTCAATAAGTGGTTCTTAGAAGAAGTAAGCAAAATGAAATAAGATACTAAGAGCTGAGATTGCTTTCGGCTCTTTTTATTACTTTCTAGTGTAAGCGCTTCACGATATAATAGTAATAGTTAAAGTAAGGAGGAAATACCAAATGAAGAATATAATGATTGCCGGCGCTGGCGTATTAGGTAGTCAGATTGCATATCAAACGGCTTTATCCGGCTTTAATGTCAGCGTATATAATCACCATATTGATACCGCTGAGCGACGGATTAAGGCGCTGAAAAGTGATTATGAACGTGACTTGCATTTGACTGATAAGGAATTTCAACAGGGCCTTGATAATATTAAAGTGATTACTGATGATGTTGCGACCGCGGTTAAAGATGCTGATTTAATGATTGAAGCATTACCAGAATCGTTAGAGTTAAAGGAGCAGTTTTACGAAGAGGTTTCAGAATTAGCCCCTGAAAAAACAATCTTTGCTAGCAACTCCTCTACATTTATCCCTAGCCAACTAGCTCCTTATACTGATCGGCCAGAAAAATTTCTTAATATGCACTTTGCTAACCAAATTTGGAAATTTAATGTGGTCGAAATTATGGGCACCACCCAAACAAGTCCAGAGGTAATTGAAGAAGCTACAAAGTTTGCCCGGGAAATAAAGATGGTTCCTGTTATTCTTAATAAAGAACAACACGGCTATATTCTGAATTCCCTTTTGATTCCGTTACTTGCATCTGGTCTTAGTTTATGGGCTAAAGGAGTTGCTGATCCAGCGATGATTGATAAGGATTGGATGATTTCGACAGGTGCACCAATGGGACCATTTGGTATTTTAGATATGGTTGGTTTACGGACAGCAGCGCAAATCGAACGGAATGCCTATGCCCAGACTAAGGATGAAAGTCATAAGGAAATTGCCGATAAGATGGAACAGATGATTCAAGAAGGGCACGAAGGAAAAGAATCGGGACAAGGATTTTATAATTATCCTAATCCGGCCTTCATGGATCCAGATTTTCTGAAGCATTAAGATTAAGTATTGAAAACGTTAGGAAAGGGAGCAAGATAAGAGTCGCTCGTGACTGTTATCTCACTCCCTTATTTTGCGCTCCAATTTTCACGTAATCCGGTTGCAACAATGGCAAAATTACGGTACAGTAGTAGAGAACGTGAAACAAAAAATGTTTCACGAAAGGAGACCTAATAAATGAATCCTGAACAATTTCAACAAGCATTAGCTGATCATGGTATTACCTTATCAGCAGAACAAATGCAACAATTTGCTGACTATTACCAATTATTAGTTGAAACTAATGAACATGTAAATTTGACACGGATTACTGAAAAGAATGAAGTGTATTTAAAACATTTTTATGACTCAATTACAGGAGCGTTTGCTGAACCACGCTTAGAGAGTGAAGACCTGACATTGTGTGATATCGGTGCTGGGGCCGGCTTTCCTTCCTTACCGTTGAAGATCGCTTTTCCACAGTTAAAGGTAACGATTGTCGATTCGTTAAATAAGCGGATTGCTTTTCTTGAAGACTTAGTTACCAAGCTCGGGTTAACCGATGTTACATTAATCCACGATCGGGCAGAAACTTTTAGTGCCAAGAACAGTCCATATCGTGAGAAATTTGATATCGTTACCGCCCGTGCAGTTGCTCGCCTATCAGTTTTAAGCGAATTATGCTTGCCAGCTGCTAAAGTTGGTGGCGAATTTATTGCTTATAAGGCAAGTGCGGCTCCTGAAGAACTTCAACAGGGCGGGACAGCAATTAAACAGCTTGGTGGAAAAGTTCAAAAAACGGTGACATTGACTTTACCAGGAACTGATGAAGAACGTAATATTATTGTGATTGATAAGATAAAGGCGACTCCTAAGAAATACCCACGTCGTCCAGGCTTACCAAGCAAAAAACCAATTCAATAAGATAAGGAGTTGAAAATATGGCTTTTTCATTATTTGGTATTGGAAAAAATAATTCCGATAATACAAAAAATAAGGTCGTAGAAGTAAAAATTGATCAAATTATTCCTAATCGTTACCAGCCACGGAAGGTATTTGATCAAGACGGTATCCGTGAATTAGCACAAACAATTGACGAACACGGGTTGTTACAACCAATCGTTTTACGTGAATACGAACCAGCAAAATATGAAATTATTGCTGGGGAACGCCGATACCGGGCGATGAAGCTCTTGAAGTGGGAAAAAGCGCCAGCGATAATTGAAAAGATGAGTGATCAAGAGACGGCTTCGCTTGCCCTCATTGAAAATCTGCAACGGTCGCAATTGAGTTCAGTCGAAGAAGCGCAGGCCTACCGACAATTAATGGATCTGAACCATCTTACCCAATCACAATTAGCAAAGGGAATGGGGAAGAGTCAGTCCTTTGTTGCTAATAAATTACGGTTGCTGCGTCTGATCACCCCAGTTCAAACAGCTATTTTAGATCACCGGATTACGGAACGTCATGGTCGAGCATTATTAGATTTAGATGAAAAGCAACAACGTGATATGTTAATGCGGATTGTTAATGAACGGTTAACAGTTCGACAGACGGAAGATGAAGTTGCTCGCTTATTAGGGCGTCCGTTACCTTCAGAAATTGCAGAATTAAAAGCAGCTGCTAAACGGAAAGAATTAGCTTCTATTGAGGATCATACTGAAGAAACAGTAGACGTTGAAGAAGTACCAGTAGAAAAGCCAACGGAAAAGAAGCGCGCCCCTAAACGAAAGACAGCTAAGAAGGCTCGAAGCAAAAAAACTCAGCAGGTTAATGATGCACGGTTAGCTTTAAATACGATTAAAAAATCAATTAAGCTGGCGACAAATGAAGGTTTTGAGATTAAATTACATGAGGAAGAAAACGGCGATACTTATCAATTAACAATTGAGATTCCGAAGAAACAGTAGGGAGGCCAAAAAATGGGTTCTGTAATTGCCCTTGCAAATCAAAAAGGCGGTGTTGGTAAGACAACAACGAGTGTTAATTTGGGCGCATGTTTAGCTGAGACTGGTCAGCGCGTCTTATTAATTGATCTTGATCCTCAAGGGAATGCAACTAGTGGTTTAGGCGTTGAAAAACAGAATATTAAGCAAAGTATTTATGACGTTTTAATTAATGAAGTGCCATTAGAGGATGTCATTCAAAAGACAAGTCATGTAGGAGTTGATATTGCTCCCACAACAATCGCTTTATCCGGTGCCGAAGTAGAATTAACTAATTTAATGGCCCGGGAAACACGGCTTAAAGATTCGTTTGGTGAAATTCGTCAAAAATATGATTTTATTTTAATCGATTGCCCACCATCCCTGGGGCTCCTGACGATTAATGCATTTACTGCTTGTGACTCAATTCTGATTCCTGTCCAAAGTGAATATTATGCTTTGGAAGGATTAAGCCAGCTTTTAAATACCATCAAGCTTGTTCGTAAACATTTCAATCCGCAACTTAAGATTGAAGGGGTCCTTTTGACAATGTTTGATCGGCGCACAAATCTTGGACAACAGGTAAATTCTGAGGTCAAAAAGTTTTTTGGTGACCAGGTTTATGATACGATTATTCCTCGTAATGTTCGTTTATCGGAGGCACCAAGTCACGGCTTAGCAATTATTGATTATGATAAAAATTCAACGGGGGCGCACGTCTACCAACAATTAGCAAAGGAAGTGTTGGCTAACCATGGCAAAGAATAAAAAAGGTGGGCTTGGCCGAGGTATTGAAGCCCTTTTTGCAGAAAATGAAGTAACTGAACTTGCGGATGAAACGGTTCAAGATATCAAGTTATCGTTAATTCATCCTAATCCCTATCAACCACGGCGAACGTTTGATAAAGAGGCGTTGGCAGAGTTAGCTTCATCGATTGAAAAATCAGGAGTGTTTCAACCGATTATTCTGCGGCAAACGAATCCAAAAATTAACCGTTATGAGCTAATTGCTGGGGAGCGACGGTTTAGAGCTTCTAAGATCGCCAAACAAAAGACTATCCCAGCAATTGTGCGTAAGATGAGTGATGACCAGATGATGGAAATCGCGGTTCTCGAAAATCTTCAACGTGAAGACCTTACACCACTTGAAGAAGCTCAAGCCTACCAGATGTTAATGGATAAATTATCATTAACACAGGCACAGGTGGCAAGCAGACTAGGGAAAAGTCGACCTTATATTGCTAATTACTTGCGATTACTAGGGTTACCAAAAGTGATCAAAGAGTTTCTTAATACTGGCAAACTATCGATGGGTCAAGCACGGACAATCCTTGGCTTAAAAGATAAGACAAAACTTGTTCCGCTTGCCCAACGAGCTGTCGAACAAAATCTTACAGTGCGACAATTAGAAGAGATTGTAACGCAGACTAATGGAACGGCCAAAAAGAAAGAAGAACGGCGGACGCAACGAAAACCAATCTATATTCGAGAAGCTGAATCACAGTTGCAGAGTAAATTTGGTACAAAAGTTGCTGTCGCGCAAAGTCGGAAAAAAGGCGCAGGAAAGATCGAAATACCTTATACGTCAAATGAAGACTTTACTCGAATTCTTGAATTATTAAATATAACCTTAGATTAAGGAGGAATAACTCATGGCAGCATATGATAAAGGTGACATTGTAATGATGAAAAAGGCTCACCCGTGTGGAACTAACCGCTGGAAGATTACACGAGTGGGTGCAGATATTAAAATTGAATGCCAAGGCTGTGGTCATATTGTCATGATGACCCGTCAAAAATTTGATAAGGGATTAAAAAAGGTTATCGAAAAAGCGGATCAAGATGATTAATATTTTTAATGATTGATGATCACAAATAACTAATTGTAGATTAAAATAATAAATGATTAATTGAAAAGGAAAGTGAACAATTTATGTCATTAACTGCAGGAATCGTTGGCTTGCCAAACGTTGGTAAATCAACACTTTTTAACGCAATTACTAAAGCTGGTGCCGAAATGGCTAACTACCCATTTGCAACAATCGATCCCAATGTGGGGATGGTTGAAGTTCCAGATAGTCGACTTGACCGGATCCAGGAATTAATTCCAGCGAAGAAGATCGTCCCAACTACCTTTGAATTTACCGATATTGCCGGAATTGTTAAGGGTGCTAGTAAAGGTGAAGGGCTTGGGAACAAGTTCTTGGAAAATATTCGTCAAACTGATGCAATTGTTCATGTTGTGCGGGCATTTGATGATAATGATATTACTAGTGTTTCTGGTAAAGTGGACCCAATTGAAGATATCGATACTATCAACTTGGAATTAGTAATGGCTGACTTAGATGCTGTTAATAAGCGCTTGGCAAAAGTACAGCGGGCTGCTAAGGGTCGTGATAAGGATGCTTTAGCAGAATTAGAAGTGCTCAATAAGATTAAGCCAGTTCTTGAAGATGGCAAGGGTGTTCGCTCAATTGACTTTAGTGATGATGAACAAAAGATTGTCAAAGGTCTTTTCTTGTTAACAAGTAAACCAGTCTTATACGTTGCTAACATTGCCGAAGAAGATATGGCAGATCCAGATAGCAACAAATACATGGATGCAATTAAAGAACACGTGAAAGATGACGGAGAAGTTATCGGTGTTGCAGCAGCTGCTGAAGAACAAATTGCCGAAATGGATGAAGCAGATAAGGCTGATTTCCTTGAAATGGAAGGCGTTACTGAACCAGGGTTGAACCGGTTGATTCGGGCAGCTTACAAGCTCTTAGGGCTGGAAACCTTCTTTACTGCTGGTGGCCCTGAAACGCGGGCTTGGACTTACAAGAAGGGCACAAAGGCTCCACAAGCAGCGGGAATTATTCACTCTGATTTTGAACGTGGGTTTATCCGAGCCGAAGTAATGAGCTTTGAAGATCTTGATGAATTAGGTTCTGAATCAGCGGTAAAGGAAGCTGGAAAGCTCCGTCTTGAAGGAAAAGATTATGTAATGCAAGATGGGGATATTGTTGAATTCCGGTTCAATGTTTAAACCTCTGAGGATAAGAGAGGAGTAGTTTTATAGTGAGTGAAGAACAACCACGGAATGCACAAGCCGGCCAACGTCAAAAACAATTAGAAAAGGAACGGCGGCAAGCAAACGGGAATGCTTTTAGCAACTATGATCTAACGCGAAAAAATGAAGATTTTATGTATCAATTAAATAAACAGTTGGATCGTCTCGGTGTTCCTTCCGATAAGAAAGGCCCAATGCTAAAGGAAACCATTGATAAATTGCTAGCAGGACAAAAGAAGGGGCAAACTGCGCGGGCATTATTTGGTACGCCAACCGAATATGCTAAAGAATTGAAGAATCCTAAGCCAACTCCTGCTGAAACAAGTAAGCAATCAATTAAGTTATTGGCAATTGATAATATGCTGATTTTCTTAAGTATCTTTACGTTTATGTTTGGTTTAATGTTCTGGTTATCACCAGCTGCAATGCAAACAAAGAATGCTGGAAGCAGTGGTATTACCGCAATCTTAATCGTAGCTATCACTGGAGGGTTGATTTTTGGTTATGTGGCTACCCAGGTTCAACCGCAAATTGATAAGAATGGTAAACGGGTAAGCAAGAAGCCATTATGGCAACGGATTCTTTTAATCGTTGCCGGGTTAGCAGCTTGGTTAATTATTTACATGCTTGTAAGTATGTTGCCAAATGTAATTAATCCACGGCTTAATCCATGGGTCTACATTGGCATCGGAGTTATTACTTTCATTGGGGATATGTACTTCCGGTCTAAATTCCATGTTACAGGTTCCCTTTATGGTAATCGTGCGCCGCGGCGTTAAAATAAATGAGGGTGAGAAAACGGTAAAAATTTTTCTCACTCTTTTCTTTTTCTCTCTTTTTGAAATAAATTTCTATAAATCTATGGACAAATGTTCAATAGATTGTTAAGATATATACGTAAACTTATGAAAACGCATTCAAAACTGAGAGGAGATCATATTATTATGAAGTTAACGCAAGCGCAATTAGCAAAATACATGGATCACACAATGCTTAAACCAGAAGCTACCCCTGAAATGATTGATAAGACCGTTGAAGAAGCTCGTAAATACAATACAGCTTCAGTTTGTATCAATCCTTACTGGGTTAAGCGAGTTCATGAAGGATTAGAAGGTACTGACATTAACACTTGTACAGTTATCGGTTTCCCTCTCGGTGCAACTTCAACAGAGAGCAAAGTTTTTGAAACTAAGCAAGCAATTGAAGATGGCGCCGATGAAATTGATATGGTTATTAATATCGGTGAATTAAAAGCGGGAAATGATGATGCAGTTGTTGCTGATATCAAAGCGGTTGCTGATGCTACTCACGAAAAGGGTAAACTTCTTAAAGTTATTATTGAAAATGCTCTTCTTACTGACGAAGAAAAAGCACGTGCAAGTAAGCTTACTGTAAAAGGTGATGCTGACTTTGTTAAGACTTCAACTGGTTTTTCAACTTCAGGAGCTAAGGTAGACGACGTTAAGATTATGCGTGAAGCAGTTGGACCAGACTTTAAGATTAAGGCAGCTGGTGGAATTCACAGCCTTCAAGAAGCTTACGATATGATTGAAGCTGGTGCTAACCGTTTAGGTGTTTCCGCTTCTGTTCAAATCTTAGAAGAAGCCGCAAAACAATAAGAATAAAGTTTAATTACTAATCTTAATTTACAGAAATAGGAGGAGTCAGAAAATGTCATATAAACGTGTTTTTGTTATTGTAATGGACTCAGTTGGTACAGGTGCTGCTCATGACGCCGCAAAGTTTGATGATGTTGGATCAGATACGCTTGGCCACGTTGGTGAGTATTACAAAGGTGCCTTGAAGCTACCAAACCTTGGTAAATTAGGGATTAGTAATTTGCGTGATACTCCGATTGAGGGGGTTCCAGTTGCTGATCCAGCTATTGGTGATTACGGTAAGATGGAAGAAATTTCTGCCGGAAAAGATAGCATGGACGGTCACTGGGAAATGATGGGCTTGCCAGTAATGAAGCCATTATCAACGTTCCCAAATGGTTTTCCACAAGAAATCGTTGATAAGCTTGAAAAATTCTCAGGACGAAAAGTTATTGTTAACAAGCCATACTCAGGAACAGAAGTAATTCATGACTATGGTGAACGTCAAATGGAGACCGGAGAATTAATTCTCTACACGTCTGGTGATTCAGTAATGCAGATTGCTGCTCATGAAGATGTTATTCCTGTTGAGGAACTCTACAAGATTTGTGAATATGCCCGGACACTTGTTAATGGTCCAGAATATACTGTTGGTCGGATTATTGCTCGTCCATATGTTGGCCCAGATAAAGACCACTTTACCCGGACCGCTAATCGACATGACTTTAGTTTGAAGCCAATTGGTGAGACTGATATGGATCGTCTTCGTGCAGCAGGGTACGATGTAATTGGTGTTGGTAAGATTAATGATATCTTCTCTGGTGAAGGGATCGATAAAGGATACCATAACGAAAGCAACATGGACGGAATGGATCATGTTGATGAAGTAATGAAGCAAGACTTTACTGGTTTCTGTTTCACAAACTTGGTCGATTTTGACGCAATGTATGGTCACCGTCGTAATCCAAAGGGCTTTGGTCAAGCATTAATGGACTTTGATAAGCGTTTAGGCAATGTTCTTGATGAAATGAAGCCAGATGATCTTTTGATGATAACTGCTGATCACGGTAATGACCCTGGCTTTAAGGGAACTGATCATACACGTGAAAATGTTCCATTGTTGGTTTACTCTCCTTCAATGAACAAGCCAAATCAATCCCTTGGGGTGCGGAAGACATTCTCAGACCTTGGTGCAACTATCTTAGAGAACTTTAACGTTGAACCAGTAAAAGGTACCAGCTTCTACAAGGAAATTAGTAACGATTAAGATTAATTAAGGAAAGGGGCGAAACACGATGCGAATGGTTGATATCATTGACACCAAGAGAAATGGCGGAGTTCTGAATGATGAGCAATTACAATTCTTTGTTGATGGCGTCGTTAATGGAACGATTCCTGACTATCAAATCAGTGCTCTCCTTATGGCAATCTACTTCCAGGATATGACCAAAGAAGAACAGACGAGCCTAACAATGAAGATGATGGAGTCTGGTGAACGATTAGATTTGAGCCGAATCCCTGGAATTAAGGTTGATAAACATTCAACGGGTGGTGTTGGTGATAAAGTGAGTCTGCCACTTGCAGCAATGGTCGCCGCTACAGGAATTCCGGTTCCAATGATTTCAGGTCGTGGCCTTGGTCATACAGGAGGCACGCTTGACAAGTTAGAAGCGATTCCGGGATTTCGGGTAGAACTTTCCGAAGATGAGTTCATTAATCAAGTTGCCAAAGAAAAATTAGCAATTGTAGGTGCGACTGGTGAGGTTGCGCCAGCAGATAAGAAGATTTATGGATTACGGGATGTTACTGACACTGTTGACTCAATTCCGTTAATTGCTAGTTCAATTATGAGTAAGAAGATTGCTTCTGGAACAGATGCGCTTGTAATTGATGTTAAAACTGGTACTGGTGCCTTTATGAAGACCCTTGATCAATCAAGACTACTAGCTAAAGCCTTGGTTGAGATTGGTAAACAAGCAGGCCTAAAGTGCATGGCAGTAATTTCAGATATGAATCAACCGCTTGGAAATAAAATTGGTAATGCCCTTGAAATTGAAGAATCAATTGATGTCTTAAAAGGAAAGGGACCCAAAGATCTTACTGAATTAGTCTTAACACTTGGTAGTTATATGGTTGTAATGGGTGAAAAAGCACAAAATACTACTGAAGCACGAAAGATGTTAGAACAAACTATTCAGGATGGATCTGCTCTGGAACGGTTTGCGGCAATGATAGAAGCACAAGGTGGAGATCCTACTGTTGTTGATAATTACCAATTAATGCCGCAAGCTAAATACAAGATTCCCTTCAAAGCTGATCGGAATGGCGTATTGACAAAACTTTCAGCAGATGAAGTTGGAACTGCTAGCATGTTATTAGGTGGAGGTCGTCAAAAGGCAGATGACACCCTTGACTATAGTGTAGGAATTGAATTACACCATAAACTGGGTGATTATGTTAAAGATGGCGAACCGATTTTAACAATCTATAGTAACCGCCAAGAAATTCCAGACGTAGAACAGTTATTAAGAGAAAGTATTAAAATTAGCGATGATGGTAAAGTACCAACGTTAATTCATGAAATTATTGAATAAAGAGACAGGAGGATATTTCAATGAGTACACATATTAATGCAAAAATGGGTGACTACGCAGACACTGTATTACTTCCAGGGGATCCGCTACGTGCAAAATATATTGCAGAAAACTTCCTGGAAAATGTTAAACAAGTAAATTCAGTCCGGAATGCCTTTGGTTATACTGGTGAATATAAGGGTCACCGTATTTCAGTACAAGGATCTGGGATGGGAATTCCTTCGATGTCAATTTATATTAATGAATTGGTACGCGAATTTGGTGTTAAAACAATTATCCGGGTTGGTTCTTGTGGCGGAATTGCTCCAGATGTTCATGTTCGCGATGTTCTTCTTGCCCAAGGTTCTTCAACCGATTCAGCAGTGACGGTAAATACATTTGGACCAGGATTCCATTACGCACCATTAGCTGATTTCAAGTTGTTAGATACTGCCTATCATGTAGCTGGTAAATTAGGTATTGAAACAAAAGTTGGAGATATCTTTGCTGCCGATCGTTTCTACAATGATGAACTTGATATGGAAAAGCTTCGTGACTATGGAATTTTAGGAACAGAAATGGAATCGGCTGGACTTTACTTATTAGCTGCCAAGCTTCATTTCCGGGCACTTTCAGTTTTGACTGTTAGTGACTTAATCTTTGGCGACGAAAAAGCAACTGCTGAAGAACGTGAACGAACATTTAATGATATGATTAATATTTCGCTTGAAACGGCGATTGCTGGAAAGTAGCTTCTTGCATAGGTTAGAGAGTGCATTTTATAATAAAATGTGGTTTAGATAATGAAAGAGACTGAGGTAATGCCCAGTCTCTTTTAATATGGAGAAAGGAGGGAAATTAGATGGATGATAAAAATAAGATTGAATTAGCACTAAAAGTAGCAACCTTGTATTATCGTGATGGATGGAACCAAAGTGATATTGCAACTGAACTGAATATTTCCCGGGCAACAGTATCACGATTATTACAATTTGGTCGGGATCGAGGATTAGTAACCATTAAAATTCATAATCCAGTTGCTCCGCTTCACCAGTTGGAAGTGGACTTGCTTGCTAAATATCCATCTTTGCATAAAATTATTATTGTTCCAGGCACGGATGATCCACTTGAAGAAGTTGGCGCAGCGGGTGCTAAATATATCGAACAAGTCGTAGAAGATAAAGACATTATTGGGTTAGGCTGGGGAAAAACCGTCTATCAAGTAGGATTGCATTTGAAACCTAAAGACGTTACTGATATTACTGTTGTTCAAATGAAAGGCAGTATGGCAAATACTAATACGCGAAATTATGCGTTTGAAACGGTTAATATCTTTGCGAATGCTTTTAATACCGTTCCACAGTATTTGCCGTTACCAGTTATCTTTGATCACGCAAAGACACGTGAATTAGTCGCTAACGATACCCATATCAAACATATTATGAAGTTAGGGGAGCAATCTAATATTGCTGTTTTCACAGTGGGGACAGTACGTGACTCAGCGTTGTTATTTAAATTAGGTTACTTCACTAAGCAGGAGCAATTAACGTTACAACATGAGGCGGTAGGGGATATTTTCTCTCGTTTCATTGATAGCAAGGGTCAGATAGTAAATGAAGATATTAATCAACGAACAATTGGGATTGCGCTCCCAGAGCTGCGAAAGAAAAAACACAGTATTTTAGTGGCAGCCAATGTTGCTAAGGTACCAGCAGTGCATGGTGTTTTAACTGCTGGTTATGCCAATACATTGGTTATTGATCAGGAGAGTGCGAATAGCCTAGTTAATTTTTTAAATTAATTTAAATATTTAGATTGACCTCAGTGCGAAATCCTAGTAGAGTATACCTAATTAAAAATCAAAGGAGTTGCACTACAGATGTCAAATTGGGACACGAAATTTGCCAAGAAGGGCTTAACCTTCGATGATGTATTACTTATTCCAGCCGAAAGTCATGTATTACCAAATGAAGTTGACTTGAGTACACAGTTAGCTGATAATTTGAAGCTTCATATTCCGTTGATTAGTGCCGGAATGGATACTGTTACTGAAGGACCAATGGCGATTGCAATGGCCTTACAAGGTGGCTTAGGGGTTGTTCACAAAAACATGTCAATCCAAGCCCAAGCAGGAGAAGTAGCTAATGTAAAGAGCGTAGTCGTACCTGCAGGCGCAACTAAGGCTGCTGTTGATGATAGTAATCGATTATTAGTTGCCGCAGCAGTTGGGGTTACTAGTGATACTTTTGAACGTGCTGAGGCCCTTTTGAAGGCAGGCGCAGATGCAATCGTTATCGATACAGCCCATGGACATTCAGCAGGTGTTCTTCGTAAGATCGCGGAGATTCGCGAACACTTCCCAGACGCAACCTTAATTGCTGGTAATGTTGCTACTGGTGAAGCTACTCGCGCCTTGTTTGATGCTGGTGTTGACGTTGTAAAAGTTGGTATCGGTCCTGGTTCAATTTGTACTACTCGGGTGGTCGCTGGAGTTGGTGTTCCACAAATTACTGCTATTTATGACGCTGCTAGTGTTGCTCGTGAATATAACAAGCCAATTATCGCCGATGGAGGTATTAAGTACTCTGGTGACGTTGTAAAAGCTCTTGCTGCTGGTGGTAATGCAGTAATGCTTGGTAGTATGCTTTCTGGTACGACCGAAGCACCTGGCGAAGTTTTTGAAGACAATGGCAAGAAGTACAAGGCTTATCGTGGAATGGGTTCGGTTGGCGCAATGGCTCAAGCACATGGTTCCTCCGATCGTTACTTCCAAGGTGGGGTAAATGAAGCCAACAAGCTTGTTCCAGAAGGTATTGAAGCTCGGGTAGAATACAAGGGCGATGTTTCTGATATTATTTTCCAAATTGATGGTGGTCTTCGCTCAGGAATGGGTTATGTTGGTGCTGGTGATATTCCAACACTAATTGAAAAAGCTCAATTTGTCCAAATTACCAATGCAGGACTTATCGAGTCACACCCTCATGATGTCCAAATTACTCGTAGTGCACCTAACTATAAATAATTAATTCAATAAGAAACTGCTATGGCTTTATTCGTGAAGAGATAGTCACAGCAGTTTTTATTTCCCGAGAAATAATGGAGGGTAAACTTTTTGTTAAGGCTATCTTAGAATGATCGCTTTTTTCGCATAGTTAGTTATAATATTTAATAGGATATTATGCTGTAAAAAGGAGTACCTCTTATGAAAATTCTAGTTGTTGATGATGATAAAGAAATTGTTCAATTACTTGAAATTTACATCCGAAATGAAGGATATGAGCCAATTTCTGCTTATGACGGAAAAGAAGCATTAACAAAGCTAAATACTAATCCTGATATCGGTCTGATTATTCTTGACTTAATGATGCCAGAAATCGATGGAATGGATGTAATTAAGCGGGTGCGGAAAGATTCTGATATTCCAATTTTAGTGCTTTCAGCTAAGACGGCAGATATGGACAAGATCCAAGGCCTAATCACTGGGGCGGACGATTATGTTACTAAACCATTTAATCCGCTCGAAGTAATGGCACGAGTTAAGTCATTACTTCGTCGGAGCCAAGGAGAAGTGACGAATGATCAACCGGATATTCTTAATGTTGGGCCATTATTAATCAATAAAGATTCCCACGAGGTTAAGACGATTAAAGGGGATGTAATTCAGTTAACAGCTCTTGAATTTGGTATCTTATACTTACTTGCCAGTCACCCTAACCGTGTTTTCTCAGCAGATGATATTTTTGAGCGGGTATGGCAACAAGAAAGTGTCGTATCAGCCAAAACAGTCATGGTTCACGTGAGTCATTTGCGGGATAAAATTGAAGAAGCAACTAACGGTGAAAAGGTTATTCAAACTGTTTGGGGTGTTGGTTATAAGGTGGAAGACCACTAAAGCCTAGCCTTAATGATGTGGAGGAAAAATTGTGAAGTTAACGGGGCGTGAAAAGAGTTCGCTTATTTTAGAAGGGGTAGTAACGGTTATTCTATTGTTATTGCTGAATATGGCGATTATCGTAATTATTCAAGATGCCATTCAGTCAAATCCGGGAGTAACCAATGGAATCTTTATGATTAAGCAATCATTGAAGATTGGCCCGCTTCAAGCACAAATATGGAGCTATCAGCGGATCTTAATTGCCTTTTTAGTAATTATTGATGTGTGGGTGGTATGGTGGCGATTGCGTCGCCGGTACCACCTTTATCAAATGGATCATATTATCGCGGAATTACACTATATTGCGCAGGGACATTTGGATCATCGGATTCCATTTCGGCTAAAAGGAAATCAACAGCATGTTATTACTAGTGTAAATGCATTAGTTGATAGTGCGGTGCGTTCAATGGATGATGAACGCAAGATTGAAAAGTCAAAAGATGAGCTGATTACTAATGTGAGCCATGATTTACGGACGCCATTGACTAGTATTATTGGCTACTTGGGATTGATTGAAGATAAGCAGTATCGTAGTGAGGAAGACATTCTAAAATACACCCATACTGCTTATGAGAAGGCTAAACAAATGAAGACCTTGGTCGACGATTTGTTTGAATATACAAAAGTTCAGCAACATGGGGCACCAGTAAATATTATGAAAATCGATCTTAACCAGTTAATTGAACAGTTAACGGCAAGTTTTGAATTAGAAGCCCAGCACCGCGGAATTGAAATTACTTCCTCAGTTATTCCTAATCCTTTAATGATTGAGGCGGATCCGGAGAAGCTTGGTCGAGTTTTTAATAATTTAGTTTCAAATGCCTTTAAATATGGCAATGGTGCAAGTTATATTCGGATCGATGCCCGGCAAGAAAAAGATATGGTGGTCGTCAAAGTTGCTAATGATGGTACACCAATTCCTGAAAAAGCACTTGACCACCTATTTGAGCGTTTCTACCGCGCGGAAGCTTCCCGTTCACGAGCTACTGGTGGAACGGGATTAGGTTTAGCGATTGTCAAAAGCATTGTTGATCTTCATCATGGGAGTGTCAAAGTTACTTCAAATGAAGACGAAACAGCATTTATTGTCACATTACCTTTAAAACAAGAGATTAAAGAAAACAACCAAAAATGAGAAAAAAGTCTAAAATCATTTGATTTTAGACTTTTTTCTTTTTCAATTATATTCAACTAATTTTATATGTGGTAGACTAAAAGAGCATTGTGTCACTTGATATTATAAAAGATACAAATTATTGGAGGAAATTCTGTGGCTAAAGCACAAATAAATCCAGAAAGGACACGCTGGCTTGAGGTGCTTGGTGTCTCAATGCCATTGTGTCTTAGTTATATTCCGATTGGATTGGCCTGTGGAATCTTACTACACGCAGCAGGTTTAAACTTTATAATGATTTTATTGGTGTCGGTATTAGTGTTCTCTGGTGGGGCACAATTTATTCTGGCATCGTTATTAGCAAGTAACGCTCCATTAGGGACTATCTTTATCTCACTTTTCTTCTTGGAGTTACGATATGCATTGTTAGGATCGAGTTTATCTAAATATATTAAGGATAAATCAGCACGTTTCATCTTTATCTTTTCTGCATCAATGAACGATGAAAACTATGCTGTTAACTATATGAAATTTGCAACTGATAAGAAATGGAACCCCGATGATGCGTTGTTAGTGGAGTATTATTCACTTGCAGCATGGTCGATTTCAAACATGGTTGGTGGTTTGATTGGTGGTGCAATTTCGATTGACCTTGAAGTGGTTGATTTTGCATTAACTGCCTTATTCTTATATATGATCGTAATGCAAGTTCAAAATCACTTGACCCTAGTTATTGGACTTTTGGCAGCTGTTCTTGGTGTATATTTCCAGGCATTGACTAAAGGTACACTGGGGATTATTATTGCGACCTTAATTGCTTCCTTTGTTGGATTCTTGATTGAAAATACAGTTCGTCACCATAGTAAGCATCCAAACTCGAACTGGTTCTTGACAAAAATGTTTAGGCCGAAGATCACAAAGACTACGATCGAGGATAAACAAGCGCAACAAAAAGAAGTTAAGGAAGTTGAAAAACTGGAAACTAAGATTGAAGATGTTGTTGAACACCATGATGAGAAACATGAAGAGAAAAAACATGATGATCAACATCCTGATGAGGGCTAGACATGGAACAACTATTAAGTAATAAAATCGTTTACCATATTATAGTGATTATCTTGGCAGCTTTAGCGGCATTTATTCCCCGTTATCTACCAGTATTATTCTTCTCAACGCGAAAAATCCCAGAATGGTTTAATGAATGGATGAAATATGTCCCAGTTAGTTTATTTGCGACCCTGGTTGTAAAAGGGATCTTCTTAACTAGCTCTTATCATTTTACTTTATTTGGTTATCCAGAACGAATTATTGCTGCAGTGATCGTGATTGTGATTGCATACTTTACACGGTCAATGTCGATTTCAGTAATTGCTGGATTAGTTGCTGTTTGGCTTCTGAGTTTAGCGTTATAAGAGTAGTTTTGTTATAATTAAATTAAGCTTTAAACAGTGGATTGGTTTCTAACTTGCGAAGGAGCCAATCCCTTTTATTTTAGGAAGTGAGTACGTTGGATTTTAAGCAAACAATTGCATTTGTTAATCTTGCTAACACTTTAGATTATCAATATGCAGCAAAAAAATCAGGGATAACGGTTGATGAATTGGTTCGCACAATTAAGGCACTTGAAGAAGAGCTTAACATCAAGCTTATTAGACCTGAAGGCGGCGTAGTTGAATTAACTGAAATCGGAGCAAAACTTTTACCGTTGATCACTGAAATTGCTCAAAAACATGCTAAATTATTATCGGTGGTTACGGATTATCGAAAAAAGGAAGCAGAAGAAGCGATCAAAGTTGCTGTCGTCCCAGGCTTTGCTAATTATCAAGCAGCTCCGGTTGTTAAAAAATTAGCTCAGCAGCATAAAATGAATATTGTTGAAGATATTGATCCAATGGCACAGCTACAACAAGGGGAAAGTGAGCTGGCATTTATTAGTTATGCTGGTAAACTTCCTGATGATTTTGAGGTGCTTTCAGTGGGAACTGATGATTTAGTAGCTTATATTCCAGCGCGGAATCCACTTTCTAAACAAAAGGAATTAACGCTTACGGATCTAAAAGCAGAAAAGTTCTTAACATTAAATCATCAAAATCCGTTTGCAGTCTTTGTTCAACAGGTTTGTGCTGCTGCGGGATTTGAACCATATTCCGTTTTTGAAGGAGAAAAGGGAAGAACATTAGTAAATATGGTTGCCTTGGGAATGGGGATAACCTTGTTGATGGAACAATCAATAAGTGAGAACTTAGATAGCAAAGTGGTTAAAGTGCCAATTGTTCCCCAAGTTACCCAAAAGCTTGCTTTTGTTCGGCGCAAAAATAATGTCGAACAGACGCCAAGGCAGGAAAAGCTATGGCAAGCTCTAAAAGAATCTTTTGAAAAATAGAAAAAAGGTTTGACAATTTCGTAAACTACGCTTATTATCATAAATAACAAAAATACCTTTAACTTAGTCCCGTGAGGCTAGGAAGGATTTAATTGAGCGTTTAAGTACACCTTCTTAGCTATTGCTGAGGAGGTTTTTCTTTTAAGCAGTAGCACCAAGAATACGCCAGTAAAATCAATAGGTATTTTGAAACGACCGACCATTTAATTGTTTCCAGAGAGAGCAGAACGGTATGTTGTTTTTAGCCTACTTATATCCTAAAAGCAAACAGTGATGACTCTCGAAATTTAAATGGAAAGTTATCACTGTTTTGTTGTAATTAGACTGCAAAAGGAGCGCTATTGATGATTAGTACAGAAAGAATTCAACCAAATTTAGTAACAGTTGCCGACATGGATGCAGCAGATGCAATTGATTTAATTCATGAAGCTCAAGCATATAAAGCTGGAAAGCAAGCGGTTCTCACTGCACCTGCATACGCGGTTAACCTCTTCTTTGAAAACTCAACCCGAACAAAGACTAGTTTCCAAATGGCACAAATGAAGTTGGGGATGAATGTACTAGAATTCGAAGCGGGCACGAGTTCAGTGAAAAAAGGGGAAAGTCTTTATGACACTGTTAAGACAATGGAATCAATCGGTGTAAATGTTGCGGTAATCCGTCATCCTGAAAATGAATATTACAACCAATTGATTAATCATTCAGACCTTAAGATTGGAATTGTAAATGGTGGTGATGGTAGCGGCCAACACCCATCCCAATGTTTACTTGATATGATGACAATTAATGAAGAATTTGGCGATTTCAAGGGCTTAAAAGTACTAATTATTGGTGATCTTAGTCACTCCCGAGTAGCGCACTCAAATGCAATGATGCTTAATCGCCTAGGAGCAGAGGTTTACTTTGCTGGTCCGGAAAAATGGTATGATCCTACACTGGAACAATATGGAACTTTTGGTGACTTTGACGAATTGCTTCCTCAAATGGATGTAGTTAATTTACTACGAGTTCAAAATGAACGGTTAACGACTGCTGACGGTCAGGCTTTTGATGCTAATCAATATCACCAAGCTTATGGTTTAACTTTAGAGCGGGCCGCAAAGATGAAGCAGGGTGCAATCATTATGCATCCGGCACCTGTTAACCGGGGTGTTGAAATCGATAGTTCCCTTGTAGAAGCGCCTAATTCCCGCATTTTCCAACAAATGACAAACGGCGTATATACCCGGATGGCAATTCTTAGTCGAGTTCTTCGTTACCAAGGATTGATGTAAAAAGGTGATTACGATGAGTAAGGCAGTTTTACTAACGAATGGTCGGCGAATTTATAATGATGAATTGGTTAAGAGTGAAGTTTTGGTTGTGGATGGCAAGATTAAGGCAATTGGCGAGCATATCCAGGTACCAAGTGATGCAGAAAAAATCGACCTGGATAATGGCTTGATTACCCCAGGACTAATTGATATTCATGTCCATCTTCGCGAACCAGGCTATACCAATAAAGAAACGATTGCTACAGGAAGCAAAGCCGCTGCCCATGGTGGCTTTACGACAATTGCTGCAATGGCCAACCTTAATCCGACATGTGATACAGAAGAAAAATTTAAAGAACAGGTTGATCGGAACGAGAAAGCTGGACTGGTAAAAATCCTCCAATATTCACCAGTTACAGTTGGTCGGGCTGGGAAACAAGCGGTTAATATTGCTGAGCAGTATGCTGCAGGTGCCCGCCTTTTTAGCGATGATGGTGCGGGAATTCAAGATGCTGGAGTTGTATACCAAGCAATGCAACAACTAGCTAAAGTTAACGCTCCGTTATGTGATCATGCGCAAGATAATCAACTTGCACAAAATGGGGTAATTAATGCTGGGGCCACTATTGCTAAAAAACTAACACTACCAGGAATGCCAGCGATTAGTGAAACAGCGCAAATTGCTCGGAATTTGGTGATTGCGCAGGCAACTGGGGTTCATTATCATGTTTGCCATGTTTCAACTAAAGAAAGTATTGACCTGATTCGTCATGCCAAACAACAAGGAATTAACGTTACATGTGAAGTAACTCCTCATCATTTACTTTTAGCTGATGCTGATATTAAAGAGGATGATGCTGAATTTAAGATGAATCCACCTCTTCGGCAGCGTCTTGACCAACAGGCTTGTTTAATTGGGCTGTTAGATGGCACGATTGATTGTATTGCTACCGACCATGCGCCACATACCGATGCGGAGAAACAACAAGGATTTCTTAAATCACCAAATGGTATTGTTGGCTCAGAAACAGCTTTTGCCTTACTCTATACCCACTTTGTTAAAACGGGCATCTTTACGCTTGCCCAATTGATTGACTGGATGGCCGTTAAGCCGCAAGCGATTTTTAACCTTGATAACGCTGGATTATTAAAGGTAGGGGATCCGGCAGATGTTGCTGTATTTGATATCGATCATCAAGATGCAATTCAACCAGACCAGTTTTTCTCTAAGGGTCACAACACTCCATTTGTTGGTGAACAAGTATACGGAATGACTAAGCGAACTTATGTCGATGGAAAACTCGTATATCTGGAGGGCGAAGGATAATGCAAGAAACACAACGATTAGCAGTTGAATTGCCGGGATTATCACTAAAAAATCCGATTATTGCAGCAAGCGGGACTTGTGGATATGGGCAAGAAGCAGCTAAAAAGTATAACCTTAATCATTTAGGCTCCCTTGTGTTAAAATCTACTACCCTCCATCCCCGCCAAGGTAATCCACGTCCGCGAGTTTGTGAAACCAGTGCCGGTTGGCTTAATGCTAATGGTCTCCAGAATGTGGGCATTACCGCAGCAACTAATGAAAAAATTCCGTGGTTACGAAAAAATTATCCGCAACTACCGATTATTGCAAGTGCTGCTGGTTTTTCTGAAGACGAATACGTTAAAGTTGTTAGTGATTTTGCTAATACGGCTGGGGTGAAAGCAATTGAATTAAACGTATCATGTCCGAATGTAAAACACGGCGGGATGGCAATGGGAACTGATCCAGAAGTACTTCAACGATTAGTAAAACAAGTAGTTAAAGCTGCCCTAGGAATTCCCATCTATGTAAAGCTAACCCCAAATGTAACTAATATTGTTCCCCTCGCGCAAGCAGCTGAGCAAGGGGGCGCGAATGGCCTGACGATGATTAATACGTTAACGGGATTAAGCATCGACTTAAAAACTCGACGCCCGGCTTTAGCTAATGTAACGGGCGGTTTATCAGGTCCCGCAATTAAACCTTTAGCATTAAGAATGATTCACCAGGTCCGCCAGGTTTCTTCTTTACCGATCATCGGTGTGGGTGGAATTGAATCAGCTGAAGATGTTCTTGAATTTATGATGGCGGGTGCTAATGCTGTTCAAATCGGGGCAGCTAGTTTTCATGATCCATTGGCTTGCCCGAAAATTGCAGCTGATTTACCAATCGTAATGGATAGATACGGGATTAAGAAACTTACGGATTTATGGGAGGTAAGATTTTGAAACGCTTCGTACCGATGGTGGCGATCGATGTTGCAACTAAGCAGGAAGCAATTGACCTATTTGATAAATTAATGGTAAAACCGCAGCCGATCGTAAAAATTGGAATGGAACTATATTATGGCCTGGGACAAGTAATTGTTAAAGAGGCAAAAAAGCGGGGATTTAAGGTATTCCTTGATTTAAAATTATACGATATTCCGAATACTGTTCATCGCGCAATGGCAGCTATTGGTCGATTGGGAATTGATTTTACGACAATTCACGCAGCTGGAGGCAGTGAGATGTTGATTGCCGGATTAGCCGGTCTGGAAGAAGGAGCTAAGGAAGCAGGCGTTGAACCAGCAAAGTTATTAGCAATTACCCAACTTACTTCGATTGATGAAAAAATTCTCCATGAACAACAGCATGTTGATTTGTCGTTGATTGAGTCAGTCCAAAGTTACGCGCGCTTAGCAGAAAAAGTAGGATTGGCCGGCGTGGTTTGCTCAGCCCATGAAATCAAGGCGATTCGTGAAGTGACTGGGGATGATTTCCTATGTGTGACGCCAGGAATCCGCCCAACTCATGCAATAAAAGATGATCAAAAACGAGTAGTTACACCAGCAGAAGCAAGAATAGATGGGAGCAATGCGATCGTAGTGGGACGGCCAATCACCCAGAGCTTTGACCCAGTTGCTGCTTATCAAGAAGTCCAAAAAGCATTCTTAAATGAGGAGGAAGAAAAATGACATATTCACAACGCGTTGCAAAAGCATTATTAGATATTCATGCTGTTACCCTTAGCCCAGACCAACCATTTACCTGGGCAAGTGGTCTTAAATCCCCGATCTATACCGATAATCGATTGACGATTTCTTATCCAGAAGTTCGGCAAGCAATTTTTAATGGGATGGTTGAACAAATTAAACTTCATTTTAGTGAGGCTGATGTTATTGCCGGGACAGCAACTGCTGGAATTCCTCATGCGGCATGGGTTGCTCAGAATATGGAATTACCGCTGATTTATGTTCGGACTAAGCCAAAAGATCATGGTCAAGGCAAGCAAATTGAAGGGGTTCTTAAAGAAGGACAAAAAGTCGTCGTGATTGATGACCTTATTTCAACTGGAGGTAGTGTACTAAACGCTGTGCGGGCGGTTAACAATGCAGGCGGAAAAGTAATTGGCGTTGTTTCTGTCTTTACTTATGATTTGCCAGCTGCTGAACAAAACTTTATGGCAAATGGACTAAAATACTATTCAGTAACGGATTATATGACTTTGATTAAGGTCGCCAAGGAAAATGACCAAATTAGTGCGGACCACCTCAAGTCTCTTCAAGAATGGCGGAAAGATCCGTTAAGCTGGAGTAAAGAGCAAGCATCATAATAATTAATTGAAAAGAAAAATGAGTGAGATTGGAAATTTTTCCATGCTCACTCATTTTCGTTTTCCTTCATTATCAGATCACTCGTATTTTTAATGACGATATTACTACCCTTGGCATTAAACTCTTTGGCCTTCTCCTCACCCCAGACAGATAAGTCGACGAGAATATGTCGAAGGGAATAGCCACTCTCAGTTAAAGAATAAACAACTTTAGGAGGGACAGTTCCGTAATTAGTTCGCTTAACAATTCCATCTTCTTCTAGCTCACGTAATTGCTGGGTAAGGACCTTCTGCGATATTCCAGAAAGATGCCGCATCAATTCTCCATTACGCCGTTTATGTGCACCAAGGTAGCAGATGATGGATGGTTTCCACTTCCCGCTAATGATTTTAAGAGTTAAGTTAATTCCCATGGGATAAATTACTTCTTCAGTCATTAATCTATTCCTCCGATTGATAGTTACTTAAAGGTAATTATCGAACTTTTAAGTGCGTACTTACTTTTTGTTAATCAAATTTCTATACTAAATAATAAGTTAACATATCTAACTACGATTGTGAATTATTTAATAAGAGGGTAGAAATGATGAAAAGAGATTTAACGGATAAAGTAACATTACGTCATGGGGCGGTACTAAATGATCGAATGGTAATGGCGCCGATGGTAACTTTGAGTGGCACCGCCAATGGAGAAGTAACACAAGAACAAATTGATTATTACGGGCGGCGGTCACAAGTGGCAGGAATGATTGTTGTTGAAGCAACCTATATCCATCCTAATGGTCATACCTTTAAAGGACACTTAGGGATGTCTAATGATCATTATATTTCAGGAATGACAAAACTTGCTGCAGCTATTAAAGCTAATGGTGCTAAAGCAATCTTACAATTACATCATGGTGGGCGTGAAGCTGCTACTTATTATGATCATGGTGGTATTCCATTAGCTCCTAGCGACCTTGATTATCAACACAGTCTTCATTCTTCAATTGATTATCCAGTCCAAGAGATGACTACTGAACAAATTCATGATGTAGTTAAAGAATATGGTGCTGCCACAAAGCGAGCAATTGAAGCAGGATTCGATGGCGTTGAAATTCATGGAGCAAATCATTACCTATTGCAACAATTCTTCTCAAAGCTAACTAATCACCGGACTGATGAATATGGCGGAGACTTAACTAATCGGATGCGCCTTGATCTTGAGATTGTCGATGAAGTGGTGAGAGTTGTTCATGAATTTGGACCTAAAGATTTTATTATTGGCATTCGAATTAGTCCTAATGAAATTCATGGTGATCGAGTTGGCTTTGATTACCAGGAAAATCAAGAGTTGATCAAGCAGCTTAACGCTAAAGATATTGACTATGTTCATATTTCAGGGATGACTGCTAATAGTCTTAGTTTTCGTAATAATCCTGCTGGACAAGATAAAACATATACGCAACTTTATAAGGAAGTTCTCGCGCCTGAAATTAAGCTAATTACGTGCGGAAGCGTCTTTTCTGTTGATGATGCGCAAGAAGCCGCTAAACAAGCTGATTTAGTAGGGATTGCGCGTGAGGCGTTGATAGAACCTGACTATGCTAAAAAAATTCATGCTGGCCAAGCGGATAAGATTGTGACAGCAGTTGATCCTGCTACCTTTGATTCCTTAAAATTGCCAACAACCTTAAAAGAAATTTTTAAGTCAAATATTGATAAAGATACGAACGGCAAGGAAAAACACGGGTACTTTCCCGGTACTCCGCTACCAAATGGTGAATCAGTAAAAGAATAATAGATAAAAAAAGTGCGTGGTTGTGATGACTCAGAGTTAGTCTCATGTATTCACAGAAATAGGGAGAGAGGCTGAGAAAAAACTTTTGTTTTTTCTCAGCCTCTCTCTTTTCTCTTTATTGTTTATCTTCCCAAATCTTTTGGAGCATTGGGTAGCGCAAGTCACCAACTTGTACTACTTGATAATCTGCATTTGCTAATGTTGTAGCATCACCAACGCCAATTGCAATTGCATTTATATGGTGAATATTTTCAATATCATGAGCTGTCGTTCCAACTCCAATGCAATTAGCTCCGATAAGATTTAATTGATTAACAGCAGTTAGATATGGGTTTTCTTTATCATTAGTCTTAACGATACTATCGACATAAGTATCAAGGCCAATTTGTTTAAGGACATTTTGTACATCCCCATTAGCATCTAACACGGCAATTTTAACGTAATGATCATAGAGATTTAGTAAAAGACGCTTAATCCCTGGAAGTTGATCCTTTTCACTTAGGCTATCCGCTTCTTCGTTAAGGAATTTTTGCCATTCTGCAATCATTGAAGCCTTTTCGCTTGGGGCAGGATTAGCATTAAAATGTGCTAAGACTAGGGAGAGCCCTTGCGAAGGAGTAAGGTTATCGAATTGGAAAGCTAATTTTCCAGGTAATCCCATCCCAAATTCATACATTGCAAAACGTTGCCATGCAGTAAAGGATAACTTATTTGTATTAACAAAGATATTATTAAACGAAAAAATCGCACCGTCCATGATTAAACATCCCTTCATAGGTAATTATGTCTATATTTTAACGTAATCGAAAATGAAAGGGAATACATTAATTAAGCATTTACTTTAGCGAGGTCAGCGGCATAATCGATTCCCTTTACATCTAAATACTCAATAATTTGATTGATTGTAATAAATGGTACATGAACTCGGTTAGCGAGGACTGACAGACTATCACGACGAGCCATCTTGCCGTCACTCTTTAACACTTCGATAATAACAGCAACTGGTGCCTTTCCTGCTAAATAGGCAAGATCAATAGCTGCTTCGGTGTGACCGATTCGATCTCTTAATCCATGAGGTTGGGCGTAAAGAGGTTGAATGTGGCCGGGATGATTAAAGTCAGATGCTTGGGCAGTTGGCTTGGCAATTTGCCGAATCGTTGCTGCGCGGTCAAAAGCGGAAACACCAGTAGTAACACCGGTAGCTTCTAAGGTACCATCAGTAGTAACCATAAATGGTGTTTGGTGTGGGTCAGTGCTATGTTCTACCATGGGCTTAAACGCTAAATGCTTAGCAATATCTTCACTTACTGGCACACACATCAAACCATTTGCCTCGTTCAACATTTCATAGATAGTATCAGCGTTGACATTTTCACCTAAAGCTACTAAATCACCTTCGTTTTCACGATCTTCATTATCGGCTAAGATGATATAACCACCATTTACTAATTGGTTTAATGCTTCTTCAACAGTTGAAAATTGACTTTGCATAATTTATATACTCCTTTGAAATTCTGAAAGTGATAGAACAGTTACATTCGAATGTGTCATTATAATAACGAACATTTTAATTTAAATCAACCTATTTTTAAACTAAAACACGAATTATATTAAAATGTTTCAAAGTATAAGTTTGTGAAAGAACTGGAGAGAAATAAAGATTTCTCTCCAGTTCTACGCTCTATTTTTAGAGTAACAAAAAAGTCCAGAACGAGATATTTTTCGTCCTGAACTAATCTTAGGTTGTTCTATTTTGTCATGTAATCACGAGTCATTGGTAAGTTTTTACCTGAAGGACCCTTAGTTATCAAGTATTGAATAACATCAATATTTCCAGATTCAAATGATGCAGCACATGCTTGAAGATATAAATCCCACATCCGTGTAAAACGTTCACCCATCATATCAAGGATTTGGGCACGATGTTCATTAAAGTTCATGTCCCAAATTTCGAGGGTGCGTTGATAGTGACGGCGAAGCATTTCGATATCAGCGATTTGCATATGATTTTCTTCAATGTGACCGATCATTTCTTCGAGACCAGGTACGTAACCGCCAGGGAAGATATACTTGTTAATCCACCCATTATATGCACCGCCTTGTTGACGAGTAATACCATGAATCAAGGCAACGCCATCATCAGCAAGGTAACCTTGGATATCCTTAAAGTAAAGACCTAGATTTTCTTTTCCAACGTGTTCAAACATACCAACGGATGTAATGTAATCCCACTTTTGGTCACCAAGTTCACGGTAATCAACAAGTTTAACTTCGGCAACGTCTTGCAAACCTTCTTTTTCAATCCGTTCCTTAACAAAGCGATATTGTTCTTCACTTAAAGTAACCCCGGTAACTTTTAAGCCATATTCTTTTGCAGCAGTTAACATTAATGTTCCCCAACCACATCCAATATCAAGCAATGTTTTGCCAGGTTTTGGATCAAGCTTCTTTAAGATGTGATGAACCTTATCAACTTGTGCTTTTGTAAGATCATCATGGTTGCCATCAGTAAAATAAGCACATGAGTAAGTTAGCGTATCATCAAGCCATAACTTGTAGAAGTCGTTCCCAACATCATAATGACTTTGAACATCATTTTCGCTCTCTTTTTCTGAGTGGCCTTGTTTAGGCAAAAATTTGCGGAACTTAGAACTCCGCATAAAACTATCGGCACTTTCATATGCTGATTCGATCAATTCTTGAATGCTACCCTGGATCTCGATTTTCTTATCCATGTAGGCTTCCCCAAGTGCAATTGAGGCGTTCTTGGTAATATCACGCATTGGAATCTTTTCATTAAAGGTGATAGTTACCTCAGGAGTTCCGTCACCATAGATAACACTTGATCCATCCCAAAATACGATCTTTACGGGAATGTTAAATGAGTGCTTTAGTAGTGACTTATAGAACGTCTTTTCTAACATGAAACGCATCCTTCTTTCTGCAATAATAATATTCATTATAACACCCTTAAAATAAAAGTGTTTCAAGACAATTAATAAAAAACATTTCATAAGAAAGCGATAAACTAATTGCTGAAAAAATGAAAGCTTGCTACTATGCTAATTAGTAGGAAAAATAGGGAGATGATTGAATGACGAATGCCTGGAAGCATTTTATTGAGAATGTAAAACTACGGCGTTTCACTGTCTTATTATTAATCATTGTCGTACTCTGGCTAATGAGATCAATGATGAATTTAATTTTATTTACGTTTATTCTTACTTATCTTGTTGTTAGTTGGGTAAGACTCGTCCAACGCTGGTTACCACGAATGTCAACAAGTTTAATCGTAATTGTTACTTATGTATTGTTAATTGTTCTCTTATACTTAGGAGTGACCCGCTATTTACCAGTTTTATCTCGGCAAGTTGTTAAAATGGTCAATTCAGTAGTTCATTTCTATAGTACTCATCAAGCGACGATGATATATCGTTATGTCAGCCATTACGTAAGTACCGCCACTATTATGAGTCAGGTTCGGCATGGGATAACAATCGCGGTTAGTACTTTGACAAGTATCGGTGCAATTACTGTTTCATTTGTAATGTCTTTAATCTTGAGCTTTTTCTATACGCTTGAATTAAAACAAATGAATGAATTTTCTCATAGCTTTTTAGATAGTGATTTTGGCTGGTTTTTCCAGGATATTGATTATTTTGGTAAAAAATTTGTCAATACTTTTGGGGTAGTATTAGAGGCCCAATTTTTTATTGCTATTTGCAATACGGTGATTACCACGATTGGCCTATTATTTATGCGGATGCCACAGATTTTCGCCCTATCGTTGATTGTATTTATCTTTAGTTTAGTTCCAGTTGCCGGGGTAATTATTTCAACAATTCCATTGGCGATGGTTGGTTACTCTGTTGGCGGGGTTCGCGATGTGGTTTATATTATCATTATGATCATCATTATTCATACTTTGGAGGCCTACGTCTTAAATCCTAAGTTTATGTCTAGCCGAACAGATCTCCCAATTTTTTATACTTTTATTGTATTACTGATTGGTGAACATCTTTTTGGTACATGGGGATTGATTGTGGGGGTACCAATCTTTACCTTCTTACTTGATGTATTAGGCGTAAAGCCCATTCGTGGTGCAAAAAGAATAAAAAAAGAAGTGTGAGTGAGAATTAGCCTTGTGGCGACGCGAAGCTATTTCCGTAATATCTTGCTACTATTCATGGAAACAGTTAAGACTAGGAGAAAAATTTTTCTCCCAGTCTTTTTGTTATCCGAACAATTTGTGTTAATTAGTTGGATAAAGTTAATAAAAATCGAACTTATTTTGCAAAATTGCTGAAAAAGTCTTGAGTTAGTGTATAATGAAATTAAGATAGGTCTAAAGAAAGGAAGCTGATATTCATGACAGACATCGAGATTGCAGACCAAGCGACACTGGAACCAATTACAGAAATTGCCGAGAAACTCGGACTTTCAGAAGACGAAATCGAACAATATGGTAAGTATAAAGCTAAAATTGATTTAAATGTAAAGCCTTTGCCTGATAAAAAACATAAACTAATTTTAGTTACGTCCATCAACCCTACTCCTGCTGGTGAAGGGAAGTCGACTGTCCTCATTGGCTTAGGGGATGCATTAAATCAGTTAAATTATCAGACAACGATTGCAATGCGTGAACCATCGATGGGGCCTGTTTTTGGAATCAAAGGTGGTGCAACTGGTGGTGGATATAGTCAGGTTGTTCCAATGGAAGATATTAACCTGAACTTTACCGGTGACTTGCATGCTCTTACAAGTGCTAATAATACTTTGGCCGCTTTAATTGATAACTATATTATGCGTGATAATGCAATGAACCTTGATCCGCGGCGAATTATCTGGAAACGGGTAGAAGACGTTAACGATCGTGCTCTCCGAAATGTGGTTACCGGTCTTGGCGGTCCAATGGCTGGTGTTCCACGTGAAACGGGCTTCGACATTACAGCTGCTTCCGAGTTGATGGCAATTTTATGCCTTTCAACTAGTCTTCATGACTTAAAAGAACGGATTAGTCGAATTGTAGTAGGATATACATACGATAAAGAACCGGTCACAGTTGGCCAGCTTAATTTTCAGGATGCAATTACAATTATCTTGAAAGATGCATTAAAGCCTAACCTTGTCCAAACTTTAGACCATACGCCAACAATCGTACATGGGGGACCATTTGCCAACATTGCCCATGGGTGTAATAGTGTTTTAGCAACGCAAACTGCCCTTAACCTTTCTGACTATACTGTAACGGAAGCTGGCTTTGGGGCTGACCTTGGTGGGGAAAAATTCCTTGATATTAAACAACGTGTTCTTGGTAAGCATCCAGATGCAATTGTCATCGTAGCGACTGTCCGAGCGCTAGAATATAATGGCGGTGCCAAGCTTGCAGACTTAAATGAAGAAAATCTTGATGCGCTGAAAAAAGGTATGGCAAACCTTAATCGTCACATTAAGAATATGCAATTATATGGGTTACCAATCGTAGTTGCAATCAATCATTTTGTCA
The DNA here is from genome assembly GCF_020784875.1 of Limosilactobacillus reuteri subsp. simiae. Taxonomy (GTDB): domain Bacteria; phylum Bacillota; class Bacilli; order Lactobacillales; family Lactobacillaceae; genus Limosilactobacillus; species Limosilactobacillus reuteri_H. Next base: position 22,018 of record NZ_JAJGUI010000114.1, on the reverse strand, counting down.
GTGATACCGATAAAGAAATTCAAATGATTAAGGATGATTGTGCTAAGCAAAATGTTGAAGCAATTTTGACTGATGCTTGGGCTAAGGGTGGTAAAGGTACCCATGATTTGGCTAATAAAGTAGTCGAACTTGCTGATAGTCCAAGTGAATTTACTCATATCTATGACGTTCAAGTTGATGACCTTCAAACTAAGTTAGAGAAGATTGCTAAGCAGATTTATGGCGCTAAAGAAGTATCGTTTAGCCGTAAAGCACAAAATCAATTGAAGCGATTTGCTAAGTATGGATGGAATGATTTGCCAGTATGTATTGCTAAGACCCAGTACTCATTTACAGATGACCAAAAACAACTCGGTGCCCCAACTGACTTTACTTTCCATATTCGGGAATTGGTACCAAAGATCGGTGCCGGCTTTGTCGTGGCATTAGCTGGTAATATGATGACAATGCCAGGCCTCCCTAAAGAACCAGCGGCTGTAAACATGACGATTGACGATAATGGTAAAATTACCGGATTATTCTAAATAACCAACACAAAACATCGATTGTGCAATAACGTACATCGATGTTTTTTTCACAAACTTTTCAAGGTTAGCGGGTTGAAGTCATTGATATACTGCTATGTGAACTTAATCGTTTTCTTGTGAAATTATAAAATAAGGACTACAGTAGAGGTATATCGTTTTATAAGTTTAATTAGGTAGAGGTGAATGGCTAATGGAAAAGAAACTACATGGTGCAGATATTGTTATTGATAGTTTAAGAAAACACGGGGTTAATCTCGTCTTTGGTATTCCCGGAGCGAAGATTGATCGTTTGTTTGAAGGACTAGATGGTCAAGACAGTGAAGATGCACCTAAATTAATTGTTACCCGGCATGAGCAAAATGCGGCGTTTATGGCCCAAGCTTATGGCCGCTTAACCGGAAAAACAGGGGTCGCGATCACTACATCTGGCCCAGGAGTTGGTAATTTAGCAACTGGGATCATGACAGCCAACGCAGAAGGAGATCCAATGTTAGCGATTGGGGGACAAGTACAACGGAAAGACCTTCACCGCGCAACCCACCAAAGCACGCCTTCAACTGAAATTATGGCACCAATTACGCAATATAGCGCTGAAATTCAAGATCCTAATAATATTTCAGAAATTATGGCCAATGCATTTGAAGCGAGTCAGGATGCACGTAAGGGAGCAGCTTTCGTTAGTCTTCCACAAGACGTTGATGATGCTGAGGTAACTGAAAAGCCATTGCCAATTTATGAAACACCTAAGATGGGTCCTGCTGATCCAAATGACTTACAAAAACTAGTCGAACTAATTAAAAATAGTAAAATGCCGGTTATCTTAGTCGGTCAACGGGGCGCGGATGAAGAAATTACGACTGCTCTCCGCAAATTATTAAGTGATTATTCATTGCCTGTTGTTGAAACATATCAAGCGGCTGGAGTGGTATCACGTGACTTAGAACAACAGTCATACTTTGGACGGATTGGCCTTTTCCGTAATCAAGTAGGAGATCAGCTCCTTCAACAAAGCGACCTTGTTATTGCTGTTGGTTATGATCCGATTGAATATGAACCACGGAACTGGAACAAGGAGGGGAATCTGCGAATTGTAAACCTTGATACCTTGCCAGCGCAAATTGATAACCACTATACGCCAATCATGCAACTAGTTGGTAATATTGCTACAAGCTTAACTGAGCTTGATAAGTTACTAAAAGGGTATGAATATCCTGGTGCAGCCACTGAGCAACTCGCTAAGTATAAGCAAGAACTTGACCAAGATAAGAAGATTCAAGTACCAACAAGCAATGATGCCAGTCATCCGTTAGCGGTTGTGCATGCAATTCAAGAAAATGTTACTGATGATATGCACGTTGCGCTCGATGTGGGTTCCCACTATATCTGGATGGCACGACATTTCCGTTGCTACCAACCACGACACTTGTTAATCAGTAACGGGATGCAAACACTAGGCGTTGGCTTGCCGTGGGCGATGGTTGCAGCGATGCTTTATCCCGAACATAAATCCGTGGCAGTTTGCGGGGATGGAGGCTTCCTCTTCTCTGGGGCGGAATTAGCGACAGCCGTTCAACACCATCTTAATATTGTAACGATTGTATGGAATGATGGCGGTCATTACGACATGGTTAAGTTCCAGGAAGAGATGAAGTATTCGCAAGCAGCTGGTGTTAAATTTGGAAATGTTGATATCGTTAAGTATGCTGAGAGTTTTGGTGCAACTGGACTGCGAGTAAATAAGCCGGCTGACCTTACTAAGGTACTCGATCAAGCGTTTAATATTGACGGCCCAGTTGTGGTAGATGTGCCAGTTGATTACAGTAATAATAAAGAATTAGCTGCCAACTTGATTGATTCACAACTTGGCTAAGAGGGGAACAAAGATTATGACAACATTATATGAACACGGAACGTTAGCTGCTTTGATGGCAGGAAATTTTGATGGCACAATTACTGTCGGTGATTTGCTAAAACATGGTTCGATGGGAATTGGGACTTTTACTGGCTTAGACGGTGAGGTTGTTATCCTGAATAATGAAGTGTACCAAGCAGTTTCAAATGGCCAAGTCAACCATATTATAGATATGGATGCTACAATGCCATTCGCCTCAGTCCATTTTCCTACTGAGCAACAGGATATAACATTAAGAAATGTAAACTTTGCTAAACTTAATAATGATTTTGTTAAAGAACATAAGCTTGCTAATGTTTTTGCATTCTTACAATTAAGCGGTGAGTTTGAGCACGTTAAAATTCGGATTGCTCCGAAGCAAGAAAAGCCATATCCTACGTTGCTCGATGTTGCGCAACATCAACCTGAGTTTACGGCTAAAAAAATTTCCGGAACCATTATCGGTTATTATGCCCCAGAAATTTTTGGCACGATTACGGCAGCGGGCTGGCATCTTCATTTTATTAGCGATGATCGGCAATTTGCTGGACATCTCCTGGCCTTTGATGCCCCTGAATTAACAGGTAGCTTTGAAATTTTTGATAACTTGGAACAACATCTGCCGATTCATAATCAAGAATTTCGGGAGAGTACAGTTGATATGGCAACTTTACGTGATGGAATTGCTAAATCGGAAGGTAATGCTGAATAGAACGCCTAACCATCCATTCTTCGGAGGTGAGTCTGAAAACTCGCAAGTGAGTTCAGCCTCACTCTCTTTTTTTTGTTTATCATACACGAACTATTTATTGTTTATTTTATTTAAAGTTCGAATTTATGTTGAATTACGGAAAATGATTTGCTATCCTTAAAGCAGATTTGAGGAGGCATTGTTATGAGTGATATTAGTGTCGTGATGGGCAGTAAATCAGACTGGCCAACTGTTAAAGAAACTTGTGATATTTTAGATGAATTTGGTGTTTTATATGAAAAGAATGTGATTTCTGCTCATCGGATGCCAAATGAAATGTTCGCGTTTGCGCAAAATGCGGTTGATAATGGGGTCAAAGTAATAATTGCATGTGCCGGGGGAGCAGCCCATCTTCCCGGAATGATTGCGGCAAATACCCCCCTGCCAGTAATTGGGATCCCAGGACAGACAAAAGCTCTTGGTGGCATGGACTCACTTTTATCAATTGTTCAAATGCCAGCGGGAATTCCGGTGGCAACCACTGCGATTGGAAAAGCAGGCGCTAAAAATGCAGCGTTATTAGCATTGCAAATTCTTGGGATCACAGATAAGCATATCCAACAACAAATCATCGAATATCGACAGGCGATGCATGATCAAGCAAAAGAAAGTGGGCAGTATCTTGAATAAATTTATTCCACAAGGCTCAACTATTGGCATTATTGGTGGTGGCCAATTGGGACAGATGATGGCATTGGATGCCAAACAGACGGGAATGAAGGTTGTTATTTTAGATCCGACACCTCATTGTCCAGCTGGGCAGGTTGCTGATGAACAAATTGTTGCTCCTTATGCCGATACTAAAGCGATTGAAAAGTTAGCTGATAAAGCGGATGTATTAACCTACGAATTTGAAAATGTTGATTTAAACGCTTTAGAAGATGTGCAGGATCGCGTTTATCTTCCCCAGGGAACTAATTTGCTTTACACGACCAAAAATCGTTTACGGGAAAAGAATTTTTTACGTCAGGCAGGGGTAAAAACAGCTCCTTTCATGGCAGTGCATACTTCTGCTGAATTAAAGGATGCGATAAAGAAAATCGGTTACCCAGCAGTTTTGAAAACTAGTGAAGGAGGATATGACGGACACGGTCAAGAAGTGTTACGTAATAAGGATGATCTCGATAAGTGTGCGCCTATTTTAGCCACTGGCGACTGTATCTTAGAGGGCTGGGTTCCTTTTAACCGCGAATGTTCAGTAATGGTCGGACGTAATGAAGCTGGGGAAATAACGGCTTTTCCTGTTTCAGAAAATATTCACCATGATGAAATTCTACATTTAAGCATTGTCCCAGCAAGGATCCCTTCTGAATTACAACAAAAGGCACAAAAAATAGCGGTACAGATTGCCCAAGCGATTAATTTGCGAGGAATTTTAGGGGTTGAAATGTTTGTAACGGATGATGGAGAGATCTATATTAATGAGCTTGCTCCTCGTCCCCACAATTCTGGTCATTATTCAATTGAAGCTTGTAACTTCTCACAGTTCGCCATCCATAATCGAGCAATTTGTAACTGGCCACTCCCGCAAGTAGAGTTATTAAAGCCGGTGGTAATGGTAAATGTTTTAGGTCAGCATGTTAATGGAGTCCGACAACAGATTCAGAAAAAGGCAAATTGGCATTTTCATGATTATGGGAAAGCAGAAGTTCGCCATAACCGGAAAATGGGCCACGTTACAATCTTGACTGATGATATTGAAGCTACTTTAGCAGAAATTGACAATGCAGGTATCTGGGGTGCATAAAGTTCGGCTTTACGTAACCGCTTTTCCTGTGCGATAATACATTTAGAAAAAATAGAGAGGATTTTTAACTGATGATTGATCGTTATACCAGTCCAGAGATGAAAAAGATTTGGAGCTTAGAAACACAATACCAATGTTGGTTAGATGTTGAGATTGCTGCTGATGAAGCGTGGAGTAAGCTAGGGCATATTCCAGCAGAAGATGTGGAAAAGATTAAAAAGAATGCCAAGTTTTCTGTGGAAGGAATTGCAGAGATTGAAGCAGTGACCCATCATGATGTGATTGCTTTTACCCGGGATGTTTCTAAATCATTGGGCCCTGAACGAAAGTGGGTTCACTACGGAATGACGAGTACAGATGTAGTTGATACTGCACAAGGCTTGCGATTAAAAAAGGCGAACGATATCCTTCGTCAAGATATTGATAACTTTATGGATGTCCTTAAAGAATTAGCTGAAAAATATAAGTACACAGTTTGTATGGGACGAACACATGGTATCCATGCTGAACCAACAACTTTTGGCTTGAAAGCTGCTCGGTGGTATTCAGAAATGAAGCGTAATAAAGAACGTTTTGAACATGCTGCTAAGGGTGTCGAAGCGGGCAAAATTTCTGGTGCAGTAGGAACTTTTGCTGAAATTGACCCATTTGTTGAGGAATATGTCTGCAAAAAACTTGGCTTACGTCCTCAAGAAATCTCCACACAAGTTCTTCCGCGAGATTTGCATGCTGAATATATTGCTACCATTGCGCTTATTGGAACAAGTATGGAAGAAATGGCAACCGAAATTCGCTCTCTTCAACGAACGGAAATCCATGAAGTCGAAGAACACTTTGCCAAGGGACAAAAAGGATCTTCTGCTATGCCACATAAGCGTAATCCAATTGGCTCAGAAAACATTACTGGTTGTGCGCGGATGCTCCGTGGCTTTATGGTACCTGCTTATGAAGATGTTTCGCTTTGGCATGAACGGGATATTTCTCATTCCAGTGCAGAGCGAATGATTTTACCAGATGCAACTTCATTACTTGATTACATGTTGCGGCGTTTTGGTCGAATCTTAAAGAATCTTGATGTATTCCCTGAAACAATGAAGAAGAATATGGATAAGACATTGGGCTTAATTTACAGTGGTCGAGTTCTTTTGAAGTTGGTTAACAGTGGGATGACTCGGGAAGCAGCTTATGATTTGATTCAACCATATACCGCTAAGTGCTGGGCAGAACAGATTCCATTCCGCCCACTATTGGAAGATGACCCAACAATTCAAAAGCAATTAACTAAAGAAGATCTTGATGATGCCTTTGATTACCACTGGCACCTCCGCCATGTTGATGACATTTATAAGCGATTGGGATTAGACTAATTTAAGCTAGTTTAAAGGGCTAGACGAACAAAAAAGTTTGTCTAGCCTTTTTGTTATGCTTTATTTAGCAAAACACGAACAATTTAAACGAAAAATCATACAAATATCGTAATTTTTATTGACAAGCGGGAGGAGGAAAGAGTATATTGTTGTCATGAAATATCGAATTAATTTTCGGATATCAAAATAAATGTTCGTGTTTTACTGAAAGGAAGTTCCGTAAATGGAGAAGTTATTGTATACCGGCAAGGCAAAGCAGATGTGGCAAACTGAGGATCCAGCAGTTTTACGAGTAGTTTATCTGGACCAAGCTACCGCCCTCAACGGAAAAAAGAAGGATCACTTTACTGGTAAGGGTAAGGCTGCTAATGCTATTTCTTCCCTCGTTTTTGATTACTTAATGAAGCAAGGAATTGAGACCCACTTTATTAAGAAACTATCAACTAACGAAGACCTTGTAAAAAAATGTGAGATGTTTCCGCTTGAATTTGTAACACGGAATGTAATTGCTGGTCATTTTGCGAGTCGGTATGGACTTTCAGAAGGGGAAGAGCTTCCTTCACCAGTTGAGGAAACGTTCTATAAAAGCGATGAACTTAACGATCCCTTTATCAATGAATCCGCAACGATTGCTCTTAAGATTGCCAGCAAAGAGGAGCTTGCGCAAATGTGGGGGATCTGTCGGAAGGTCAATAACTTACTTAAACCATTATTTGCCAAAGCTAATTTACGGTTGGTTGACTTCAAACTCGAATTTGGCCGTTTAAGTGATGGCAAGATTATTCTTGCAGATGAATTTTCGCCAGATAACTGTCGGTTATGGGATCTGACAACTAAGCAACATATGGATAAAGACGTATATCGACGCAAACTTGCTGATTTAACCCAAACATATGATGAGGTATTGGAACGGTTAGAAGCAGTGATGAAGGAGGAAGCATAAATGGTTAATGTTCGGATTTTCGTAACATATAAGCAATCAGTCTTTGATCCGCAGGGAGAAACAATTAAGGATGCGATCCATTCTCTAGGTCATGATGAAGTAACTGCCGTTAAAGTTGGAAAATTCTTTGACGTTACCTTGGATACAAATGAGGATGAGGTAGCAACGGCAGTAAAAGAAATTGCTGATCAGCTCCTTGTTAATTTCAATATGGAAACTTATACATACCAAGTTATGGAGGAAGCCTAGATGAAAATTGCGGTGGTTGTTTTTCCAGGATCCAATTGCGATGTGGATTTATATGAAGCCCTTCATTCCGTTTGCCATGCAGATGTCGAGTATGTTTCTCACCGGCAAAAAAGTTTAGCTGGTTTTGATGCTGTGATGTTACCAGGAGGATTTTCCTATGGTGATTATCTACGTGCTGGCGCAATTGCTCGGTTTACCAATATCATGCCTGCAATAATCAAGATGGCAAATGAGGGGAAACCAGTCTTTGGAACGTGTAACGGATTTCAAATTTTGACAGAAGCAGGTCTTTTGCCAGGTGGACTTAAACGCAATGATAGCCAACGCTTTGTTTGTAAAACTGTTCCTTTAGAAGTAGTGAACTCGCAAACTCTTTTTACTAGTCATTACCAGGATCACGAACGAATCGCATTACCAATTGCGCATGCCGATGGTAGTTACTATGCAGATGAAAAAACACTAGATGAACTGGAAGCAAATAATCAAATTGTTTTTCGTTACGCGACTGAAAATCCAAATGGTAGTTTACGCAACATTGCTGGAATTACTAATAAGCACGGAAATGTTTTAGGCATGATGCCCCATCCTGAACGGGCAGTAGAAACTATTCTTGGTAGTACGGATGGCTTACGGTTATTTGAGTCCTTGTTAGAAAACGGCAGAATTAAAGTGGAGGCATAGTTAATGAAGCAAGCAATGACCCCAGAAGAGATTAAAGAAAAGAAACCATACTTAGATTGGAGCTTGACTGAAGCAGAATATGATTACATTCGCACTCAGCTCTTGGGACGATTACCAAATTATACTGAAACTGGCTTATTTTCTGCGATGTGGAGTGAGCACTGTTCATATAAAAAGTCAAAACCGGTTCTGCGTCTCTTCCCTAATAAAAATGAGCGAGTATTGCAAGGTCCCGGAGAAGGAGCAGGGGTTGTTGATATTGATGATGGACAAGCAGTGGTATTCAAAGCTGAAAGTCACAATCATCCGACAACTGTTGAACCTTATCAAGGAGCGGCAACCGGTGTCGGTGGAATCCTGCGAGATATTTTCAGCATGGGGGCACGACCAATCGCTTCCCTTGATTCCCTCCATTTCGGTGAATTAGATAATTCGACAACGCGAATGAAAGTAACTAATACCGTTCGGGGAATTGGTGATTACGGTAATTGTATGGGAATTCCTACAATTGCGGGTGAAACAACATTTGATCCATGCTACCAGGGCAATATTCTGTGTAATGCAATGAGTGTCGGCTTAATGGATCAGAAAGATATCCAGCAGGGTCGCGCTGCCGGAATTGGAAATGCAGTGATGTATGTCGGCGCTAAAACCGGCCGTGATGGAATTCATGGCGCCACCTTTGCTTCAGCAGACTTTAATGATGAAAATATGACGCAACGTTCGGCGGTTCAAGTTGGTAATCCTTTTATGGAAAAACTCTTATTAGAAGCTTGCCTTGATCTTATTAGAAATCATCCTGACTGGTTAGTAGGAATTCAAGATATGGGGGCAGCGGGAATTGTTTCTTCAAGTGCGGAAATGGCTTCCGAGGGTAAAAGTGGAATGGAGCTAAATTTGGATCTTGTTCCGCAACGTGAAACCGGGATGTCGGCTTATGAAATTATGCTTAGTGAATCCCAAGAACGAATGCTTCTTTGCGTAAAAAAAGGCCATGAAGAAGATGTCAAAAAGATTTTTGATTTTTACGATCTTGAAGCGGTCACAATTGGCAGGATTACTGCGGGTCATGATTATGTTCTCTTTCATGATGGTGAAGAAGTATGTCATATCCCAGTGTCGAGTTTAACTGATGACGTACTAGAAGAAGAAAGCCTCGAAAAAAAGCCTGCGCGGATTGAATTAGCCGAACAGCAACCAACGTGGATTCCAGATGTTGATAACGTTGCTGAAGTTTTAACTGCCTTGCTTGCTCAGTCAACGATTGCGGATAAAAGTAGTCTTTATCAGCAATATGATTCTCAAGTACGGACAAACACAGTGGCTGGTCCCGGGAGTGATGCTGGGGTTCTGCGGATTCGTGGAACACATAAAGGGTTAGCGATGACAACTGATGGGAACGGTCGGTTTGTTTATCTTAGTCCAGAAGTTGGTGGACAAATTGCCTTAGTTGAAGCGGCTGCCAACATAATTGCCAGTGGAGCTGAACCGTTAGCAATTACTGACTGCTTAAATTATGGTGACCCAACTGATCCAGAAATTTTTTGGGAACTTCATCAATCTGTCCAAGGGATGGCTGATGCTTGCCGTGAATTTAATACCCCGGTTATTTCTGGGAATGTTTCTTTATATAACGAAAACAATGGGCAAGCAATTCATCCGACGCCGATGGTTGGAATGATTGGTCTAATTAAAAATATTGATCGCGTAATTCCTTCGTTTGTCCAACACCCGGGAGATAAGGTTTATCTAGTGGGCCAAACTCGTGATGATTATGCGGGGTCTGAGTTGCAAAAAATGATGACCGGCGATATTAGCGGAATTGTTAAGTCATTTGACCTTCACCATGTTCATCAATATATGCAACGGTTACTGACGACGATGGAGAACGGCCTTGTTTCCAGTGCACATGATTTGAGTGAAGGTGGCCTCGGAGTAGCTTTAGCAGAAACGGTCTTCAAAACTGATTTAGGGTTGAAAGTTGACTTTGCTGATCAGCCAGCAGCTCGCCTATTTAGTGAGACTCCTGGAAGATTTATCGTGACGGTTGCTCCTGAAAAGGCAATCGAATTCGAACAGGCATTAGGAAAAGATGCACACCTAATTGGAGAAGTTACAAATAGCCACTGGTTAATGGTTAAATTGGCAAATGGTGAACTCAATGAAAGTGTTGCACAATTACAAAAAACATGGGAGGAGGCAATTCCGTGCCAACTGAAATCAAAGGATTAAATGAAGAATGTGGGGTCTTTGGGGTTTTTGATGCGGCGAACGCTAGTCAATTAACCTATTACGGACTGCATACTCTTCAACATCGCGGCCAAGAAGGAGCCGGCATTGTCTCAACTGATGGAACGGAACTTTATCAGCACCGTGACCGAGGATTGTTGGCGAAAGTGTTTGCTGATCCGGCTGAACTTAAACGATTAAAAGGAAACGCTGCGATTGGCCATGTGCGCTATGGGACAAGTGGACATAACTCGATTGCTAATGTTCAACCCTTCCTTTTTCACTTTCATGATGGTGCTGTTGCACTCGCCCACAATGGTAATTTAACTAATGCTGTTACCCTTCGTCGTGAATTGGAAAATGAAGGGGCGGTTTTCCAGTCAGATTCTGATACGGAAATTTTAATTCACCTTATCCGGAAATATATTAATGAAGGTTTTATTCCTGCTTTGAAGAAAAGCCTCAACCTTGTCCATGGTGGATTTGCCTACCTATTACTGCAAAAAGATCGGTTGATTGCGGCTTTAGATCCTAATGGGATTCGTCCTTTATGTATTGGAAGGTTAGAAAATGGTGCTTATGTTGTTGCTAGTGAGACTTGTGCTTTAGATATTATTAATGCTCAATTTGTGCGTGATGTTTTGCCAGGAGAATTAATAGTTATTGATAAAAATGGGTTACATATTGACCATTACACTACCCAAACCCAGCTGGCAATTTGCTCAATGGAGTATATCTATTTTGCCCGTCCTGATTCTATTATTCATGGGGTAACGGTACATAATGCGCGGAAACGAATGGGAAAGTTATTAGCAAAGGAACATCCGGTTGATGCTGATATGGTGATTGGAGTACCTAACTCATCGTTGTCTGCTGCTAGTGGATATGCTGAAGAAAGTGGCCTTCCATATGAAATGGGGTTAATAAAGAGCCAATACGTTGCGCGAACGTTTATTCAACCAACTCAAGAGTTACGGGAGTTAGGCGTTCATATGAAACTGTCAGCTGTCCGCGGAGTTGTAAAAGGAAAAAGAGTGGTAGTAGTCGACGATTCGATTGTGCGTGGAACAACTTCTAAGCAGATCGTCCAAATGCTAAAAAAAGCTGGGGCTAAAGAAGTTCATATGCTTATCTCCTCACCACCATTTAAGTTTCCGTGTTTCTATGGGATTGACGTATCAACGCGTTCAGAACTGATGGCTGCCCATTACTCCATTGAAGAAATGCGGCAGTTAATTGGTGCAGATTCTCTTAATTTTTTGAGTATTGATAGTTTAATCAAAGCAATTAACGTGCCAGATGCAGGGGATGCTCCTAATGGTGGACTTACCGTGGCTTATTTTGATGGGAAGTACCCAACGCCACTTTATGATTATGAAGAAGGGTACTTAAAGTCGTTAAGCGAACAAGAGCGATTAGCAAGAAAGGGGTAAGAGGATGAGTCGTTATCAAGATGCAGGGGTAGATGTAAATGCCGGGTACGAACTTGTTCACCGTATTAAAGATGCGGTCAAATCAACTGATCGCCCAGGTGTGATTGGAGGAATTGGCAGCTTTGGGGGGATGTTTGACTTAGAAAAATTACAGGTGCAGCATCCAATTCTTGTCTCTGGTACTGACGGTGTAGGTACGAAACTCTTAATTGCTCAACAAATGAATAAGCACGATACAATCGGGATCGATGTTGTCGCAATGTGCGTTAATGATGTCCTGGCGCAGGGAGCGGAACCAATAACATTTCTCGACTACATTGCGACCGGCCATAATGATCCTGCTAAGATGGCAGCGATTGTTAGCGGAGTAGCGACTGGTTGCCGAGAAGCTGGAGCCGCTTTAATTGGTGGAGAAACAGCAGAAATGCCAGATATGTATGCAGCCAATGAGTATGACCTGGCAGGAACAGTAACAGGGATAGCAGAAAAAGAAGAACTTCTTACCGCTGCTGGACCGCAAAAAGGTGATATTTTACTTGGCCTCCCATCAAGCGGCTTGCATTCCAATGGCTTTTCCCTTGTCCGGCAGATCTTGTTTAAGGATAATCACGTCAAATTAACTGATCGCCCAGAAGCATTGAGAGGAAAGACGGTAGGAGAAACGATCCTGACTCCTACTAGGATTTATGTTCAAGCGGTCTTACCATTAGTCCATCGCAAATTGGTTCATGGGATTAGCCATATTACTGGTGGAGGATTGATTGAAAATGTTCCCCGGATGTTAGGAGATAACTTGCAAGCGGTGATTGATTCTAGTCGGTGGCCACAGCTTCCGGTCTTTGACTATTTGCGGGTGCTAGGTGGCCTTACTAAGGAGGATTGTTTCGAAGCATTTAACATGGGAATAGGAATGGTCTTAGCAGTGGCACCAGATCAAGTAGCGCAAGTTCAAGAGATACTATCAAATAAAAACATGACAAGTTATCAAATTGGTTATCTTCGTCATTGTTTACCAGATACAAAAAAGATTGTTATCAAGTGAGGGTTGTAAATGAGAGTCGCAATTTTAGCATCAGGAAACGGAACGAATTTTGAAGTCTTAGCACAGCACTTCAAAAATAATGATCTTCCTGGTGAATTAGCATTATTATTCTGTAATCATCCAGATGCTCCGGTAATGAAAAGAGCTGCCCGACTGGGGATCCCGGCAGAAAGCTTTACGGTCAAATCTTGTGGGGGAAAACAGGAATACGAGGAAAAATTATTGGGAGTGTTGAAAAAGTATCAAATTGACTTTATTGCCCTTGCTGGTTATTTACGAGTAATTGGGCCCACTATTTTGGATCATTATGCTCACCGAATTATTAACCTTCATCCAGCATGGTTGCCAGAATATCCGGGACTACATTCGATTGAACGGGCATTTGCTGATCAACAAGCACAGACAGGCGTCACCGTACACTATATTGATGCGGGACTCGATTCCGGCCCCGTTATCGCCCAGGAACACGTCCCAATTTTACCAACTGATACTATTGAAACCTTAGAAGCACGGGTTCATGAAACTGAGCACCGATTATATCCTGAAGCACTAAAGCAGGCATTAGAAAAGGAGCAACATTAAATTATGAAAAGAGCATTAGTAAGCGTTTCTGATAAGCAAAACCTGGTCCCATTCGTTAAAGGATTAGTTGAAAATGGTTTTGAAATTATCTCGACTGGTGGGACGAAGCGGGTTTTAGATGAAGCGGGAATTGAAACAATTGGTATTGAGGATGTTACTCATTTTCCGGAAATTCTTGATGGCCGCGTAAAGACTCTTAACCCATACGTTCATGGGGGACTATTGGCTCGCCGGGACTTACCAGAACACATGGCGACCCTCGAAAAACTTAATATTACGCCAATCGATTTAGTCTGTGTTAATCTTTATCCATTTAAAGAGACGATCGAAAAGCCGGGAGTGGAATTAGCCGATGCAATTGAAAACATTGATATTGGTGGTCCTAGTATGGTCCGCTCAGCTGCTAAAAACTATCATGATGTAACAATCGTGGTGGACCAAGCCGATTACGATGAAGTCTTAGCTCAAATCAAAGAAGATGGTGAAACATCATTAGCAACTCGAGCACGCTTAGCAGCGAAAGCCTTTCGTCATACGGCAGCCTATGATTCCCTCATCTCTCAATACCTTACAAAACAGACAGGGCTTGAAGATCCAGAAAAATTAACTTTAAGCTGGGATTTAAAAGAAACGATGCGTTATGGTGAAAATAGTCACCAAAAGGCTTGGTTATATGAAGACGCGCTCCCTAAGGCTTTTTCAGTTTTACAGGCTAAACAATTACATGGTAAGAAGCTTTCATACAATAATATTAAAGATGCTGATGAAGCATTACGGTGCATTCGTGAATTTGATGAACCAACCGTTGTAGCGATGAAACATATGAACCCATGTGGCATTGGCCGAGGGGATAGTTTGGTTCAAGCTTGGGATCGTGCCTATGAAGCTGACCCTGTTTCCATCTTTGGGGGAGTGATTGCTCTTAATCGGCAAGTTGATTTAGCTACCGCCGAGAAAATGCATAAAATCTTTTTAGAAATTGTCATTGCACCCGGCTTTGACGATGATGCATTTGAGTTATTGGCAAAGAAGAAAAATATTCGTTTGTTGAGTCTGGACTTCAGTAAGAAGGATGAACCAACTAAACATGAAGTTGTTTCAGTGATGGGTGGGATGTTGTTGCAGGAACAAGACACGCTTAAGGAAGATTACCACGACTGGCAATGTGTTACTGAAAAGCAACCAACAGAAGAACAGCTTAAGACATTAATGTTTACCTGGAAAGCAGTTAAGCATGCCAAATCAAATGCGATTGTCTTAGCAAATGATGAACGGACATTAGGGGTCGGAGAAGGTCAACCTAACCGAATTGATTCATTGAAAATTGCCGTAAAACATGCTGGCGAGGCGATTGATGATCGGACAGTGATGGCATCGGATGCTTTCTTCCCATTTGGTGATTGTGTTGAATATGCGGGTCAAAATGGCATTAAGGCGATTGTTCAGCCAGGAGGATCAATTCGCGATCAGGAATCAATTGAGATGGCAAATAAGTACGGAATTGCAATGGTCACAACAGGCATTCGTCATTTCCGCCATTAAAGCTAGGAGGGTATCATGGAAAAGCAGGTCAACGTATTAGTTGTAGGTGAAGGCGGTCGTGAATTTGCCGTGGCGAAAAAATTACAAGAAAGTCCCCGTGTTAAGCAAGTTTATTGTGCGCCAGGCAATGTGGGGATGTCGACTGTAGGAGTAGTTCCCGTTGCGATTGCGGAAACTGACTTTGCTAAGCTGATCCAATTTGCTAAAGAACATAATGTCGCGTGGACATTCGTGGGCCCTGAGGATTGTTTGGTTGATGGGATTGTTGATGAATTTAAGGCCGCTGGATTAAAGGTTTTTGGTCCTGATGCGCGGGCTGCCCAATTAGAAGGTTCGAAAGACTATGCCCTTAATTTTATGAATAATTATCACGTTCCCACTGCCCGCCATGCGACATATCGGGATCAAACAGCAGCGATTAATAACGTTGGGCAATTTGGCTTTCCAGTAGTAATTAAAGAAAATGGTTTAGCTGGAGGAAAAGGGGTTGTCATTGCAAAAGATCGTGCAGAAGCAATTAAGACAATCAAAGAAATGTTTGTCAATGGTCAGGCGCGCCTTGTGATTGAAGAATGTTTATCAGGTCCTGAATATTCAATGTTTGTTTTAATTAGTAATGGCCACTACCGAATTTTGCCCATGGCTCAAGACCATAAACGAGCATTTGATGACGATAAAGGTCCTAATACTGGGGGGATGGGGGCTTATAGTCCCTTGCCACAACTTTCCTCAGCTGTTCGTCAACAGATGATTGAGGAAGTACTTAAGCCAACAGTTGATGGTTTGGTGGCTGGCGAGTATCACTACCATGGGATTTTATATATTGGCCTTATTTTGACTGACGATGGTCCAAAAGTAATTGAATATAATGTTCGTCTAGGTGATCCAGAGACCCAGGTGATTTTGCCCCGCATGAAAACCGACTTGTTCGAACTTGTAGACGCAGCAATTAATGATCGACCATTACCAGAAGTTGAAGAAAATGAAGATACTTGTTTTGGTGTTGTTTTGGCATCGAAAGGGTATCCAACTAAGCCAATCCACGGCCAAAAGCTGGGAACATTTCCCGTTGATCCTAATGTCACTATTGATTATGCAAATGTTACTGGAACAATTAATGACTTAAAAGGTGCAGGTGGACGTTTACTAATAGTGATCGGGAAAGATGATTCTCTTCAAAAAGCCCGCGATCACGTTTATGGCTACTTGCGCCAGCTTGATGAACCTGAATGTTTTTATCGTCATGATATTGGTGCAAAAGCTGGACTGCAATAATTTCTTCATCACTATTGGCATTTGCAGGGGAATGGATTAAAATAATATGGTAATGCTGTTTATAGCGATTTTAAGAAGAAAGAGGTCAATTGAACATGGCTAAATTAGTATTAATTCGTCACGGTCAAAGTGAATGGAACTTATCTAACCAATTTACTGGTTGGGTTGATGTTGATTTAAGTGAAAAGGGTGTTGAACAAGCAAAGAATGCTGGTAAAGCCCTTAAGGAACACGGCATTGAATTTGACTACGCATACACTTCTGTTTTGAAGCGTGCTATCAAGACTTTGCACTATGCTCTTGAAGAATGTGACCAATTATGGATCCCTGAATACAAGACTTGGCGTTTAAACGAACGTCACT
Organism: Limosilactobacillus reuteri subsp. simiae; assembly: GCF_020784875.1. GTDB lineage: Bacteria > Bacillota > Bacilli > Lactobacillales > Lactobacillaceae > Limosilactobacillus > Limosilactobacillus reuteri_H. The sequence continues at coordinate 5,396 of NZ_JAJGUI010000114.1, read as the reverse complement.
ATGGTGCACTTCAAGGCCACAACAAGCAAAAGGCCGCTGAAAAGTACGGTGACGAACAAGTTCACATTTGGCGTCGTTCATACGATGTATTACCTCCATTGCTAAGTGCTGACGATGAAGGTTCTGCTGCAAAGGATCGTCGTTACGCTAGCTTAGACCCACGTGCTATTCCTGGTGGTGAAAACTTAAAGGTTACTTTGGAACGTGTTATTCCATTATGGCAAGATGAAATTGCACCAAAGCTTTTGGACAACAAGAACGTTATCATCGCTGCCCACGGTAACTCTCTTCGTGCATTGAGCAAGTACATCGAAAACATTTCTGATGAAGACATCATGAACCTTGAAATGGCTACTGGTCAACCAGTTGTTTACGACTTCGATGACAAGCTTAACGTATTAAGCAAGGAAAAGTACTAAAATAAACTTACGATATTAAATTTGAAGAGGCGGGAAAGTTAGATTCCTAACGCCTCTTTTTTGTAGCTTTTTTGAAGAAATGTTGAAGATATTGATGAATAAATTGAGCTTATAGTGAGTTGTGGTATGATTAACATCAGAATCTAATAAGGTGGAGAGAATTTAAATGAAAATGGAAAAACAACGAACACTCCCAATGAAGGAATTTTACCCTTCATTGAAGGAACTGGTAAAGCCTAACTATTTAAAGGCAATGTGGCCAGTTGCAGGGGTATCAATTATTTTTATTGCTTTAGCAGCGATCTTAGCACTCCTTAATTCAAACATTGCTGCCTCATTGAGTATGACGATGATGATGGTAATGTACGGGATGGCTTCCCCGGTTGCAATCTTGTTCTCATTATTAGAAATTGTAGGGATTGTCGCAATTATTGCTGCGTTAGCTTTCTTCTATACTTTCTTTGCAGTTGCTACCCAATATACATATCAGGATAAGATGGCTCATCCAGAACAACCAGTTAGTGCTGGCTCAATCTGGATGCACTATAAGCACTTGCGAAAAAACCAAGTATGGCGGATTATTCTTTACATTGGCTTATTTACTTTCTTATGGAGTTTGCCCCTCAACATCGTTAACGCATTACTCTTACCACATCTATCCGGAGTAGCCGCTGTTTATACGGGGTGGGCAATTCGCATCCTTAACGATATTGTTGTATTGTGGAAGAGTATTGAATATTCTCAATCATACTTCCTTTATCGTGAAAAACAGCCGCAATTCCTTGGTCAATCAATGCGTTATGCTTTAACTGCTAGTCGGCGGTTCATGACTGGTCGAAAGTGGAACTACTTTGCAATTCTGTTTGTCTTAGAATTCCTTCCAATGTTTATCTGGACCTTAATTTTTGGTGGATTGGCATTTTACGGCGTTTATACGGCAACTTATGTCCTTACTTATATCGGAATCGTCTTAGTGATTGTTGGTATTTCCTGCTACCTTCCAGTGGTATATGCAATTCTTGCTTTGTACTACAACAAGGCTCGGGCAGGAATGGAAATGGATGTGCTTTTCAAGGATACTTTTAAGCCAGTAGCCGAATTAACCGGTGAAGCTTATGTTCATGAAGTATATGTAGAAAAACAACCAAAAGAACAACCAAAAGAACAACCATCACCAACTGTTAAGCGTGATGATGAAAAGAAACACGAAGCAAAAAAAGATGAATAGTGAAGCGAAAAGCTGAAGGGTAACGAAAACTCTTCAGCTTTTTTGTATTTTAAATACTTCTTGACAGTAATCGTTAGTTCCATGTACAATGACGGCAATAACCAAAGATGAAGAAGTAATTTTAGTAGTAAGCGGTTGGACATTTAGGAAGCAAGTGGTAACTGTAAACTTTGCCAATGCCGTTATACGAATTACACTTACGGAGTCTTTCAGTATTTGAACGGATCGTCTCGTTATCGACTAGAGTGGTAGCTATTTAGCTGCAAATCAAGGTGGTAACGCGGTAAATCGTCCCTGACTTCATTATTTGAAGTTGGGGATTTTTTGTATCCGAGAAATTTATGGAGGTAAACATGGATATTCTTAATGAACTAGAATGGCGTGGGGCTATTAACCAAGTTACAGACGAGGAAGGCCTACGCAAATTAACATCAGAAGATAAAATTGCTCTTTACTGTGGAACTGATCCAACCGGGGATAGTCTTCATATTGGACACTTAATTCCATTTATGATTTTGAAACGATTCCAATTAGCTGGCCACCACCCAGTAATTATTATTGGGGGAGGAACTGGTGCAATTGGTGATCCATCCGGTCGAAAGTCAGAACGGCAGCTTCAAACAATGGATCAAGTTCACCACAACGAAGAAGCATTAACTGCTCAAATGAAGAAGTTGTTCGGCACTGAAAACTTCACGATTGTAAATAACTATGAATGGTTATCAAAGATCAGCTTGTTAGACTTTCTTCGTGACTACGGTAAACTATTTAATATCAACACCATGTTAAATAAGGAAGTAGTAGCAAGCCGGTTAGATGCTGGTATTTCATTTACTGAGTTCACTTACCAAATTCTTCAATCAGTCGATTTCCTTCATCTTTACCGTCACAATGATGTGCAATTACAGATTGGTGGCTCCGATCAATGGGGAAACATTACTGCCGGAATTGATTTGATTCATAAGGTTGAAGGACCAGATACTAAGGTTTACGGACTTACTATTCCATTAATGCTCAAAGCTGATGGAACTAAATTTGGAAAGACCGCGGGTGGTGCAATTTGGCTTGACCCAGAAAAGACCTCTCCATATGAATTTTATCAATTCTGGATTAACCAAGATGACCGTGACGTTATTAAATACTTGAAGTACTTCACTTTCTTATCAAAGGAAGAAATTGATGACTTGGCAGAAAAAGTTGAGAAGGAACCATGGAAGCGAGAAGCTCAACGTCGCTTAGCCCAAGAAGTAACTAAATTTGTTCATGGCCAAGAAGCAGTTGAAGAAGCAGAACGGATTAGTAAAGCATTGTTCTCTGGGGATGTTGCTGACCTTTCTGTTGCAGAAATTGAACAAGGCTTTAAGAATATGCCTTCAGTAGATGTAGAAAACAAGAAAGAAAATATTGTTATTTGGCTAACTGATAATGGTATTGAACCTTCACGTCGCCAAGCTCGGCAAGATGTATCAAGTGGGGCTATCAGAATTAATGGGGAAAAAGTTGATGATGTTGACGCCGAGATTGATCCCCAAGCACATTTTGAAGGTAAGTTTGTGATTGTTCGAAAGGGTAAGAAGCACTATTATTTAGCTCGCGTAAAATAAACTAGACCAATTGTTAGCAAATACGTTCTTAAAAGATAATTTAAGGGCGTATTTTTTATTTTTAGATATAAAAAAACAAATCTTTTTATTTCAAATAATAAAAAAGTTCAGGTTTAAAAAATAAATTAAAAAAGTTGGAAAAAGGTGTTGACGAAAGGATGAAATCCATGTATAGTAGTTATCGTTGTCAAAACAGCTAAGTGCTGTTGAGATGGTTTAACAAAAAAGTTAAAAATAATTGTTGACATCGCCTTGGCAACATGATATATTAATAAAGTTGCTGATTGAGTTATCGATCAAAAGAAATTCAAAAATAATTAAAATTTCTTCTTGACAAGCCGATCCGATGCATGTTATAATGGACATGTTGATTGGCTGCTCGATTAGCCAACAGGTAGACCTTTGAAAACTGAACAAAGTTTCGACGAATCAAATGTGTAGGGTCTTCAATCACGATGTGATTTGAAGCAAAACATTTGCGAAGTCAATTCGCTTAATA
>NZ_JAJGUI010000114.1:0-1596 GCF_020784875.1 Limosilactobacillus reuteri subsp. simiae | reverse complement strand
TTTTATATGAGAGTTTGATCCTGGCTCAGGATGAACGCCGGCGGTGTGCCTAATACATGCAAGTCGTACGCACTGGCCCAACTGATTGATGGTGCTTGCACCTGATTGACGATGGATCACCAGTGAGTGGCGGACGGGTGAGTAACACGTAGGTAACCTGCCCCGGAGCGGGGGATAACATTTGGAAACAGATGCTAATACCGCATAACAACAAAAGCCACATGGCTTTTGTTTGAAAGATGGCTTTGGCTATCACTCTGGGATGGACCTGCGGTGCATTAGCTAGTTGGTAAGGTAACGGCTTACCAAGGCGATGATGCATAGCCGAGTTGAGAGACTGATCGGCCACAATGGAACTGAGACACGGTCCATACTCCTACGGGAGGCAGCAGTAGGGAATCTTCCACAATGGGCGCAAGCCTGATGGAGCAACACCGCGTGAGTGAAGAAGGGTTTCGGCTCGTAAAGCTCTGTTGTTGGAGAAGAACGTGCGTGAGAGTAACTGTTCACGCAGTGACGGTATCCAACCAGAAAGTCACGGCTAACTACGTGCCAGCAGCCGCGGTAATACGTAGGTGGCAAGCGTTATCCGGATTTATTGGGCGTAAAGCGAGCGCAGGCGGTTGCTTAGGTCTGATGTGAAAGCCTTCGGCTTAACCGAAGAAGTGCATCGGAAACCGGGCGACTTGAGTGCAGAAGAGGACAGTGGAACTCCATGTGTAGCGGTGGAATGCGTAGATATATGGAAGAACACCAGTGGCGAAGGCGGCTGTCTGGTCTGCAACTGACGCTGAGGCTCGAAAGCATGGGTAGCGAACAGGATTAGATACCCTGGTAGTCCATGCCGTAAACGATGAGTGCTAGGTGTTGGAGGGTTTCCGCCCTTCAGTGCCGGAGCTAACGCATTAAGCACTCCGCCTGGGGAGTACGACCGCAAGGTTGAAACTCAAAGGAATTGACGGGGGCCCGCACAAGCGGTGGAGCATGTGGTTTAATTCGAAGCTACGCGAAGAACCTTACCAGGTCTTGACATCTTGCGCTAACCTTAGAGATAAGGCGTTCCCTTCGGGGACGCAATGACAGGTGGTGCATGGTCGTCGTCAGCTCGTGTCGTGAGATGTTGGGTTAAGTCCCGCAACGAGCGCAACCCTTGTTACTAGTTGCCAGCATTAAGTTGGGCACTCTAGTGAGACTGCCGGTGACAAACCGGAGGAAGGTGGGGACGACGTCAGATCATCATGCCCCTTATGACCTGGGCTACACACGTGCTACAATGGACGGTACAACGAGTCGCAAACTCGCGAGAGTAAGCTAATCTCTTAAAGCCGTTCTCAGTTCGGACTGTAGGCTGCAACTCGCCTACACGAAGTCGGAATCGCTAGTAATCGCGGATCAGCATGCCGCGGTGAATACGTTCCCGGGCCTTGTACACACCGCCCGTCACACCATGGGAGTTTGTAACGCCCAAAGTCGGTGGCCTAACCTTTATGGAGGGAGCCGCCTAAGGCGGGACAGATGACTGGGGTGAAGTCGTAACAAGGTAGCCGTAGGAGAACCTGCGGCTGGATCACCTCCTTTCTAAGGAATAAAACGGAA
>NZ_JAJGUI010000113.1:35109-54438 GCF_020784875.1 Limosilactobacillus reuteri subsp. simiae | reverse complement strand
ATCTTAAGGCAAAAGAGGCCTTTTTTATATAATTTTTATCGCCCACCCGCATAGCAGGTGGTTTTTTGTTTCGTGCACTCGCTCTGCTCGCGCACTCAACCAGGTCTAAAGACATTAACAAAAAAAGCACTGAGCAAATAATTACTCAGTGCTTTTAAGTAGTGCGGCCGAGAGGACTTGAACCTCCACGGTCATAATCGACCATAAGATCCTTAATCTTACGCGTCTGCCAGTTCCGCCACGGCCGCATATCAACCAACGAATATTATTATAGCAAGATACCTATTCGTTGGCAACAACTTTTTTCAATTTTTTAAAATAAATTTGTGACCACATCGTCGACAAATGTATCTTTGGGTGTTGAAACGCCGTTGTCGTGCGATTTCAACACCACAGCCGGCACATATATAATGCCATTTTTTCTTGGAATTTATCTTTCTTTTACTAGTCGGTGGCGCATATCTTGATCCTCCCACCTGTGCTAGTAAAGTTTTAAATTCTCTACTGCGATGGTGATAAACCATTCCTAACAGATGTAAATGATAATGGCACAATTCATGAAGAACCACTTGGCGCAGATTATGAAGATCAAACTCAGTATACATTAACGGGTTGATATCAATATGATGGTCACTTAAATGATAGCGTCCACCAGTTGTTTTTAACCGCTTATTAAAAAATACCTTGTGCGTAAATTCCCGCCCAAAGTATTCTTTCGACCACTGTTCGGTCAATTGTTGTAATTCAGCATTAGTCATTTGTGACCGTCTCCGGTTCAAGCATCGTTAATTGAATCCGCTGACGCTTCAAGTCGACATCATCAATCCACACGTCAACAATATCACCAACGGCTACCATTGCTCGCGGATCACGAATGAACTGCTTACTCATCTTTGAAACATGAACTAACCCATCATGTTTGACACCAATATCAACAAAGGCTCCAAAGTCGACAACGTTCCGGACAGTTCCTTGAAGTTTCATCCCCGGCTTAAGGTCTTCAATCGTCATTACATCATGGCGTAATAATGGAGCAGGCATTGAATCACGCAGGTCACGGCCTGGCTTTTGCAAGGAAGAAATAATATCAGTAACGGTTTCAGTCCCGACTTGATCATCCGTAAACTGCTTAACATCAATTTTCTTTAACTTATCATCAGCACTTGGCGTTCCCAACTCATCGACATTAATTCCTGCCGCTTGAATAATCTTTTCCGCCACCTGATAACTTTCTGGGTGAACATCGGTGTTATCTAATGGATTTTCGCCACCAATAATCCGTAAGAAACCAACAGATTGTTGATAAGCTTTAGGTCCTAACCGTGGCACTTTCTTTAACTGTGTCCGGTTTGTGTAGCGGCCATTTTCATCTCGATAGGTAACAATATTTTTAGCAATCGTTTTATTAAGACCGGAAATCCGCGTCAACAATTGGTAACTAGCTGTGTTGAGGTTTACTCCAACCCGGTTTACCGCCCGTTCAACAATTGTTTCCAGTTCCCCATTCAATTCTTTCTTCGGCAAATCATGCTGGTATTGCCCAACACCAACCGCTTGAGGATCAATCTTGACTAATTCGGCCAGTGGGTCTTGCAAACGACGACCGATGCTAATTGCACTTCGCTGTTCAACATGCAAGTCCGGAAATTCATCACGTGCTTCCTTGCTTGCAGAGTAAACAGAGGCACCGGCTTCATTTACGATGACATAATAAATTGGCCGTTTGATCTTTTTAAGAGCTTCCGCCACAAATTGTTCTGATTCCCGGCTAGCTGTCCCGTTACCGATCGCAATCATTTCAACATGATACTTCTCTAGCAAATCAATAAATTCGCCTTCCGCTGCGGCTCGTTGGTTTTCTGGCGCTGGCTTATGCGGATAAATAACCGCTTTAGTTAAGAATTTCCCATTTTCATCAAGAACCGCCAATTTACAGCCTGTTCGGTAGGCAGGGTCAAATCCTAATACAACTTTTCCCTTGATTGGTGCTTGCATCAATAAATGATAGAGATTTTCACCAAAGACCTTAATCGCTTGTTCATCAGCGCCCTCTGTTAATTGTCGCCGCAGTTCCCGTTCAATTGCCGGACCCAAGAAACGCTTGTAAGCATCCTTGTAAGCTTCCTCAATAAAGGCAGTCGCATCATTTTTCTTGCTAGTTTTAATCAAACGGAAACGAAGGTAATTCCTCACTGGTTCTTCATCTAAAGTGATTTTGACATTAATAATCCCTTCTTTTTCTCCGCGGTTAAAAGCCAAGATTTGATAAGAATTTAATTTTTGAACTGGACTCGTAAATTCATAGTACTGCTTGTAAGTCCCCAGCTCATCTTTTTCTTCCCCACCACGTTTTACACTTGTCTCTAATTGCCCATGTTGAGCAGTATAATTTCGCAACCAGCTTCGTACCGTGGCCATTTCACTAATTGCTTCAGCCAGAATTTCGTGTGCTCCTGTTAATGCACTCTCAGCATCAGGAACATCGTCATTAATAAATTCTTGCGCTTTAGTTGTTAAATCATCATCAGGATAAGAGAGCAGCCAATTTGCTAACGGTGCTAAGCCCTGTTCACGAGCTTGTTGGGCCTTTGTCTGCCGCTTTTGCTTATATGGCAAGTAAAGGTCTTCTACTTCTTGTAATTCGGTCGCACTGTTAATTTGCTTTTCGAGCGCCGGGGTTAACTTCCCAAGCTCTTTAATTTTATTGATAACTGTTGCTTGACGTTCCCGCAATGTCGTTACCCGGTGATATTCATCCCGAATCGCTTGCAATTGAACTTCATCAAGCGTACCCGTCATTTCCTTACGGTAACGGGCAATAAAAGGAATCGTATTTCCCTCATCCATTAATCCGAGGGCCGCTTTAATTTGTTGAGGGCGAATATCTGGTAATTGTTTACTAACAAGCTGAAGTGTTTCCTCTTCCATTATCATTCTCCTTAAAACTAGTAAAGAGACTGAGTTGATTCCCAGCCTCCCATTTTATTATCAATTTACTTCCACCAAGTATCATATGGAGCAATCGGCAAGTGACGCTTATGTTGAGTTCGACGATACCAGCCTTCAATTTTTTCAGCAGCTGCTGGCGAAACTTCACGACCTTCTAAGTAGTCGTCGATTTCATCATAGCGAACACCAAGCGCTTCTTCATCGGGACGCATTGGTTTGTCTTCTTCCAAGTCTGCGGTTGGTGTTTTATCATAAAGTTTTGCTGGTGCTCCTAAGTATTGTAATAAGGCTTTTCCTTGTCGCTTATCCAATCCAGAAAGTGGCGTAATATCTGCACCACCATCCCCAAACTTAGTATAAAACCCAGTTACTGCTTCAGCGGCGTGATCTGTTCCTACCACCGCTCCTTTATTTTCTCCGCCAATAGCATATTGGACAATCATTCGTTCCCGGGCTTTAATGTTTCCCTTATTAAAATCGCTAATTGGCGTACCGGCTTCGTTTAAGGATGCTACCATTGCATCAGTAGCCGCCTTAATATTAACCCGCATTATTTTATCAGGTTTAATGAAGTCATTAATTGCAAACATTGCATCTGACTCATCAGCTTGCTCACCATATGGTAACCGGACTGCGATAAATTGGTATTCATTGTCGCCAGTCTCTTCCCGCAGCTTTTCGACTGCCAATTGTGAAAGCCGCCCCGCCAAACTTGAATCTTGTCCGCCAGAAATTCCTAATACCAGGGCCTTCATCTTAGTGGTTTGGAGAAAATCACAGATGAACTGAACACGTTTAGTTACTTCTGCTTGGGGATCAATTTGCGTGTTAACGCCTAATGCATTAATTATTTCTTCTTGATACTTTCGCACTACAGATTACCTCTACTTATTCAATGATTTAACATATTCATGAACTTGGTGAATTAATTTAAGTTTATTATCATAGCATTTCTGTGATAAATCGACTGGGTATACTTCTGGGTTTAAATCGCGTTTATATTCATCCCATAAAGCATTTAAGCTATCGAAACGGTGTTGACGACTCTCCTCTAAGGTCGGTTCATCATAAATATACTTACCATCTTGCCAGATTCGCTTTAGCATTGGCCGGGCAGTAAAATCCTCCACGTCTTTTTGCTGGAGTGGGAAGTTAGGATTGAACATATTGAGTGATTTTTCATTACGAGGATCCTCATCAACTAATGTAATATAATCTCCTTCACTCTTGCCGTCTGCACGATCGTTAATCCGCCATACTTGTTTTTTACCGGGAGTTGACATTTTACCAACATTATTAGAGATCTTAATCGTATCAACAAGTTGGCCGTCTTCATCTTCAATAGCGACTAATTTATATACCGCTCCTAAAGTTGGTTGGTCATAGGCAGTAATTAGCTTAGTCCCGATTCCCCATGTATCAATCTTCGCCCCTTGCATTTGCAAGTTTTGAATTGTCTTTTCATCTAAACCATTAGATGCGATGATTTTTGCGTCTGGGAAACCAGCATCATCCAACATTTTGCGTACTTTTTTAGATAGGTAGGCCATATCTCCACTGTCAATGCGGACACCGATAAAGTTAATTTTATCGCCAAATTCCTTAGCAACCTTAATTGCGTTGGGAACTCCACTCTTTAAGGTATCAAAAGTATCCACAAGAAAGACACAATCATGATGAGTTTCTGCATATGCTTTAAATGCATCATAATCATTCATGTATACCTGCACAAGAGCATGGGCATGGGTTCCTGAAATTGGGATACCAAATAATTTACCTGCACGGACATTACTTGTTGCATCGAAGCCACCAATATATGCTGCTCGCGTTCCCCACAAAGCTGCATCCAATTCCTGTGCCCGGCGTGAGCCAAATTCCATTACAGTTTGGTTACCGACAATTGACTTAATCCGTGAAGCCTTTGTCGCAATCATAATCTGATAATTAAGAATATTTAAAATTGCTGTTTCAATCAATTGGCCCTCAATAATCGGCGCATCAACCTGAATAATAGGCTCATGGTTAAATACCAGATCTCCTTCTTCAAAGCTGTTGATTGAACCCGTAAATTTAAAATTACGTAAATATTCTAGAAAGTCATCATCAAATTGATTCGTAGACTTTAAGTATTCAATATCGCTATCAGTAAAATGTAATTGTTTTACATAGCGAATAATGTGATCTAACCCGGCAAAAACAGCGTACCCATTATTAAATGGCATTTTACGGAAGAAGGCCTCAAAGACAGCACGGCGGTTACCCATTCCTTTTTTCCAGTAGGTCTGCATCATACTCAATTCATACGCATCAGTATGCAGGGTAAGGCTATCATCCGGATAATCAAATTTCATTAGTATAATTCCTCTCAAAAGTAATATCGTTAATCAGTATTGTAACATGGATTTGTCTTGATTACTTTTCAAAGACAAATTCAAACCGTGATCCAACATATTGAGTGTGGACATATTCAAAAGGACGACCATCTTGCAAGTAAGATAGTTGGGTCATTCGCAAGAGAGCATCTCCACGCTTAATCTGCAAGTAATTAGCAATCTTTTCCGTCGCCTTCGTTGCTGAAATATGCTGGGTTGCATGACCAGGATAAAGGTTCGCCTTTTTTTCTAGCGTCCGATAAAAAGACGTGGTAATTTCTTCTTTGCTAAATTTCTGAACGAGGTTAGCAGGAACAGTTGCAATTTCATAACAAATTGGCACATCATTTCCATAACGAACCCGTTCCATTCGTAAAACCTGTTCATCTGGAGCTAACTTTAGCTTTTCAACCTCTGTTTGCGAAGGGATCGTCAAGTGGTAAGAAATTGTCTTACTAGCAGCTTTCTTCCCTGTCGCGTGCATTAATTCAGTAAAGCTCGTTATTCCTGACATCTTTTCTTGGACTTTGCGATTAGCGACAAAAGTTCCAGAGCCAACTCTTCGCTCAAGAATTCCTTCATCAACTAATGCTTGAATTGCTTGCCGCAAAGTCATTCGACTGACGCCAAAATCATTAGCGAGTTCGCGTTCAGCGGGAATTTTATCGCCAACTTTCCACTCACCATCTTCAATGTTTTGTCTTAACTGATTGTGAATTTGAATATAAACAGGTGAACTCATTTTTCTTTCCTCCTTACGCCATTGTTTGCTAAACATTGCGCATGTATATATATTTTACACCATCTAAAAATTAGAGACCGTTGAAATTAATTCCTTCCCCCGGTCTCTAATATTAATTTTTATTATTTTGTCGTAGTTTCAATGCGCGTTCAAGGGACCGATCAACAATAATTGATTGTGAATCGGCAACAGGGTACTTAGTTTCAGGATCCATCTCTTCTGCAAAAGATAATTCAGTACAACCCAAAACTACTACATCTGCTCCTTGTTCTTCAATCATTTTCCGTACTAGCTCATGATACTTCTTGCCATCGGAATGACCAGCCTCTTTGATATCATGGTAAATCAGGTCTTCTGTCATATCGGCAATCTCAGGAGTTGGCTTGATAAGTTCGTACCCAGCCTTCTCAATATAAGGATCATATAGGTTAGCTGCCAAAGTCCCCTTAGTGGCTAATAGGCCAACCCGCTTTGCATCCGGCTTAATCTTCTTGATCTCGTTAACCGTTTCTTGCAGCATATTGAGAATTGGAATCTCCGTTGCTGCCTGTAACTTATCAAAAGAGTAATGGGCTGTATTACAAATTAAAACAAAGAATGCAGGATTCAAAAGACTTTGCTGTTTAATATCTTCAATCAGGGCCTCATTAGGATCTGGTTGACTATGATCGAGAATCCATGTAGTACGATCAGGAACGGTTGCATGGTTAACAACTAAATAGTTTAAGTAATCTTGATCACGATGAATTGGCGTTCTTTTATCTAACAGACGTACATAACTCTCTGTTGCCAGCGTCCCCATTCCACCTAAAATTGTAAAAAATTGTTGCATTATAATTTTGCACGCCCTTTCTAAGCGATAAATTATGATAGTAGCGCCACAAAAATCGGCCCTAGTAATGTAATTCCAATATTACCAACTACAAACGCCGGAGTAAAGGCAGCCGCATAATATGCGCCACCTTCCGGCCCTGCTTTTTGCGAAATCTCATTCATTGCCGCTGCAATCGTTCCTGAACCAGTCAACGCACCAATTAAAGCAAGAGGTTCCATTTTCAATATATAGCGTCCAAAGAACAGCGTTAGCAAATGTGGCATTATTGAAATCATCGCCCCAATAAATAAGACCCCGATACCTAACGACTTAATTGCACTTGTAAATGCCTGAGCTGATTGTAAACCAACTGTCCCCACAAAAAGCGTTAGTCCAAAACTCTGAAGAAAGCTAGTTACCGTTACTGGGATTGATTTACGGTCACGGTGACGCTCAATCCATGAACTCAGGATTAGTCCCATGATCAAAGCCGCGGTTCCATTCCCCAGTTGCAACGGAATACTATTTAATTTTAGCCCGATAATTCCTAAAAGGGAAGCACAACCGATTCCTAAAGAGAATAAAGAATAATTCATCGCTGTATCTGCAGCTTTCCAGCGTCCCATCTTTTTTAAGATTGCTTTGGTTCGTGATGTATTCCCAGTCAATGAAATCACATCCCCTGGCCGCAACTGGTTAATCAATTGTTGGTTTCCGCTGATTGGATCTTGAATGTTCACAAAAACCCCGTGTTGACGCAGAAGGGCTAATTCACCCGGTTTAAAGTTTTTCCCCAAAACAAAAGCTCGTTCACGTGGCGCATTGGTTGGCGTCAATACTTCTGTTAATCCTGGTACTCGCATCAACCGATCGAAATGAACAGCGTAACCAATAACAGTTAGCAAGTCGCCAGCCTGCAATTGATATTCAAGGTGGTCAGTCATTTTGCCATCATGAAAAGCAGCTAACCCAATAATCCGGTAATTAGACCGCCGATTAAATTCCTCAAGCGTTTTGCCGACAAGCGGTGAATCATCTGCAATGCGATATGTTCGTCGCCACGTTGGGTTAGGGTTTTTAGCATGAAAGTGATAATGTTCAGCCATTTTAGGACCCTGTTCAGCAATTGAAATCCCCAAAATTTTAGGTGCTAGGTCACGTAAAAAGATAATTACCCCTAACGTCCCAAAAACGTATGTTAAAGCATAGGCAACTGGGAGCTGCGCCTCATAAGTTGCCCTAACGCTTTGACTAACTGGCAATGATCCAATCGTTTGCAACGAACTGGCAACGGTAGCCGACTGGGTGAGGGCTCCGGAAATAACTCCGGCAGCGATCCCCGGTCCAATCTTAAAGGCAGAAAAAAGACTCCACCCAACTAAGAACGCAACAACCATCCAGAAAATACTAGCGATTAAAATTCGAATCCCAAATAGTTTCAAACTAACTAATAACTGGGGTCCGATCCGATAACCAACAGAGAACATGAAGGCGCCAAAGAAAATCGTTCCCAACATTTCATCCCGGGGGAAACTCCCAATCTGTCCCACGATCAAGGTCACAATTAACGTTCCCACCGTTGCCCCAATATTAAATTTACCCGCAATTTTATAGTTTCCAATCAAGAAGCCAATTGCAAGGCAAATAAACAGCGTAAAAACCTGATTGCTCACCATAAAGTGAACGATAGAATGTATCATTTTAACTTATAGTCACTTTCTTCAAAAACCTGTAATAACTTGTATTAATCAAGCCACATTATTACATTCTTGTCAGGCTAATTCAACCACTTATTGAGAAACACTTTCCTTCTTTTGTTGCATGCGATAATTAGTAACCATTGTTAATAAAGTAATAACTGCCAAAACGCCTAATAAGATAAAGTCAAATCGTCCTCCGGCATACGTACGTCCCATCAGTGAACCGCTGTTGCCCATTTGGAATAAAGCAATTGTGGAGGCCAGAAGACTGGTTCCCAGTGAGCCGGCAAATTGTTGGACCATATTAAAAATTGAGTTTACATCGGGAGCATTTTGCGGTTGAACCAACATTGAAGCATTGGAAATTGTATTAGAAAAGGCAAAGTTAAACCCAATTCGTAAAATAACGAAGAAGATCGTTATTAGTAATGGCGTTAAATGACGTTGGAAAACACTGAAGCAGCTTGTTCCAATAACCAAAAGAATTCCCCCGGAAATAACTGGCGTAGCAAAGCCATAACGATCGGCCAAAGTTCCGGCAAATGGCGAGATAAAAGCACCGATTAATGACCCGGGAAATAAAATAAGACCCGCGACAATTGCCGAAGAGTGCAAAACATATTGAACGTAAATAGGAATAACAAGCGAAATCCCAATATTAATAAACTGTAAATTAAAATAAGTGACAGTTGATAGCCGCAATGGGACAACCTTAAACACCTTTAAGTCAAACAATTCTGATTTACCGTGATTATTGATATAGATAAAGGCGCTAAAGAAAACAATTGCTACCAGTAGTAAAAGCCAAAACTGCTTGCCAAATCCTTGTTTCCCAATTGAAGAAACTGCACTAATGATACTAATAAGGGCAATTGCCAGTGTAATTAAACTTCCATAACTAAATGCTTTATCATTTCCAAGCGGTTTATTACGAATAAAAAGTTGACCACATACAAGACTAATCAAAACAATTGGTAGTAAAATCCAAAAAATCATCCGCCATGACAGCATTTCTGAAACGACCCCACCATATGTTGGTCCCAGTGCTGGTGCAAATGAAATAACCATCGCAGCCATTCCGGTCATCATGCCAATTCTTTCACGCGGAATCTCCGTAAAAATTAAATGGAACATGATTGGGGTTGCTAACCCAGTTGCCATTGCTTGAATCAATCTCCCCGTTAACAAAATAGGAAAATTACCAGTCAAAGCACACATCAAGTCACCAATAATAAAAAATGATACTGCAAATAAGTGCAACCAACGTGCTTGATACTGGCGTAATAGATAGGCAGTAGTTCCCATTGTAATTGTTACCATCAATAAATAACCAGTTGTAATCCACTGAATAACATCGAGCGATACATTAAACTGAGCAGATAATTCTGGATATGTGACGTTCATCGATGTTTCATTCAAAATTCCGATAAACGTTAGTAATGCAAGGGAACCAATTGCGAGATAAATACGTGAATAGTTTTTTTCTGCCATTGCTTTCCGCTTCCTCCTTTAAATCAAAATAAAAAGAGCCACGGTGATAAAAACTCCACCACAGCTCTACAATAACGATTTAATTCTACCAAGGAAGCAGAACGAAAGTCAACGTTATTATTTTTCTGCTAGTTTCTTTAACCAGTCTTTCGTTTCTTCGTCTAGTTCAGGGGCAATTTCAAACTTAAATGGCGCCAGTAACAACCGTACTTTATCCCATTCAATCGTTTGATCATAATAGATCGTTGTCAGCATCATTGTCGCCATCTGATCTTTCTTATGTGGATCAACTCCTGGCTGATTAATAAACGTAATTGTAGTAATCTTTCTGGCCAATAATTTTGCAATTAACGTCTCCATTTCTTGTGTTGTGACTGGGTGCTTAATTCGTAGACGTTTTTCTAATGGGACTGCTGGAAGTTCTTTTTGTAAAAACTTTTGAAGCAAATCCCATTCTTCCAAAATTTCTGGATAGAATTGCCAAGGTACCCGGGCATTAAGGCTCACTAGTAACTTTGGAATGATCGCTTGTAAATCCCCATCATTTTCTTGTAAAGAATCACAAATTTCAATTAAGAACCGTTGAGCAGTTTCTCGAGCCCCAGATTGAACCCTCTTCTTAGCTGTTAAAGCAAAGCGAACCACTAGGAAATCTGTTAACTGTTCATCATCAATGGTCGCATCAGTCGCATTGCGTTTCACTTTAAAATCATTTATTTGTTTAGTTCGCATGCTTTTTGCAAAATGACCTTGTTTAGGCATTAGCTGTCATTCCTTTTTTCATATAACTCAATAAAATCTTGAACTAGAAAAGGCTAAGAAAAACAGATGTTTTTCTTAGCCTTTCAATAACAGTTGGGCTAGCTGGATTCGAACCAGCGCATGACGGTACCAAAAACCGTTGCCTTACCGCTTGGCTATAGCCCAATAATAAAGATGGAGGAGGGTGGATTCGAACCGCCGAACCCGAAGGAACGGTTTTACAGACCGTCGCGTTTAACCAGACTTCGCTACTCCTCCAAGAAGTTGCTTGATTAAATATTTCGTATCAATCAACGTTTACTATAATACCTAATTTCCAACCTCATTGCAAGTGTTTTTTCTTATTTTTTTGAAAAAACTAGATTTTTTTAGTATAAAGGCGGCTAATCCATTGATCTAATAGGCTTTCCCCCTTCCAGTTCTCACTATTTTTGCGTCTTACGCCAACTGCTTGATTACGGTATTCAATATTTCCAACGGTAATTAATCGTTGAGCATAATGAAGGTGCCCATAAAAAACTGCTTTTACTTCCGGGAATTTAGCGAGTAATACTCCTAAGTGTCTACTGCCCAACATTGCTGTCGTCATCTCCCACATCCGCTGCCGCCGTGCTGATTCAATAATTGGATGCGGGAGAGCTTCTCTAATCGGTGCGAAGTGGGTCATAAAGATAACCTGTTTTTGTTGATTGTGAGCCTGTTTTAGGGCTTCTTCAACTTGGTGTAAGACAATCGCCATTCGTTCTGGATCATTCATTGGCTGTACAATTGGACGATCTACCCAATATGCCTGCTTCCATTGCGCAACCTCTTCTACATTACTTTCATACGTTGAAAACGAATAATCATACCAACCATTATTACCGATAATTCGCCAGTTCGTTTGGGGAATATCGAGAAATCGATTATGAAAATATAGATCATCATCTAAATTTTCTAATTGCTCATAAGTGACCCCTTTTAACATATCATGGTTACCGGCAAGATAATGGACCTTTGTGATAGGCAATTGCGATTGTAGTTCCGCAAAATATACTCTAGTTTGCTCAAAATCATTAAAGGCATCCCCTACAAAAAAGTAATGGTCAATTTCTTGACGGGTTAAATAATGCGCCTGTTGAGTAATAATTTCTGCAACCTTAGCATGATTTAAATCTAAATGAAGGTCACTACTTACTGCGATTTTCATAACTCACCTCAAAAAAAAGAGACCAAGAATTATTCTCGATCTCTTAATATAATTTTTAGTCTACACCATCCATCAAGCCATGAATCTTCTTAACGAATAGGCAAAGAATCAATCCGAAGACGATACTTACTGCCCCGATAATTAAGAAGTATGGAACTTCTGTAGCTGATGAGTAGTACTTAACAACTTGGGCGTTAACTGCTTGTCCAGCAGCATCAGCCAAGAACCACATACTCATCATTTGAGACTTAAATGCTTTTGGTGCAAGTTTAGTAGTTACTGAAAGACCAATTGGTGAAATCAACATTTCGGCGATTTCAACGATGAACCATGAACCAACTAACCAGAATGGGCTAACCCGTCCGGCAGTTGTACCGTGAATCATTGCTGGAAGTGCCATCCAAACATATGAAAGACCTGCAATTACTAACCCAGCAGCAAACTTACCAGGAGCACTTGGTTGTTTTTTCCAGTGATCCCAAAGTGCAACGAAGAATGGTGTTAGGATCATAATGAATAATGGGTTCAATGTCTGGAAGTTAGCAGCAGCAAAGTGCCAGCCACCAATGTGTAAAACAGTCCGTTGTTCAGCAAAGAGGGCCAAAACAACTGAACCTGATTCTTCAATTGCCCAGAAGATAGCAGCAGCAATGAAAAGTGGAATGTAAGCAACAACCCGTGACTTTTCATCCTTTGTAACCTTCTTGGAATTCAACATCATTACAAAGTAGTAGATTGGCAAAGCAATAGCAATAACCGTAATGATTGTAATGATATTATTGATGTTTAATTGACCCATTGCAGCAAGCAATCCAAGAATGATCACTAATGCAATAACACCAACAATTGACCAAATAATTACTGGACGTAAACTTTCCTTATCGATCGGATCATCAGGATATAAGCTATCTTTTGAAAGATACTTCCGGCCGTCAACTACATATTGTACTAACCCAAAGAACATTCCGATAGCGGCTAGTGAGAAACCAGCGTGGAAGTTCATTTCACCATGGAAAAGGTTTAAGCCAAAGCCATTAGCAGCCCAAGGAACAGCCCAAGGAGCAACAGCGGCCCCTAAGTTAATCCCGAAGACAAACATACTAAAACCAGAGTCTCGACGACGGTCTTCAGGACTGTATAAGCCCCCAACCATTTCTGAAACATTTGGCTTTAATAACCCGGTACCAATAACAATCAAAGCGATTGATACATAAAGTGCTGACACACCAAACGGTAATGACAGAGCGATATGTCCAAACATAATAAGGACACCACCGATGAAGACCGTTCGCCGCGATCCCCATACACGGTCAGATAACCATCCTCCGACAACACTGGCCAGGTAAACTAATGAACCATAAATTGACATAATTGATGCTGCGGTAGCTTGGTCCATACCCAAACCACCCTTGGTAACAGCGTAGTACATATAGAATAGAAGGATAGCCCGCATTCCGTAGTAACTAAACCGTTCCCACATTTCAGTGAAGAACAATGTCGACAATCCACGCGGTTGTCCAAAGAAGGAGGTATCCAAATTCTTTTGTTTACTCATACAATTCCTCCAAATAATTTCACTTTTCAATTAGCACAATGTTAATTGAATACGTATTCTAAACATTAAAAAACTTTAACAATAAAATTCAGAATAGTACTATTATAAACGTGTTTCAAAACATCGTCAATTGAAAAATAAGTTTTTGATGAGAACGCAAACGCATGTATGAGCTATAATTGTTTATTTTATTAAGTTTGTCGCTAAGATTATTAATTAGATGACGTATCACCATCGATAACCGGACGTGGATAAACTTTTCCATTTCGAACAATGGCATATTCAGTTCCATTATCATCAACAAAGGCCCAACCCTCATCTGGCTCAGATAGGTCAGTCGTAGCCTTCAAATTATCAATCTTGCTGGTGTCTTTGTGGTGGTCACTCGCCCATTTTTTAAGTGCTGCGCGGGCATGAGTTGATGATTCCTTAGAATGAGTATCCTTAGTTGTAGAACTGTTAGTTTTCGCATGTTGTTCTTTTAAGAAATTATCAACGTCAAAGTCACCATGAACTCGTTTAAATGACTGATTAGGCCATTCATCGTTACCTACAAGGCTCAAATTATCTTCATTTAGCCGCGCATCAATTGGCGTATCATAATTACTATCATTTAAATTAATGATGTAATTATTCTTTTCCTTTTTCCAGGTCAATTGATCATGAATATCAGCCTGCGTCGGATTTGCCATTACATATGTCCCAGTTCCATCTGAATTAAGGGTAATAGCAGCTCCATCGGCATCATCACGATACGAGCCCACAATATGTGACTCCTCTTTTTTTGCTGATGAGACTTGGGCACTGCTCTTGCTACTGTTGGAACTCGTGCTAGAACTACTACAGCCACTTGTACATAGCCCAATTGCAATTATGCTGGTTGCAACAAGGATTGCTTTACTAAATCGCATTATAAATACCTCCATTCTCCTAAACTACATATGAAACTAGTTACAGTTTTAGTATATTCTCATGTTAAAACATCTACAATTTTTTTGATATAAAAATTAATAATCCATCGTTAAAAACCGTAAATATGCAATTCAAATTATTAAAAAGATGTTTAGAAGGTATAAAAAAAGATGCTAGCCAAACAGCTAACATCTCAATCGACTCCGGCAGTCAGACTCGAACTGACGACAACCTGATTAACAGTCAGGTGCTCTACCAACTGAGCTATGCCGGAATAACTCAACGGATATAATTATATATTATCTCCTTATACCCGTCAAGTTAATTTAAAATTTGTCTAGAAATATTTTCCAGTATGAGTTTGTTAAGGATGGTGATTCAAACGATATTAGTTCGACTACTCAGTGAACTTCTTAAGTAAGCCTCCATAATAAGTTTTTGTACTTACTTTATAGTCTTATGATTGGTTAGAAACCTTTTATAAGGCGTAATGCTTCCTAGAGCTACAGAATATTTTACTTCAAATCTCTTATGTATAACATGGCTCCATATAAAATAGGAAGAAACTAGACTATGCTTTATCAGACACAATTAAGTACTGATGGAGGAATTTATTACTACAAATGATAATTATAAATTCTGTAGCAAAAAATTTAAACGTAATCCTCATAATAAACATATCTATGACTAATTATTCTCAATAGTTATTTTATCTTAGTTTAATCCATTACCATATCTCCTCAAATTTTTGCGCGTTCCGCGCAGGAAAGCCTCTGAAATAATAATTAGGAGGCTTTTTATTATGTATAAAATTTATGAGTAATAACCCTTTAGTCTTTTACTTTAATGACGATTCAAACTGTAATTAAATTCAATATCTTACATTAACGGAGGCATAAGTAATGAGCGAATTAGATCAAGTAATAGAAAAATATGTTAATACTGTTGTTAATGAAATAAAAGGTGCCTGTGGTTATCAACTTAATGATGCGCAAATAGATGAATTACGTCTTACAGGAAGGGTCGGAATAAGTCTAACTGAATTAGCACCATATTTCGACTCTTTGAATAAATTTATAAAATCACATCATATTAACTGGGTACTTAGTCTTAATACTATTAGTAGCGACTTTGAAATCGAGCTTAAAGGCTGTCACCTGCTATTTTAAAAAATTAAAAAGCCCATTAACTGGGCTTTTTTTTCTGCTAATGATGTTTACGTTTCACGATTATTTTTGGTAAACACATATTATTCTCTATTTTGTGCTGACCTTACTTATCGATATTGCTTAAAGTCTATATTGATCTATTTATTATCCAACATTCGGTAATACTATCTTTTGATCATCATGTATTCTTAGTGCAAAAAGCTCATTTAACAAATTAATTGACTTATTAACCATCTCAGTATCATCAAAAATGTCATAATCAGGAATTGGATTACCTCCTTTTCCTGTTAAATGAACTTTATTACGATACCTTCTTTCATCGTCTAAAGCATTAATAAAATCTTCACTTAATTTTTCCTCATTTTTAAGCTTTAAGATTCTTTCTTTTGACGTTTTAGCCTTATAGTATCCCTCAAACATTATACTGATTAAAGCCTCTTGGATTTCAAAGGAAGTGATTAAAATTTCCTTATTCAACATTCTTTCCATTGGATATGATAAATATAATTCATTCTTAGCATTAATATAAAATTCCAAAAGTTGAATAGTATATGCTATGTTTGATATGGTTGTTTGTATCTTTTTTTCAATTTTTTCAGAATTTCCATAATACATATATTCTGTTATATTTTGTCGTAATACATCGATTGGCATACCGTATGCTGCGTAGTGACTTGGCGACTTTCCTGGCTCTTTCGCTACCTCTGCTGCATGTGCTTTTAATAGGCTATAAAAATATGAATCATTATCAACTTCTACTGTCAATGCTATCAACTCCCTCTATATTTCAAACTAAAACTTTCGCTTCCGTGAAGCTAAATTCATACCAAACATAGCAGTGAAAGCACCTAGTGCGATAATTGCAAACGAGTTCTTTTCGTTACCAGTTTGCGGTAAGAATTTAACTGACTCTGGCTTTTCTCCATTGATATCACTAGTCACTCTAGGCAATACAACAGTTGTCTTTCCAGAATTGTCCAAAGCAACGGTATCCGTGTTACCAGCAACAACTTGCTTGTTTTGAGTAGTTTGGTGATCAGCAGGCTTTGGCAATACTTGGTTCTTTAAGGCAGTTAATTCGCCGTCAAGTTTAGTAGCAAGAGCATTGTATTGAGCTTGATCATCACTAACGAGCTTAGCTTGCTGAGCATCTAATTGGTTCTTAAGTTGGGTATAATTATCCTTAAGAGCCTTAACTGATGCGTCGTGGTCTGCTTGGGCCTTGGTAATTTTAGCTTGAGCATCCTTGTCTAAGTTCGCCTTGTATGCAGCTAAAGTATCTTCGGCGTCTTGGTGAATCTTTTGTAAACGAACTTCGTGAGCTTGCTTTAATTGATCGAGCTTGTGTTGACCATCTTGCTTAACTTGAGCAAGCTTTTGATCAAGTTGAGCCTTTAATTGATCAGTATTTTCTGGTTGAGCCTTAATAGCGTTGATCTTAGTTTGAAGATCACTGTTTAATTGGTTAACATGTGCTTGGTAAGCATCGTTTTCAGCCTTAATCTTAGCATCATGATCAGCCTTTAATTTAGTGGCTTGATTACTGTACTTAGTGTTAATAGCCGCTAATTGTTGTTGATAACTATTTTCTGCATCAGCAATGCTCTTTTGAAGATTTGCTAACTTAGCCTTAGCGTCATTTAAGGTTTGACTAGCAGTATCAGCAGTCTTAGTTAATTGATCAACTTGACTTTGGTTTTCGTTAACCTTAGCTTGTAATTCGATAATTTGCTTTTGTAAATCTTGACCAGGGATGGCAATTTCGTCACGGTAGCCGGGTTGATTAACCTTAGCAGTTGGATCAGCAGCATCAATCACGTAGCCTTCGTTAACTAAACGTTGAACGTCCTTAGAAGAAGCATCGGGGATAGTATTGAAGTGGAAACCACCAACATTTGTTTGACCCCCAGCCTTCATACCTTTGCCGTATTCAAAGCTGACTCCAAGGCTGTTACCGGTAGTAAAATTGTTGTTAGGATCACGAACACCTAGTAAGTCTGTGGCGTGACCGTAACCTTGATCGGCGTCTTTGAATAGTAAGGATAAGATTGAACTATAAATACCCTGATATAAATCATTTAGTGTTAGGTTATTATAGTTGTGGACGAATTCTGTACCACCATTGTTTGGAGTCCATTTGACTTGGCCAAATGCTCCGTCACCAGCCCAGGATTCGCCGACAAGGTCAATGTTCCATTTGTTAGCGACGCGATCTAAAGCATCGTTATCGTGCTCATGATCCCAGGTATTCCAGTTATCCTTACGATATTCATTAGCAACGTCTTGAGCGACATCGATAGATGCGTTGGTGATCTTGTATGGGGTAACGCCAATTGCTTCACGAATTGGGTTTAATAACGAAACGGCAAATTGAGTAGCTTTAATGATGTCATCTCGTGAAAGGGTGCCGTTGGCATTTAAGGTTACTGGTACTTTTGCTGCGGCTGGATCAGTATGATATAGGTTGTTCTTTAATGCTTCCTTATCTAGTGTTTCAAGCTTTTTAAATAAATCTGGGTAAGTACTTTCTGTTACTAAATAGTCATTCTTTTCTTTAGTATTAACATATTCTTTCCAAGCATCAATGTAACCAGCTGGTAAATTAATAGTATTAATCACATGGTCTTTTTGAGCGTCTTTTGCTTGTGTTAAAGCACTTTGGTTAGCATTTAGGGTATTCTTAGCATTAGATAGTGCATTTTGCGCGTCATTGGCTTTACTTTGAGCCTTGTTAACAGCATTTTGCGCGTCATCAATTTGCTTTTGGTTATCTGCTTGATTTGGCTGCTTAAGATCACTCTTGGCTTCTTGTGCTCGTTGAGCGTTTTGCTTAAGGTCGTTAGTTAATTGATCGTTCAACTTATTAGTAGTAGAGTCGTGATCAGACTTAGCTTGATCTAAGGCTTGTTGGGTGTTCTTAGTAGCTGAGTCAATTTGACTTTGCTTTTGCTCAGGGGTAACGATATGCTTAGCTGCGTCAGCTAATTCTTGATCGTTAGCTTGTTGTTGGTTAGCAACTGCTTGATCGTAAGCCTTAGTTTGAGCGGCTACTTGAGATTGGTAAGCATCGTTTTCAGCAATTGCTTGTGCTTGTTCGGATTGGCGAACTGTATTAGTTTTAACCGCTAATTGATCATTAGCAGTCTGTTGGGCAACTTGTTTTTGGTTTTGAAGTTGCTGATCTAAAATCTTAATTTTTCCAGTATTATTTTCTTGTAATTCAGTTAACTTATTAGCATTTTGTTTAGCCGCTTCATTTTCAGAGTTACTTTGCTGTTGCTTTAAAGCAGATAGTTGCTGGTTGTTTTTATCTTGCTTTTTGGCAATTTGTTTCTCCGGTGTATTTTGGCTTTGCGTTTTTGATGCCATGTCATCAGCGTGAACCGTAACATTAGTAACTGCACTAATAGTTACAACTGATGTAGCAAGTAAAGTTGACTTAAGGATGGTATTTTTTCTATTCATAATATCCCCCAAAATTATATTTGTTATGTGCGCATTAAATTTCTAATAATTAAACCTAAATCGATATGACCTTTATTTTCTATTTATATGTATTTAACATCTCCCTAAATAAATACATGGTTATTACTAATCACTTTGAATAGTAAAAGAAGCTATTTACAATTAACATTTTTTATTATATTTTTCATCCACACATAAGTCAATATCAA
>NZ_JAJGUI010000113.1:0-35059 GCF_020784875.1 Limosilactobacillus reuteri subsp. simiae | reverse complement strand
GCAAAAGAGGCCTTTTTTATATAATTTTTATCGCCCACCCGCATAGCAGGTGGTTTTTTGTTTCGTGCACTCGCTCTGCTCGCGCACTCAACCAGGTCTAAAGACATTAATGTAAAAATGACTAAGACTGAGAAAAATATTTTTCTCAGTCTTAGTCATTTTGTTTATTTCCAAAGATAGTTCAATAGACCCGCTTTAGTCATTCCATTTGCTGTTGTTTCACGCAAAACTGATGCTGAATTACTTAAAGCCTCTTGTTCACGTGAATCTAATGGTAATTCTACTACCTTTTGAATACCGTCTTTATCAATTACAGCCGGTGTCCCGAGGTAAATATCCTTTTCCCCATATTCACCATCTAAATATGCACTTACGGGTAATACTGTATTTTGGTCATATAAAATTGCTTTTGTTATTCTTGCCAAAGCAGTCGCTACTCCATAATATGTTGCGCCTTTCCGGTTAATAATCTCATAAGCCTTATTACGTACTTGTTCTTCTAGTTTTAACAATTCTTGCTTTGTTAGCCCATTAGCTAAAACATAATCCATTAAAGGCGTTCCACCGATTGTCCCACAAGAATAAGCAGCAAATTCTGAATCCCCATGCTCTGCTAACATATCAACATGAACATCTCGGGGATCAATAGCTAGCTTTTTACCAATTGCTACTCTTAAGCGTGCCGAATCAAGAGAGGTTCCTGATCCAATTACTTTATGTGCTGGAAAACCAGAAATTTTTTGAACAGCATATGTCAAGATATCGACTGGGTTGGCAGCAATTAAGAAGATTCCATTAAACCCGGTATTAACTACTTCTTGAACGATTTCCTTCATAATCTTTAAGTTACGTTCAACTAATTTAAGCCGTGTTTCACCTGGCTTTTGCGCAGCACCTGCACAAATAGTAACAATATCAGCGTCTTTACAATCTTGATAGCTACCAGCCTTAACCTTTACTGGGGCAGTAAATGGCGTTGCGTCTTCCAAATCCAGTGCATCCCCAACGCTTCGCTCATTACTCTTATTTATAATAACTAATTCCTCAGCTAAACCTTGCTGGATCACGCTAAAAGCATAAGCGGACCCCACAACTCCATCACCAATTAAAACAACCTTTTGATGTTCTTCTGTCGCCATACTTCTTTTTCTCTCCCTAATTAAAATTTACATAAAAAGATGAGCATAAATAGGAACCAAAATGTCCATTGCTAATGAAACGATAACAACTGCCACTGCGGCCATTGCTCCCTGAATTGACCCTAGTTGAACCGCCTTAGCAGATCCAACAGTGTGACCAGCGGATCCAAGACCAAGACCAGTTCCGACCTTAGAAATTTTCTTTAGTCTAAAGACCTTAATCAGGAATTCGGCAAGGGCATAAATAATAACTGCATTTAAGATACATGCCATCGCTGTTACCGCGGGATCACCACCGATTCCCTTTGCAATTGGCATCGCAACAGCGGTAGTAGCTGCTTGAGGAAGCATAGCGGCGGTTGAAACACGGGAAAGAGCAAATAATTTAGCTGTTCCTTGAATCAAAAATAATGAAATGAATCCACCCACAAATAATGTGAGAATTACATCGACCCAATATTTCTTAAAAACATCATTCCGGCGATAAAGCGGAATCGCAAATGCCATTGTTGCTGGGTTCAAGAACCAAAAAATCAAATTTCCGCCTGGCTGGTAAAATTTTTTATAAACTATTGCAGTCGTTGAATTAGCGACCTTGGCCCAGATTGCTAAAATTACAATCCCTAATACCATCCCTACTAACAATGGGGTGAAGAGGAAGAAACCATTACTAATTTTGAAAAGCCACATCCCAATTAAATAGACCAGTAATGAAATAAATACCCCGGTAAAAGGTAACGCCAGATTTGTAATAAATACATTAGTCATTATCAGTTTCCCCCCTTGTTAGTCTTGAATAATTTATGATGTACCCCAATAAAGAATGCTCCAACATAAGCAATTACTGCTAATAAAATAATTGTTGAAATAATAATAACAATTACATCTTGTAGCCCTTCTTTTTTCATTAAACCAAGGCTCCCAGCAAGCTGAATTCCTGATGGGACAAACAGAAAGGCGATTAAACTAATCATGAAATCTCCAAACTTTTCAACTTGTTCCAACTTAACAATATGGCAAGCTAATAAAATATATAATAAAATCATTCCAATTAATGGTGTAGGAACAACGAAACTCTTAGGAAAAAGATTAGAGATTAATTGTGATACGAATAAAATTGCAGCAAAGATTCCCATTTGAACTAAAATGGGCGCTTCCTTCTTCTTTTCTTCTTTCTTCATAATAGTCCTCCTAAACATGATAAATATGTTTAGGCATTAACGTTAATACCATTTATCACAATCTATTTTACTAATTTTTCTTAATTTGTATTCGTTTTCACTATTAAATAACCTAAATTTGCGTTAAAATGCCCTCCAGTTAGCTTAAAATGCCTTACACAAAAAAAGGATTGGTGAAAAGATAAACAATTCACCAATCCTTTTTATAAACCTAATGCTTTTTTGGTTGTGTTAACATATGATCGACTTACTGGTAATTTACTGCCATCGATTAATGTCAGCTCATAAGTATGATTGAAACTAGGCTGAAGCTCTGTTACGCTATTCAAATTAACAATAAAACTACGATGGATCTGTAAAAATTCTGGAGATTTTAATTGGTCATAAATATTAGTGAGCGTCTGTCGACTAATGATTTTATGCTTATTAAGAGTCCAGATATAAACAAAGCCTTGTTGTGCCTGTACGTAAAGTATTTGTTTTTTCTGTAAAATAATCGTTCGCTCGTCGTTTTGAATCGAAATTCGCGGATTCTGCCTTAATTCCCTCTTAGCTTTGGTAGCATCATCCTCTGGCGAAATTAATTTGGCGACACGCATAATTGCTTCGTTGACCCTTTTAGCAGAAAATGGCTTCAAAATATAGTCAACCGCATCTGCTTCAAAGGCATCTAACGCATAGGAATCGTAAGCAGTGGCAAAGACAATATGAGGACTATTATCAAATGATTTTATTTTTTCAGCTAACGCCATCCCATTTCCATCCGATAACTTTATATCCAAGAAAACCATATCTGGGTGTTCATGTTTTACTTGTTCCTCTGCCATAAAAATGCCATCTGCTTCAAGTATTTCTGTAACTTCACTATTTCCCTGAATTAAGTAATGAAGTTCTTCACGAGCAAGCGGTTCATCATCAACGATTAAGACTTTCATTGTCTGCACCTTCCTTAGTGTGATATGGTAAAGAAATTTTGATCTTTGTTCCTTTATTACTACTTGTAATTTGAAGGGCACTATGCTGATCATATAGGCCAATTAAGCGCTGATTCAAGTTATATAGCGCATTTCCACTCCCTTTTGAAGATGTCAATGGTTCTTTTCCAAGCTTAGGAAGAAGTTCCGGCGCAATCCCTTTCCCATTATCAGCTACTTGAATTTCTAACCGTGCTTCCAACTTCTTTATTGTTATTTGAACATTATTATGGTCTTTACGTGCTCCAAAAGCATGTTTAAGCGCATTTTCAACTAATACTTGAATTGTAAATGGTGGCAGGTAAACATCATTTTCGACTTGTTGATCAAAGGTGATGTTATATTTATGTGGAAATCTGGTTTGTTCCAGTTCAAGGTATGCATCGACTTGCGTTCGCTCTTGTCCCAAAGTAATTTCGGTCTCTCGGGCCCCAATTAAGTTAGCCCGGAAATAATTACTAAGTTGAAGGAGAAGTTCTCGCGCTTTTTCTTGATCCCGGCGTAAAATTGCACTAATTGTATTAATAGCATTAAAAAAGAAATGCGGATTTATTTGTGCTTGTAAGGCTTTTATCTTAGCATCTCGAACTAATTGCGCTTGCACTTCTGCTTCACCCAATGCAATTTGGTTAGCAAAAATCTCACATAGACCGATTGCTAGCTGAATTTCAACTGGTGTTAAATGCCATTGATCAGTATAATACATTTTTAACGTGCCGATAACTTCATTCCCAATTCGCAGAGGGGCAACAATCGCTGCTTCTAAAGGACAATTGGGATCGATACAACCAATCATTTTACTATTATTTGCGATCTTTATTTGTCCCGTTTTAATCACATTACTGGATAAAGAAGTTTCTAGTCTGTTCCCTGGGATATGGTGATCATCACCAGCCCCAATATGTGCAAGTATTCGTTGTCGATCAGTGATACTCACTGCATCAAAATTAGTATATTTTTTAATGATTTTGACTACTTGTTGCGCTGAGCTTTTATTTAATCCTTGACGAAAATAAGGCAAGGTTTCATTTGTTAATTGCAAGACAGAATGAGTCTGCATAGCGCGCAGTTCTTCCTCTTGGTGAAGGTACATTGAAATGATTGATAAGAAAATCGATGTCCCTAGCGAATTGACCAAGATCATTGGTAAGGCAATATATTTAACTAAAGCCCATCCCGTTGGACTGAATAGCAAGATAAAAAGCATTTGAATACTTTCCATCAAAATCCCCACAATAAAACCATGCCACGGCGTCATTACCTTAAAATAACTTTTTCGATCATGATACAAAAAGCCAGAAAGCGCACCAATCAAAACTGAACTAGGCACATAAAACCAACCTTGCAGGGGCGCACCTTGAATAATTCGGTGAACCCCTGCCACTAACCCTACTAGACTACCAACCCATGGCCCACCGATAATTCCAGCAACTGAAACAGCTAAAATTCGGGCATTAACAATCGAGTCATTTGTTGAAATGGCCGTAAGAATAATTTTATTATGCAACTGGTTATTTGCGTCAATTTCTATTCCCGTCATATTAGCCATAACAGCAAAAATAGAAAAAAGAATCGTTAGCTGAATTTTGGCACTAATGGTTTGATTAAATAACAGGCGGCGAAATAGGGGTACACTAACCAGCAAAAACGCTAGAATAATAATTAAACCAACGCGCTCAGCCATTAAAATTGTTAAATATATCATTTATCCTTGTGTCCCTGTATTTATTACTGGTTGCGTTCCCCGTTCACTAATAATTGCTACCATGATATTATTGATGATTTGCAAACGTTGCTCATCTGTTAAATCAAGGTTAGCTTCCTTGCTTAGTCGTTCAATCGCTTCTTCAGTAATTGAAACAGCCCCCTCAACGATTATCTTGCGCGCTGATAGGATTGCTGATGACTGTTGTTTTTGCAGCATGGCACTCGCTATTTCAGTTGCGTAGGCTAAGTGAGTTAACCGTGTTTCGATAATTTTGACCCCCGCTACATTTAACCGTTCTTGCAGTTCAGCAGTTAAACGCTCTGATACTTCGGTGGGATTCCCGCGAAGGGTAATTGCATCTTGATCTTCAAAACTATCATATGGATATTCACTAGCAACATGACGAACCGCAGACTCACTCTGAATTTGAACAAATTGCTCATAATCATCAACTGAAAAGAGCGCTTTTGCGGTATCGACAACTTTGTAGACAATAACGGCCGCAATTTCGACTGGATTACCTTTCGAATCATTGACCTTTAAAATTTGACTATTAAAATTGCAGACACGAAGAGAAACAGTCTCCTTATTTGTAAATGGTACCGTCATAAATAAGCCCGCATCACGAATAGTCCCAATATAATTACCAAAAAAAGTTAAAACTTTGGCTTCATTTGGCTGAATAATTGTCAATGATGTACTAAAAAGAATCACAATCAAAAATAAAATGATTCCAATTGTCAGGACTACCGGAAAATTACGCGTAAAGCCAACAAACATCAGCCACAAACTAATTAAACCGATAATAATCGCCCCGAGTAACCCGAGGTAGCCGTTAACGTGAAAGGCTGCTTTTTCTTTCATCTCGATAATCCTCCTAATTTAAAAACGTAACCCCTTGGGATAAAAGTTTTTGATTGTTTTACTGACCAACTTTCCAAATCCAGCAGTATGTTCGTCACATACTAGTAAATACCAGCCATTTGGAAGGTCAGCATCAATATTGATTACATCCCCATGGACATATTGGTGCCACTGTTCCCGGTTTAGGTCAATGACCCGTTTTGCCTCCTGTGGTAAGCTAGCAAGGGCCCATGCCAACGCTGGTTCAAATCGATTTTTCTTAAAAGTACCGAGGTGAAGTCCAGGTCGGAGTACATTTAGTCCTTCGATCTTATCCTCTTCTAATGGCAAATCATAGAGCTGGTCACCAAATAAAATCAGTTGGTATGGTTGATAGTCCGGAAAAACGCTTGTAGCAAACTGATTAAAGAGTTTAACCTGCTCTTTGTCCGGTTTAACAATCGATTGCCTTTTCCGCTT
This sequence comes from Limosilactobacillus reuteri subsp. simiae, assembly GCF_020784875.1. GTDB lineage: Bacteria > Bacillota > Bacilli > Lactobacillales > Lactobacillaceae > Limosilactobacillus > Limosilactobacillus reuteri_H. Next base: position 28,734 of record NZ_JAJGUI010000113.1, on the reverse strand, counting down.
ATTCTTCTTTTTGCGCTTTTTTTCAGTTGCCTTAGGTTCACCATTTACTAACTTAGCAATGAAATGTCCTTCCCCCTTGAGATGGTGTGGGAATAGTCGAACTGTCTTTTTCAACTCTTCATTGCCATCAGCCCATTCTGGACGGCCATCATCCATTCCGGACGCCTTTTCAATTGGGATAAGTTTCAAGTCTGGATAGTTATTGAGCAACCATGAAATATTTTGTTCATCCTCTTCTGGTGCAAAAGTACAGGTCGAATAGACTAATGTTCCTCCTGGCTTTAGCATTTTCATTGCGGATGCTAGGATCTTCTGCTGACGGTTAGCACACTCAGCAGGGTATTCTGGTGACCAATATTCAATTCCGGCAGGCTCTTTTCTAAACATTCCTTCTCCCGAACAAGGCGCGTCAACAAGAATCCGGTCAAAATATTGAGGAAATTGTTTTTCTAAATCTGCGGGACTCTCACTAGTAACAACTGCATTTTTTGCTCCCCATCGTTCCAGGTTTTCAGCCAAAATTTTCGCCCGTTTAGGGAAAATTTCATTAGCAACTAATAATCCCTGGTTGTTCATTTTAGCAACCAAATGCGTTGTTTTGCCTCCCGGAGCTGCACACAAGTCTAGCACACGTTCTCCAGCTTGGGGATTAACCACTTCTCCTACAAACATTGCTGACGGCTCTTGACTATATACCCACCCAGTAACATGGTCTAATGATTTTCCATTCACTTGGCCATAATATCCTGTCGGCACATATGGTACCTTTCCCGTGGCTTTTTCAATTGTTGCAACCGGCTGTCCGTTCTTTAATGGATTCTCGCGAAAACCACTATAACTCGACTGAGCAAGTGCTGATAAAAACTCATCGGCCTCTGCTCCCATTAGTTTTTTGTATTTCGTGACAAATTCATTTGGTAATTGCACGTTATTTTTCGCTCCTCTTTATCGTAATATCTTTATTGTAACGTATTTTTTAGTCTTTTTAAGTCAAAATACTTGGCAAAGCGTTAAGTTTTTGTTTACAATATTATAATTGAATTTTTTATGGAAAGAGAAGTGAGATGGTAATGGATCAACACTTGATTGCGCTTGATCTTGATGGCACAACATTAAATAATCAATCGAAATTAACAAACGAGACAATTATAACTTTACGTGCCCTTGCCCGGGATGGACATATTGTCAGCATCATTACCGGTCGTCCTTACCGGATTGCCAAACATATTTACGATGAAATTGGGATTAAGACCCCAATGGTAAACTTTAATGGGGCCCTAACGCATATACCTCATGAACACTGGGATAAAGAATATGATGTTGAATTAACACGAGAGCTAGCCCTTGATCTCCTAGCCCACCGGAAAGAACTAGGAATTAAAACAATTACCGTTGAAAATAAACATCATGTATGGGCTAATCAAGCTAGTAATGATTTACCTGAATTCTTACCGAACAAGTTGCGCGATGATCAAATCCTAACCGCGACTAACTTAACCGGCAATCCAATTGCAATGACAATCCAATATGAACCGGAACACCAAGAAGAGATCATTAAGGCAGTTAATGAAAAATACGGCGATTTCGTTGAACCACGAGTATGGGGTGGCCCTTACAACATCTTAGAACTGATCCATCGTGGCACTCATAAGGAGTCAGGGATGTTTTATATCGCTAAGCAATACCAAATTGACCGACAAAATATTATCGCGTTTGGTGACGAGCATAATGATTTGGAAATGCTTGATGCAGCGGGACGTGGTGTTGCAATGCATAATGCGATTCCCGAGCTGAAGAGTATCGCTAACGATGTGACCCCAATTGATAACGAACATAATGGGCTTGCAAAATACTTGCGGGATTATTTTAAGGTTACAATATAAAAAGCTAGGGAGAGATAGTTTAAAACTACCAATTCCTAGCTTTTTACATAGTTATTCCTAGTCAACTAGTTTGCCAACAACAGGGATACCTTCAAGAACTGATTCCAGATGGATAGAACGAGGCATTACTGAAGTCAAGTCACGACCAGCAAGGTTTCCATGGTGTTTACCACCCTTCCATTGCGGAACGTTAGAGACATCGTAAACAACACCTTTAACGGCAACGTATGCGGGATGTCCATTTCGACCATCGAACTCAGCGAGCTCGGTTGTTGTAAATGTTTTTTCTGCCATCAATGCTTCACCTTTCTCTGATTCAAGAATAGCTAATAATTACATTCTAGATCAAACAATCCGTAAATGCATTAATTATTAGATGATTATTATTTTTTCTTCAATCAACTTAATAAAATTGTTAAAATTGGCTTTTTAATTGCTCTCCTTGCCCTTTTCACTCTTTTCATAAAATAATTTATAGATAAAAAGATAATCTTTATTACATTAGTACAAAAAATTGGTATAATAAAAGGCGAAGGTGATTCTGCAATCACTTTCGCCAACATACTTCTACTGTGGACCATTGATGTTGTCATGTCATCAATGATCCTCTTTTATTTTACAGCATTAGTTTTATTCTGCAATAAATTTTCACAATTATTCCAGCCGTTTATTGAAACTATTTCAGCAAGTGTAAAAAATAATTTTTGGATCTTGATAATGATTAGCAAAAAGAAGATACTGAAGAAGAGATAACTTTAAGAATGAAAGCAGGTTTATTGATGTATAGAGTACTTGTGGCGGATAATTATCCAATCATTCGAATGGCAGTTAAAAATCTGGTTGAACAACTAGATAATTTTAAAGTAATTGATGAAGAAACAACCGGAATAGATGCATCATTACGGGTTGAACAAGGTGACATTGATATCATTATTATGGATTTAGCGATGCCACCTGGTGAAAATGGTCTGATCACAATCAAAAGAATTCATGAACATTTCCCTAACATCAAAATTATTATTTTTTCTTCTCGTAATGAACCTCAATACATCAATCAGGCAATTTATAATGGCGCAAATGGTTATATCTTTAAAAGCTCCTCTCCAAAAGAACTAGTTCATGCCCTAAGACACGCTATTAATGGTGAAAAATACTTAGACAATAATATTATGGTAACAAAGAAAGATTTATTAGTTATCAAAGGCGGTTCTCCACACTTCGATTTAGGAAATTACATTGCTCTTTCAAAACGTGAGCAAGAAATCTTACCGTTAATTGTTCTCGGATATACTAACAAAGAAATTGCTACTAAGATGTTTATATCCCCTAAAACTGTTGAAGCCCATAAGACAAAGATTATGCAAAAATTAAACCTTGCTTCACACGCAGAACTTCTCCACTATGCAGTTAAACATCGGTTAGTAGACCTATAGATAATGAAGCTGAGAGAAAACAAAGTTTTCTCCCAGCCTCATTATTTTTCATTTATTACTAATTGTCTTATCAAAATTATTTAAGAGAGCAGCTACTTGAACTTCAACAACATTATTTTTATTGAAGCGTGCAAATACTTCTGCTTCAGTTAAAAGTTGACGTATTTTTTTCGAGTTTTCTCCTAACTCAATTGCATTATTTGCTTCTAGTAATTTGATTCGTGGTAAGAAATAAGTAACGTGGTTGCTAGCACAAATCTTTGTCGTAGCCTCCAACACTTGGTTACTAACCTCCAACCGCTTGTTTAATGAATGGTACTCGGCAGCGTAGTACATCATCGTTACAATCCGTAAGTAATAATTCCGATCAACACCAGCTAAGTCTTCATCAGCCTTTGATCTTAAAAATGAAATAACCTTTGAGAAAAAGAAATCAGCATGTTCCATTGAATTTTGTCGTGCATATAAGATCCCTGATCCTAAATATGCTAATGGTGAAAAGATCGTCCGATGTTGCTCATCCAGTTCATCTAAAATCTTAGTAAAGTTAAAAAGACTTGTCGACGCGTTATTATTAGTTAAAGTGTAAATCATCCCTTTTAAATAATAATATTGCATCCGGTCTTGTGGCGATTTTAAATCTTCAAGCCGAATCTTCTTAAGGTTACTAACTGCCTGTGGAAAGTGTTCAATCATTAAAGCTAATTCAATTCGGTCTAGCAGACTCCGGATATAGCGAATTGAAGACGTATTGTCCTTACTTAAATCATCAATCGTTAGTCCCAGCCGGTCGCAAAGCTGCGCCAAAATCGTGAGTGATGGTACTTGACCATTGCTTTCAAACTTGCTTAAGGTCGACTGGGTACAAATCCCCTTGCTTAAGGCAACTTGTGAGTAGCCGAGTCTTTTTCGTTGATAAACAAAGCGTTTAATATCCATGTCTGACCTCCTATATCTAACCGTGAATTCCTAATGCAATTTTAGCAAACCTACTCATTCTTGACAAATCCCAGACTGGTTCCCACACAAGGTTAATATTACATTTAGTTACACCTTCAACAGAAGTAACTGCCTTGGTAATGTCGCGATTTAAGATGTCGCCTAATGGACAGCCCATTGTCGTTAAAGTCATTGTAACCGTACATTCACCATTATCATCAACCTTAACATCATAAATAAGGCCAAGGTTAACGAGGTCAATTCCCAATTCTGGATCAATAACTTCTTCCAATGCATCCATCACTTTATTTTCAATTGGTGAAAAGGGAGTATCTTTTTCGTCAGCCATAAACGTTCCTCCAAACTTATTTGTTAATTCAATTAACCAATTGAACCTTCCATCTCAAAACTGATCAAACGGTTCAATTCAACTGCATATTCCATCGGTAATTGTTTCGTAAATGGTTCCACAAAGCCCATAATAATCATTTCAGTTGCCTTTGCTTCTGAAATTCCCCTGCTCATAAGGTAGTAAAGCTGTTCTTCAGAGATCTTAGATACTTTTGCCTCATGTTCCATTGCGACATGAGCATTGTCAATTTCATTATATGGGATCGTATCTGAGGATGATTGGTCATCCATAATGATCGTATCACATTCAACGTGGGCTTTAGAGCCATCTGAGTGCTTACCAAAGCGGACCGTTCCGCGGTAATCGGTTGAGCCCCCCGTCTTAGCAATCGATTTCGAAACAATTGAACTAGATGTGTTTTTAGCATTGTGGATCATTCGGGCTCCTGAATCTTGGTGGATTCCGTTGCTGGCAACTGCGATGGAAAGCATGGTTCCTCGTGCCCCCTCACCATTAAGGTAGACGCTTGGGTACTTCATCGTGACTTTTGAGCCAAGGTTCCCATCGACCCATTCCATGGTTGCATTTTCTGCCGCTGCTGCCCGTTTTGTTTCTAGACTATAAACATTATCAGACCAGTTCTGAATAGTTGTGTAACGACAATAAGCATCCTTGCAGACGTTAACTTCAACAACTGCAGCATGGAGACTATCAGAAGAGTAATTGGGAGCAGTACATCCTTCAACATAATCAACACTTGCCCCTTCATCAACAATAATCAAGGTTCGCTCAAATTGTCCTGAGTTTTCCGCATTAAGCCGGAAGTAAGATTGAATTGGCGTCTTTGTCTTAACGCCCTTTGGTACATAAATAAATGAACCACCCGACCATACTGCTGCATTTAGGGCCGCAAATTTATTATCGGTTGGTTGAACTAATTTACCAAACCATTTCTTAAATAATTCTGGGTATTCTTTTAAGGCCGTATCCGTATCGGTAAAAATAATCCCTAACTTTTCAAACTCATTTTTCATGTTGTGATAAACAACTTCGGATTCATATTGAGCAGATGAACCGGCAAGGTATTTTCGCTCTGCTTCCGGAACTCCTAATCGATCAAAAGTCCGTTTTAAATCTTCGGGCACATCATCCCAGTCGCGAAACTTTTTATCGGTCATCTTTTGGTAGTAAAGCATGTTCTTCAGGTCTAACTCTGATAAATCTGGCCCAAATTTTGGCATCGGTAATTCTTTATAAATCTTGTAGGCCTTAAGCCTGTAATCCAGCATCCATTGGGGTTCATGCTTAGCAGCTGAAATTTTGCGGACAGTTTCTTCTGTTAACCCTCTCCCAGTTGAGTATTCCGGCTCAACGTTATCGTGGAAGCCGTATTCGTACTGGTCATTATTATTTATAATGCTAGCTGCATCATTACTCATTATCTTCTTCCTCCTCGCTATCCTTCAACAGTGCTCGTTGTAATGCCCACCATGAGAGCGTGGCACACTTTATTCGGGCTGGAAATTCCATAATACTGGTAAGAATCCGGGCATCCCCTAGTTGATCCAAGTCAGCTTCTGAATGTTCTTTGCCAATTGCCATATCAGAAAAAGTCTTTGCCATCGCAAGGGCTTCTTCAGTTGTTTTTCCTTTAACAGCATCGGTCATCATGCTTGCTGATGCTTGACTAATAGTACAGCCATCACCAGTATAGGCAATATTTTTGATCTTGTTATCTTCTACTTCGACCTGAAGATTAATCGTATCTCCACAAGTCGGATTATGAAGGGTCATTGCATTCGTAGTAGTTGCTAATTCTCCCTTATTATGTGGATGATCGGCATGATCGAGAATCACTTCACGGTATAAACCATTTAACTTAGATAGTCCCAATGTTAAAGAACTCCTTTGTTTCCCTGATTGCGTTAATTAATTGATCAGCATCTTCTTTAGTATTGTAAAAATAAAAACTGGCACGAGCGGTTGCTGTTACTCCCAAGTCTTCCATGAGTGGCTGCGCACAATGGTGACCGGCGCGGACTGCTACCCCATCCATATCAAGGGCCGTAGCAACATCATGGGGATGGAGACCTTTGATGTTAAAGGAAATTACTCCAGTATGTTTTGCTGGCGATTGCGGACCATAAACTTCGACATCTGGAATGGCAATTAACTTAGGTAAAACATAATTAACAAGTTCCTGTTCTTTTTGCACAATCCTATCCATTCCAATACCATTTAAATAATCAATCGCGGCTCCAAGCCCAACTGCCCCGGCAATATTTTGGGTTCCTGCTTCAAATTTAAACGGGATATCAGCCCATGTACTCTCATTCCGGTGAACGTCATTAATCATTTCCCCACCGTATTGGTAAGGAGGCATCGCTCGTAATAAGTTCTCTTTTCCGTACAAAACGCCGATTCCCATTGGACTCATCATCTTATGACCAGAGAAAGCGTAAAAGTCAACACCAAGATCTTGTACATCGACTGGCATATGGGGAACTGCTTGTGCTCCATCACCGACAACGATTGCCCCATGTTGGTGCGCAATCGCTGCTAATTCTTTCAAGGGCGTCACTGTCCCTAATACATTACTAGCATGAGCCACTGCCATAATCTTTGTCTTATCGGTAATTTTCTTTTTAGCATCCGCAAGATCAAGTTCGCCATCTGGAGTTAATTCAATATATTTCAGGGTAGCACCCTTTTTCTTAGCTAATTGTTGCCAAGGAATAAGGTTACTATGGTGTTCCATTATTGAAATAACAATCTCATCACCAGGTTGAATAATTTGTTCGCCATAGGTTGCAGCGATGAGATTCAACCCATCCGTACACCCCTTTGTAAAGATAATCTCATTAGCACTCGACGCGTTAATAAACTTTTGCACTTTTTTTCGCGCTTCTTCATAATCCTTAGTTGCACGTTCTGCCAGCGTATGAACCCCTCGATGAACATTTGCATTATCTTGTTCATAAAAGTTAGCAAGTGCCTGAATTACCTGACGCGGGCGCTGAACAGTCGCAGCATTATCAAGGTAGGCTAAGTGTTCATCATTAACCCGCTGATTAAGTGCTGGAAAGTCAGCTAAATAATCATTCGTATTGTTGTCCATCGGCGAGCTTCCTTTCAAGAATCGTAATTAACTTATTCCGTACATCCGCTGCTGGGATTGCACTCAAGACTGCTCCTAGGAATCCTCGAATAACCATTCGTTCTGCTTGTGCGCGCGGAATTCCCCGACTCATTAAGTAATACATTTGTTGTTGATCAACTGGGCCAACACTAGCCGCATGTCCTGCCTCAACATCATTTTCGTCAATTAACAGAATTGGGTTAGCATCTCCCCGTGCTTGATCGGACATAATCAATACCCGGTTTTGTTGATCAGCCTTTGCACCATGAGCACCATGAATAATTTGCCCAATCCCATTAAAAATCAATTCAGACTTTTCAAGAATGACACCTCGCTGGTTTATCAATCCGGTAGTATGCTTGCCGTGGTTGGTAACGCGGTTATTGACGCCAACTTCTTGGTCACGAGTAGTTACGGCAATCATCTTTGAGTTAGCATAACCCCCATCACCTAGCAATTCGGAATCCATGTCACCAACTGTGGCGCCATCATTCATCAAGCCGACTGCCCATTCAACGTGCGCATCCTTGCCAATGTCTGCACGCCGCTTAAAGTAAGTATGGGTATGGGGGCCAAATTCATCTAAGGAAGAAAAGTCAATTTCACTATTTTCCTGCGCCATTAATTCAATCATCATATTAGCGGCATTCTCATGGTCACCAACCGTTGTAAGGTGTTGGATAAACTTAATTCGGCTGCCACGATCAGCAATTACTAGAATATGCGAAATCAGGGGCTCATCTTGAGTGCTGTCCTGAATAATCTCGGCCTCAATCGGCTTTTCAATTTCAACGTTTTTTGGAATATAGAGGAATAAACCGGCATTAAGGTAGGCAAGATGATAAGCAGTTAAGAGGTTTTCTTCGGGGTTAATGGCAGTCATGAAGTATTTATTGAAAAGTTCAGGATATTCACGAGCAGCAGTAAAGATATCTGTGAGAATAACCCCCTGATCTTGAAGCTTTTGTGGCAAGTTAACATGGAGCAAAGTTTGCCCAAACTGAGTTACCTTAATTACTTCATCATCCGTGACTGGTTTTTCAACTAAGTCGGCGTCTGATTCAACCCATTTCAATGGCCGCTCCGCAATAAGGGGCCAAGTTCGAAAATCGAACCGTTGCATCCGAGGCAACCGAAGCTTTTCCATCAACTCTCGAGCACTGAGCCGGCGATCAATCAATTGCTGAGGTTCATTATTTGCCTTACTAGCAGCAATTATTTGTTCTTTTGCTGAGTTTAATTCTGTCATCAAACTGCCTCCTAGTCTTCATCATCTACAAGTTTGATATCAAGACCTAATTCGTCACGTAAGCCAGCGTAACCTTCATCTTCAAGTTTCTTGGCAAGATCAGGGCCACCAGTTTTAACAATTCGGCCACCCATCATTACGTGAACTGTATCAGGAACGATGTAGTTCAAAAGACGTTGATAGTGGGTAATAATTAATGAACCAAAGTTGTCGCCCCGCATTGAGTTAACACCCTTTGAAACCACCTTAAGGGCATCAATATCAAGTCCAGAGTCAATCTCATCAAGAATCGCAAAACTAGGTTCAATCATTAAAAGCTGCAAAATCTCATTCCGCTTCTTTTCACCACCAGAGAATCCCTCATTAAGATAACGTTCAGTCATGGATTGACTCATATCAAGCAATTCCAGGTTCTTATCGAGTTTCTTAATAAAGTCCATTACCGAAATTTGATCATCTTCAGGGCGACGAGCATTGATCGCTGCTCGAAGGAATTCAGCATTAGTAACCCCTTGAATTTCAGCGGGATATTGCATTGCAAGAAAGAGACCTTTTCGTGCTCGTTCATCGACCGGCATATCAACAATGCTCTCCCCATCAAGAAGGATATCGCCTTTTGTAACATGATAGTTAGGATGACCCATGATGGTTTGAGAAAGAGTAGACTTACCAGTTCCATTTGGTCCCATAATTGCATGGATTTCTCCAGTCTTCATCTTGAGATTAACCCCTTTAAGGATCTCCTTTTCTTCTTTACTTTCTTCATCTTTAACTGAAACGTGAAGATCCTTTATTTCTAGTGTTGCCATAAAATTCATCCTCCTGATCCGAAATATTCCAAAATATTCTCGGTAAATATTCCATAAATATCAATAAATTCTTTACATTCTTATTATATCCGAATAATAAAAAAATAAAACTATTCATCTCAATTTATTTTAAGCGCTTTCTCGATGAATCATTTGAGTGTATAATAAAGATATAATATGGTGTTTATATAGTTTTGGAATATTCGATAAGGCAGGTGGCGATAATGATTCAACAAAATTATATTCTTCACTCATTTGACTGTTTAAATACAGCCACTGCCGCCCGATTACATGATATGGGCTTGTGTGAAGGGTGTCCAATTAAAGTAGTTCAAAAATATCCTTTTCATGGTCCAGTGATAATCGAAAATGATCACCAACGAATTGGTTTGCGGTACACTGTTTTCACGATGCTTACGGGGGCAGAATAAAATGACAACAGTTGCACTGATTGGAAACCCTAATACTGGCAAAACGACCCTGTTTAACTCGCTCACTGATAAATACGCCTATGTCGGTAATTGGACAGGAGTCACAGTTGAAAAGAAACAAGGGACGCTTAAGGGAACAGATATTATTATCATCGATTTACCTGGTGTATATTCACTCGATCCTTTGACAAAAGATGAGGCAGTGGTAACTAACTACTTAATGCATAATCAACCTAATATGGTCTTAAATATTACAAATGCTGGTCAGTTAAAACGAAACCTTTTGTTAACAATCGAGGTATTGGAACTTGGCTATCCTGTTGTATTGGTTCTTAACATGATTGATGACCTCCGTCGATCAGGGTACGACTATGACCTTGACCTGCTTGAAAAAAGGCTGGGGTGTAAAGTAATGACAACAAATGCGCGTGGACATCAAGGGATTGATCAATTACGAAAAGAAACTATCAATTGTAATTCGCTCCACCCTACCCAACTAGATTTAGATTATCCCCCGATGATCAAACAAGCAATCAGGCAGGCAAGTACAGCGTTGGAAAGTGATTATTCTTTTGCGCCCCAGGTTGCGCGTTGGTTAGCGATTCAATTCATAAGTAAGAATAAAGTAATTCGTAAATTTGCCCGGGAAAAAGAGCTAACTCCCCTTCTTTCGCAACAAAAATATTATGACGCGCAAAAGTTCGCTGACCAGATTTTTGAAGTCCGGCTACAGTTTATTGAGGACACTCTCGATCAGGCCCGCCATCCACTTAACAATGGTGGGCAAGTTGAGATAACAAGTCGAATCGACAAAATCGTTACCAACCCGATTCTTGGCTTACCAATTTTCGTCTTAATTTTCTTTGTAATGTTTAAGCTATCCTTTGATTGGGTTGGCACCCCACTTTCCGATATGCTTGATCAGTTTATATCAGGCCCAGTTTCAACGACTACTGACCAAACCCTAGCTAGTCTAGGTGCAATTCCCGCATTACGGTCGCTAGTCGTTAACGGTATTATTGCCGGAGTTGGAGGAGTTTTAGCCTTTATTCCGCAAATTTTCATACTCTTTGCCTGTATTTCCCTGCTTGAGGACTCTGGTTACATGGCGCGGGCAGCGTTAGTAACAGACCGGGTTATGCAGATGATTGGTTTAAATGGTAAATCTTTTATTCCATTAATTATTGGTTTTGGTTGTAACGTTACGGGAATCATGGCTGCGCGAACAATTGAACAGCCTAAAGAACGACTGATCACTACCTTAATCATGCCGTTTATGAGTTGTTCAGCCCGCCTACCGATTTATAGTTTATTCGTTGCTGCCTTCTTCCCACGTCACCAAGCGCTGATTGTTTTATCAGTCTACTTCTTAGGAATTGTCGTGGCTTTAGCAATGGCAAAATTCTATCAAGTAATCTTTAAGGTAAAAGAAAGCTCAGTGTTTGTAGTTGAACTTCCCCACTATCATCTTCCCCGTCTTGATATAATTTGGCACGGAACATGGGATAAGGGTAAGGGATTTATTAAAAAGGCTGGGACAATTATTTTTGCTGGAACTGTTTTAATCTGGATATTATCAAGTTTTGGCTCTAGTGGTTTTGTTACTAATTCGGCTAATAGTTTTGCCGCCGACCTTGGACACATCCTTGTTCCGATCTTTAAGCCAATTGGTATTGACCAGTGGCAGCCAATTAGTGCTTTGTTTACAGGGATCCTTGCCAAAGAGGTTATTACTTCTAGTATGATGGTAATGTTCCATACAAGCAGTAAAGCATTCCTGATCGCTTCACTTGGTCAGTTTATGACTCCGCTTTCTGCTTATACGTTATTAGTCTTTATTCTCTTATATGCACCATGTTTTGCAACGTTAGCAACTATTAAGCAAGAAACTGGTTCTACAAAGTGGATGCTTTATTCTGTTGCATCCAGTTTGGTCGTTGCTTATGGGATTGCATTTATTATCTTTCAGGTTGGTCGATTATTTATTGGGTGATTTAAAATGAAATTAATTATTAACGTTATTATTATTGCTGCAATTATTGCGTTAGCCTTCTACCTCCTTGTTAAGACTTTTCAACGAGGCAAGCAAGGTAAATGTGCAGCTTGTGACTACGATTGTGAAATTAAAAAGCTGGCAAAGAATAAAAAGTAATTATAAAAATCTGGAGACGTGTGGTTATTTTCCACGTTATCTTGCTATTGTTCGTGAAAACAGTTAAGACTGGGAGAAAACAATGTTTTCTCCCAGTCTCTTTTTTACTCATTATTCAATTTTTCTCGTAATATAAACCGGCGAATCTTACCACTCGCGTTTTTTGGCAATTCTGAAACAAAAATATAGTGTTGAGGAACTTTATATCGCGCCAGATGTTCATAACCATAATTCATTAGCTTGGTTGGAGAAAGACGACGATCACTGACGACAAAGGCAACTGGTACTTGGCCCCAGACAGAATCATTTTGACCAACGACTGCAACTTCATTAATTTGGGGGTAACGTTGGTAGACCTGCTCAACTTCTTGGGGAAAAATATTTTCTCCACCAGAGATCAACATTTCATCTGCGCGACCATCGATATAGAGATATCCTTCTTTGTCCAAGTGACCAATATCTCCTGTCCGGTACCACCCTTCAATCATTTTAGAAGGTAGCTTATCAGGCAGGTTAAGATAGCCAGGAGTTAAAGCTGGTGTTTTCAGCAGAATTTCACCATCTTTACTAAGTTTTAGTTGGGTTGAGAATAGCGGCTGCCCAACTGATCCTAATTTTAGGAGTGCATCAGCTGACCGTAATGCAACAATTTGGGAACATGTTTCCGTCATTCCATAACATTGAACAACAGGTATGGACCGTTGTAAGCATATCTCAAGCGTTTCTCGATCAATCGTTCCGCCCCCAAGTAACATACAACGAAATGCTGAATTATAGTGCGTATTAGTCTTATTTTGCTGCTGAATGAGCTTTTTCAGCATAAAAGGCACAACCGACATAATGGTGACCGTTTCATTTGCTAAAATTCGTTCAATTTCTTCAGCACGGAACTTCTCAACCAAGCGAACAGTCATCCCGTAAATTAATCCCCGCATAATAATCGAAAAACCACTAATATGAAAGATCGGTGCTACACACAACCACTTATCTGCGGACGATAAACCTAAATTCAATGCAGAAGAAACTGCCGAATAAAAATGGTTGCCAAAAGTTTGCAAAACTCCTTTCGGCTTACCAGTCGTCCCAGAAGTATACATGATGCTGGCTACCCAGTTTGATTTAAATACTGGAATCAGCTCTCCTGGATCAGCACTTGTTATCAAGAACGCACTGTAGGACTTAAAAGGATCCGTCATCCCTGATCGCCAGAGAGAATTTTCAACCAAACACAACTGAAGTCCACTATCTTTAATCTGTCGTTCAAGCTCTTCACCAGCAAGCCGCCAGTTCAACCAGACAATCGTGCGGCCACTACACATGATCGCTAGTGCTAATTTATAGCTCATCAGAGTATTAGTAGCTAGAAGGCCTACCCGCGAACCAGGATTAAGGTAGTCAATTTTTCCCACGAGTACCTCTACCTGTTTTTTTAATTCAGCAAATGACAGGCGCTCATTACCATCATCAATTGCAATCTGGTTCGGCTGAGTTGCCGCTTGCTTTAATAGCCAGTTTTGTGTTTCCATTTAAATTGCCTCTTTTATTTATGGAAATTTAGGGAACTGGTCAAAATCAGGGTCCCGTTTTTCGTTAAAGGCATCGCGCCCTTCTTTACCTTCATCAGTGGTGTAGAAGAGCATCGTCGCATCACCACCGAGTTGTTGGAGGCCAGCTAGTCCATCAGTATCAGCATTCATAGCAGCCTTAATAAACCGTAATGCCGTTGGTGACTTCTTCAAGATTTCGTTACACCAGTCCAAGGTAACCGATTCAACTTGGTCCAAGGGCACAACTTTATTAATCCAGTTCATCTGGTAGGCTTCCTCGGCACTATAGAAGTGGTTTAAGAACCAGACTTCCTTTGCCCGTTTATGACCAATTACGCGGGCAAGATAACCAGATCCATAGCCAGCATCAAAACTTCCGACCTTGGGACCAGTTTGACCAAATTTAGCATTATCAGCAGCAATCGTTAAATCACAAACAAGTTGCAAGATATTTCCGCCACCAACTGACCAACCTTTTACCATCGCAATGACTGGTTTAGGGATAATCCGGATTAAATGCTGCAAGTCAAGGACATTGAGACGGGCAATCTTATCGGGGCCGACATATCCACCGTTACCCCGAACTCCTTGGTCACCACCAGATGAGAAAGCCTTATCACCGGCACCGGTTAGGATAATCACCCCAATTGTGCTATCATCACGACAGATGGTAAACGCGTCGATCATTTCTTGAATTGTAACGGGGGTAAAGGCGTTCATCTTTTCTGGACGATTCATTGTAATTTTTGCAATCTTTCCCGCTCGTTCAAAAATAATTTCAGAATAATCTTTAACCGGTTGCCAATCAACTGTTGTCATAACTACTCTACTCCTTTTGTGAGGTCAATAATAATGAACCTATTAGAAAATTTAGATATTCAAACTCAATCAGTCACAGCTAACAAATGCGTTATCACTGTTAAAGTAAGTGATAAACTCAAGCAACCTTATGGAATCGTTCATGGTGGGATAAATGCAGTCCTCGCTGAAACCGCAGCTTCCTTAGGTGCCAATCAATGGTTAGCTGATCGTCAACAAGATCAAATAGCTCTCGGTGTTAATATTACCACAGAGCACCTCATTGCGGTATCGAATGGTGAATTAAGGGCCATTGCAACGCCGATTAAATGTGGACGACGAATCCAAACCTGGCAAGTCGATATCCATTGTAATGATCAATGCACTAGTACCAGTATAGTTACCCTAATCAACCAGCCTCACCCGTAAATTTCTGATCAATTCTTTAATTAGTATTTGAAAATAAAATTATTCGGAATTATAAAAAATGGTTATGCACCTTTGTTACTATCTTTTTTCGCTTTAACGTTCGATTAATCGTTCTGATTATACAAATTCTGTTATTGTTCTAAAATAAGACATTTGATAAATTAATACCAACGCGAGGCGAACTGCGTGATAAAATTAAACTGTTTTATCTTGCCTGAATTAAGGAATGAATCCCTTCTTTTAGGTCGTCAGTTTACCTATTTGGGGAGAAGAAAAATAAATAGGACAAACACTATGATGGGAAGCATGTCGCGTAAATTATAGTTTTAAAGGAGAGCATTTTTGATATGCGCTTCAATGAAAAAGATGAAGAAAAGTACCTTAAGCTGATTAACAATACCCGTCGCGGAAGCAATAAAGACTTCGAAGAGTTATTTCGCCGTTATTGGCCGCTCGTTCGCCGACTGTGGCAACGATATAATATTAGCGGCCTTGAATTGGCGGATTGGGAACAGGAAGCCCGCGTTGTAATGCTAGAAGTTATTCGTTTATACAATAATCAGGGGCCGCGCATGTTTAGCTGCTTTTTTAAGGAATGCCTAACCAACCGGATTCGTGATATCCAACGACAAACTCAGGCCCACAAACGGATCCCAGCAGGCTGTCTTTACGCATTAAGCGATGATTTTGCTGAAACACTTACCGACTTTTTACATCATTCCCCTGATGACATTATTTATTGCCGGCAGAGTCTTGAACGTTTACTTTGTCGCTGTTCTACATTTGAACGAAAAGTACTAGTTTATCTTCATACTGGTTATTCGATAACTGAGATTGCTGGTACCCTTGATTGCTCTAAACGGAGTGTCCAAAGTGCCTTGCATCGTTGCCACGGCAAGCTATTAAAAGTATTAATGAAGTAAGGGCTTGTAAAGTAAAAATAAGGTGTTGAGAGAAAATTTTTATTTCTCCTAACACCTTATTTTTTACGCTTTTCTAATAAACAAACATGCAATCACCGCAACTAATGCACTGATAACAAGGCCGAAGAAAGCGGCTGAATATGAGCCGGCTGCTTGGACAATCCACCCAATTAAGAGCGGACCAACAAAGCCGCCAAGCTGTCCACCAAAATTAACAATCCCAATTGATGATCCATAAGTTTTTTCTGATAAAATCTGCGCAATGAAACTAAAGATGCCAGTAAATGCCAATGATTTAACGAAATAGATCAAGACATCAAAGATCACAACACCTACTAATGAGGTGGACTTGAAGAGCCCAAACATGAAAACCAATGTCAGGAATGAAGCAATACTAATCATCCACCGTTCATGCTTCTTAAACAAGTGCACCATCACAAAGCCAGAAATAAATGCTGCAATACCTCCAGAAATAACTGGTAATGGTACTAACCATGCTAAGTTCTTCAAGTTAATTCCTTGTTCTTGCAAGAAATAAACTGGCATCCAGGTTTCAAGCCCTTTAGTAATGATATTCAAGGCAAGTCCAATTACTACAAATGCCCAGATACGGTGGTCAATATTTTTCCATTCAATCTTGGGACGCGCCTGCCCATTTGCTTGGCTGCTATTAATTGGCCGTTCTACCAGGTAATAGGCAAGTAAAATAATAAACCCACCAACCCCAAGCCAAACAAAGGCATTTCGCCAACCACTGCTAGCAATAATTGGCACAATAATTAGTGGGGCTACTGCTGCCCCGGCATAATTCGATGAAATTAAGGCAGAAGTTGCCTGTGATTTCTCACTCTTATCATAATTTTCAGAAATTCGTTTTAATGCCGCTGCTGGATATGGTCCTTCTGCAATCCCAAATAGAAACCGAATCGCAATCAAGGCAGCAAGAGACCACGCCCAGCCAGTCACCATCGTCATCAACGACCAGGCAAACAGCGAAATAATCACCATCAGTTTACTGCCAAACTTATCAGTTAAGTATCCTCCAGGTATCTGCATTAAAGTGTACCCTAAGAAGAACGCACTGGCGGTTGCCCCTAATGCCGCTGCCCCAACATGAAAGTCTTTTCCGATGTAAGCAAGGGAAATATTCATCACTGTTCGGTCAGCAAATAAAACCATATATCCTAAATATAGTAGCAGAAAAGATCCCCATCGTTTTGCTACTGTAAAGTTACCTATATTTTCCATAAAATTACTCCTTTAATATAAAGATCTTTTTTATTGTAATTGATCATTTTAGAACTTACCACCCAAATTCTAAGAATGTCCGCTAAAATTAAGAACGTCACTCTTAATATTTTTTTGTTAAAATATTAGAGATATCCTAAAAAATGATTGTTAATCCAAGGAGGAATTATGGATTTCTCATTTAAAAAACGACCGGTAAAAAGACTATACGGTGAATACACTATTTTATTCATCTTCTTAGCCTTATGTATTTTCGGGACATACTTAATTACTGGTCATACTTTTATCCTTAGCAAAGATGCTCTCAACCAGCATTTGCCCTTACTAGCAAAGTATCGGGAAGCACTGATTAGCTTCGTCCACCATCCCCGCCTAAACTTCTGGTCATGGCAAATGGGGATAGGCAGTGATACCTTTCAAGTATATTCTTACTATACGATTGGAGACGTTTTCTCTTACCTTGCACTACTTTTTCCCGCGGCAAAGATTACCCTCGCCTACCAGGTAATTAATATTATCCGGATGTATTGTGTTGGCCTCGCTTTCGTCTATTTTGCTCAACACTTTAAGTTTCGTAATAGCGTCATTTTGATGGGGGCAACAACCTACCTGGTCAATTCGTTTTTACTCTATGCCTGTATCGCTCAGCCGTTCTTTACCACGCCATTTATTATCTTTCCGTTAATCGTGGTCCAGATTGAACGGATATTGCAAGAGGGCTCGCCCTGGCCGCTTGCTGGTGCCTTTACATGGATGCTAGTAAGCAACTATTACCTTGCTTACGTTTTAGGAATTGGTTCATTTCTCTATCTTGTTCTTCGCGTAGGAACGCATTATCGTCGCACGCTTAATTACGGGAAAACTTTTCTTAAACTTGCTTTTGCAACAATTACTAGTGTCCTCTTATCAGCGGTTTTGCTTGTCCCCGAAATTATCGCGGTCACAAATTCAACCCGGACTGGATCATTATTTGCTAATGGTTTAAAAACCTATCCTCTTTACTACTACCTCTTTTTGCCTAAGTCACTGATTAACGGTGGTCAATGGTATTTCATGTTCTGGTCTGCGCTAGGGATCGTTTCAATTGGTTTTATCGCCCTTGTTTACATTTATTCTCGTCCGCGAAAGTATCCCCTGCTAACGATTAGCCTTGGTCTTGCCTTAATCATGCTGCTAATTCCAGCAGTCGGCGCTTTCTTCAACGGAATGATGTCAGCTTCTAACCGTTGGACGCTCTTGATCTACCTTCCATTAGCAATGGCCGTCTGTATTTTAGCAGAGAACATTCCGACGCTTGATCAAAAGACAATGGCGGTCCTAAGTTGGGCAACGGGGATTTACCTCATTGTCTTGATCGCAACCTTCTTCTTTGACAATGAAAATGATATTTTTATGCCGGTTATTTTCTTAATTGGCTCCCTAATGGCCATCTGGTTGATTCACTTAAATAAACTTACTCATCCTTACCGGTGGTTACTAGCGATTACAATGCTTAACGCTGGGGTGAACGCAATTTACGCGGCTTTCCCCTATAACGGAGATTTCTCTAGTAGTATGCTGAGCCGGGGAGAGTATCAAGCAATTACCAGCAACCGTTACGGTAACCTTGATCAGGATTTGAAGAACAATTCTTTTTACCGCGTTTCAACAATTAGCCAAAATAAGATTATTGACGGCCCTAACCTTGATAATGACCTTACTTCTGGATTGCATAACATTGATTCTTACTATTCACTGCAAAATAAATATTTAGGACAGTTTAATACAAGCCTGCAAAATAACCAGTATCAGGCTAACATCCCCATTCGGCAAGCCGATGATCGGACAATTATGAATAATTTCTTTGGCGTCAAATATCTCTTTGTTCAAAGCAATGGTGATAACGCGACAAAGATTCCCGCTGGTTACTTTTTAGATAAAGCAACTGATCCAGTCATCAATTATGATGAGGGGCAGCCAAGCAATCCCCAAAGTAAGGATGAGTTTGTGCCCACGCAAACGATGCGGTATAAAACGAACTATGCCTTCCCATTACTTTACTGGCAAGATAACTATATTAGCAAAAAAGATTATCAATCACTCTCGCCAACTGAAAAAGAACGCGTTTTAGCTACCGGTGTTCTGGTTGATAAGCAAGAAAAACTCCGAGGAATGAAGGTCGCTAAGCTCAAGACGCATGTCTATCCTCTTAAAAGCGAGTTAGTTTCCAACCGCTTGAATAAGGTTAACCCGGCTAAGCTGACCTATACCGATAGTGAAGAAACTTATCAATTGCAATTACCAGAACTGCAAAGTAAAAAAATGCAGCAAAAATTAAAGGGTAGCGAGTTGCATATTGAATTTTCGAAGATTAAGTACACCCCCTTCTCCATGAAAGAACAGATTGCCTATGAGCAAGCACATCTCAAGGAAACGGTCCTTAATCCCGGAAATGTTATTAATCAGCGCTATACCCGCTATCGCTATTGGCGTTACCACGTTTTAAATGGTTCACCTGATATTAGCTTTAAGCTTAATGTCGGCAGTAAGTTTGGAACCGCTACGATTGAGCAGGCACGGCAAAGTACCCTTTCTTTGTTTAAGCACGTTACTAATTCAACGCTTAATATTGGTTATTATGATGGCAAACTGCCAACTTCACTCACCTTCCAGCCCTCAAAACTTGGAACTTATGAGCTCAAATACCGGGTAGTAGCAGAAAAACTAGATAATAATTATTATCGTGAAGTTAAAATATTGCAACGCCATCGTCTAGAGGACGTTAAATTCAAACGTAACCAAATTCAGGGAACAATTAAAACGACTCGTCCTGGCGTCCTTACCTCTTCGATTCCTTATTCTACTGGTTGGTCAGTGAAAGTTAATGGTAAAAAGGCAACTACCTTACGAACAAATCAGGCTTTCTTAGGAGTATACTTACCTGCCGGAACTCATCATGTTACCTTTAGCTATGAGTTGCCAGGAATCAAATTAGGCGTATTACTCAGCTTGATTGGTCTAGGCTGGACCATTCTTGCCGGAATCATTACGATCGGATGGGAACGGAAGCGCAAGTAAAGCAGAATAATTCTTGCATCCCTTTTAAGAGACGCTTAAGATAAAATTAAATCTATGGGCAGGAGAAAAAATCGTGCATAAGAAGTTTACCTATATTGTCTACCAAATTATTATGGCTATCTTAGCCGTTATCTCGATTGGAATGCTGATCGCATATTATGCTAAGCGGATCAATATTGATACCTACCCTTACAATATGATTGACAATGGAATTTGGTTGGTCTTCTTTACTGATTACGTTATCCGCCTAATTATTTCACCAAATAAACGCGAATTTGTTAAAGATAACATCTTTGACCTTCTCTCAATTATTCCTGCCAGCAGCCTTTTCTTTCTCTTCCGAATTGGGCAAATTGGTAGAACCTTTCAGATGCTTAAACTTATGCGCATTATGCGTCTAGTCGGTTTTACCGGTCGTCTGGGCGTCTTCTTTGAGCGAAATGAGTTGCTCTACTACTTGTACATTACGATTGCTGTCATAATGGTCGCTGCTGCAATGTTTTGCATCTCGGAGAAAGTCTCTTACGAAACAGCCCTGTGGTGGGCAATTACAACTGCTACTACGATTGGTTACGGGGATGTGATTCCTAAGACCGGAATTGGCCGGGCAGCCGCGATTGTCTTGATGCTCTTAGGAATTGGTTTTATTGGGATGCTTACCAGTACGATTACTGAGTTCTTTGCCAAAAAAGACGAACGGAAGATTTCCGCACAATTAGTCAAAATTCAACATGAAAATCGCCAACTAAAGGCTGAGTTAGACGAAATCAAGCGTTTGATTAAGAAAAATAAACGTTAGCAAATAACCCCCATTCAAGGATTTATCCAAGAATGGAGGTTATTTTTAATTTATTTGTCGATTTAACGAAATCATCTCTAGTAAGCTTTGTGCAGTGATCGCTCCTTCATTACCCGCTTTGAGTCCTGCTCGTTGCATTGCCTGTTCAATGTTATCGGTAGTAAGGATGCCAAATGTAATTGGAATATTGCTCGTTAAGTTAAGATTCATTACGCCGCTAGCAACATTTTGACAAATTAAATCATAGTGATCTGTTTCACCTTTGATAACAGCGCCTAACGTCAAAATGCCGTCATATTCCTTCTTTGCCAATAATTGTTTCGTCATAAACGGAATTTCAAATGCTCCCGGCACATGGTAAACATCAACGTTTTCAAGGTCAAACTTAGCTAACATTTCGGTAGCTCCCTGCACTAATTGTTTAGTGACAGTGTCGTTAAAATCAGCAACAACAATCCCGATTTTTGCCCTTTGAACATTAAATTTTCCAGTAAATTCTTTCATGATTAAGCCTCCAGATTCAGTAAGTGATGAAATTTATTTTTCTTTGTGATCAAATAGTTCTCATCGTAGTTATTAGGTGCGATTTCTAATGGTATCCGTTCATTGATTTCAATATCGCCAAGTTGTAATTGCGCAATTTTATCGGGATTATTAGTAAGTAGGTTAATCTTGGTTATCCCTAATTGATGTAAAATCGCAATAGCTTGGTCATACTGCCGTTCATCAGGCGCAAAACCTAATTTTTCATTGGCCTCGACAGTATCATAGCCGTGTTCTTGCAAATGATAGGCCCGCAGCTTGTTTGCTAAACCAATTCCACGGCCCTCTTGCCGCAAATAAATAATAATCCCGCTGCCGTTTTTCTCAATTCGGCGCATTGCTTCATGAAGTTGAGGACCACAATCACAGCGAAGGGAACCAAGAACATCGCCAGTAAAGCATTCTGAATGCAAGCGAACCATTACAGGAGTAGTTGGATCAATTTCTCCCTTTATCAGCGCTAGATTATTATCATCAAACCATCGTAAGCGAAAGTCCCCATACTGAGACGGGAGATGCACCTCTTCTACTGGCTTGCTCGCTAAACTTTGCCGGTATTCCTGAAGCTCTTTGATCGTAATGATGGGTAAGCCAAATTCGGCTGCTTTCTCATGAAGTTCAACTGATCGCGCCATTTCACCATTGTCTTTTAAAATCTCACAGATATAAGCGACTGGTTCCACTCCAGCCAAGCGCGCAAGGTCAACAGCAGCTTCAGTATGTCCATTTCGTTCTAATACTCCATTTTTCTTTGCGACTAAAGGAAAAATATGACCTGGCTTGTAGAAGTCTTCGTTCTTAGCAGTTGGTGCGGCAAGATGAGTAATAGTGCGCCAACGATCAAAGGCTGAAATTCCCGTTGTTGTCGAATGATGGTCAACGCTGATCGTAAAAGCCGTACCAAACGGATCTGAATTATCAGCAGTCATCTGAGGTAATTTCAATCGTTCAGCTACTTCCGGTGCCATGGGAACACACATCAATCCGCGGGCATACTTAGTCATGAAATTAACCTTTTCGGGAGTAGCTTCACTAGCAAGCCCCACCAAATCGCCTTCTGCTTCGCGGTCTGCATCATCCATGACAATTGCTAAACCACCTTCTTGCAAATACTTAATCGTTGCTTGAATTTTCTTTACATCCATTATTTTCGGCCTCCTAGTAAATTTGCGACTACATATTTGCCTAAAATATCGGTTTCTAGATTAACTTCATCCCCTATTTTAAGCGTATCTAAGTTAGTCACGAGTTGAGTGTGCGGAATCAGCCCAACCGTAACCCAGTTATCACCAGTTTCCATCACTGTTAAACTTACGCCATTAATCGCGACACTTCCTTGCGCTACCACTTGACCTTGCAGGCGTTGTGGCAGACTAAATTGTACTTCAATAGCATTTTCATTGACAGTCCGCTTTAAAACTCGTGATAGTTCGTCAACATGCCCCGTTACAATATGACCTTCTAGCCGTGCGCCAACTTGCAATGAACGTTCAAGATTTACAAGGGACCCTTTTCCCAAGTTTTTGAACGTTGTCTTTTCAAAGGTTTGCGGCATTAATGTCGTCGTAAATTGATTATTATTGATTTCTACGACCGTTAAACATGTCCCATTTACCGCAATTGACTCGCCAAGTTGCACGGTAGTTAAAAAATCATCACTATGAGGTTCAACCACCAATTCAATCGTTTCGCCATCTTGGGTAATTTTTACTATTCGTCCCGTTTCCGCAACTAAACCACTAAACATTTTCAATCTTCCTTTCTGCAATCCTAATATTATTTTCTAAGATTTTAATTTCCTGATGGGTAAAATTCATTGGGCAAGCTAGTTCCATGCCGCTAACACCTTTTTTGCCAAGCATGTGGGGAGCTACGTATGTAATAAGCTCTTCAAATAAGTCTTCCTGTAAAAATGCTTGATGAACTGTCGGGCCACCTTCTACATAAACAGATTGAATTTCTTGTCGACCAAGTTCATGTAAAAGATCAGCAATTGACCACGTTTGTCGGTAAAATACCCGCACATCTTTAGCAAACTGGCCTTGCATAGTGCCATTTTCCGTAAAAATCCAAGTAGGGGCTCCTCCATCAGTCAACAAGTGTAAGGTCGGATTAGCTTTTAAGCGTCCCCGGCGATCAAGAACAATTCTTACAGGCGGAAATTCTGGAGGAGCAGTCGTTAATAAAGATGGATTATCAATAATTGCTGTTTGACTCCCAATCAAAATCCCCTGAAAATTACCACGCTCGGTATGAACCATTTTTGCCACAGCAGAATTAGTAATCGCCGTTCGTTGACCTTTTTCTGCGGCCACGCGATAGTCAAGACTCACTGCTTGTTTTAAAGTTACCCATGGTCGTCGGTACCGATAGAAGAAATCGTAATGTGGATTTAAGGCCTGGGCTGCTTCTTTAAGGACGCCCGTTTTGACAATAATATTTTGCTGTTGAAGCGTAGCAATCCCTTTCCCGGTGACAAGCTGGTGCGGGTCTGTTTCCGCAATCACAACCATCCTGATACCCGCGTCAATAATCGCCTGACTACATGGTGGTTGTTTCCCATAGTGATTGCAGGGTTCCAACGTGACATAAAGAGTTGCTCCCTGTAACTGTTTCGGCGTAAGTTTACCTATTGCATCTCGTTCAGCGTGAATTCCTCCATATTTGTGAGTATGACCTCGCGCTAAAACTTGACCATTCTTAACAATAACTGCCCCAACACGAGGATTTTTCCAGGTTTCATTGCCAGCCTTTGCTGCTTCAGCGATTGCCATTTGCATGAAATGAACATCTTCCACTCTAACCATCCTTTCCAAAATAAAAACGCCCTAAGATTTTCTCTCGGGGCGTTAAATGGTTACCTAAAAAACAGCTCGGCAAAATAAAACCGGATAACATCACTGCTATCCGGGGCTTTACGTTTAAACTGATTGTGTAATTTTTAGTTTTCTTCTCCCATCCAGACTATACTGTCGGTACCAGATTTTCACTGGTTCAACCGTTAACATAAATGCTAACGGGTCACGGACTCCAAGCGTACTTGTTACCGTCGGTTGGGAATTTCACCCTGCCCCGAAGAAAATTAGATTGTTAAATTTACATATAGTGTAACTCTTCACTTTCTTTTTGTAAACAGCAAATTTATTTCTGTGAGAAACTTTGCAGGGTATCCATGATCAATTGGATGAATTTCTCACGATCAATATCAAGGAGGACTTCAGTATTTTGGGGCTTGCCAGTTAACTGATAGTAGTCACAAACCGTCTCTCCCCGTGTAAGATCGCCCTGAGTTTCAACATCCACATTCATTTTGTCAGTACCAAACATAGTAGGATCAATCAACCAAGCAATCGTACATGGATCGTGGAGGGGCGCACCTTTAAAACCCCATTTTGGATTTTCATGGTACTGTTCAAAGAAGTTTAGGAGACCATAGAAGGCTTGAGCGACAGGATTATCGATCTGCCCGATTTGCTCAATTTCATCCTTCATAATCTGCGCTTTATGGGTCACGTTCAATGGTGCCATTACCAGAGGCAGCCCAAAGTTCATTACAATTTTAGCCGCTTCTGGATCAACAAAAATATTAAATTCAACTGATGGCCGCCAATTGCCAAGTCCCATTGCCCCACCCATGAAGACAATTTGATCAATCTTTTCTTTTGCCAAGTCGGGATAGACCCGCAAGAATAAGGCTGCATTTGTCATTGGACCGGTAACTACTAAGGTAACTTTCTCATCACTTTCACGAAGAGTTTTAGCAATCAACTCAATAGCCGGAATTGGTTGAACTTTGAAATCGGGATCAGGAAGGTCCGCACCATCTAAACCCGTCTCCCCATGAACTTCCGGTGCAGTTTCAAGCGGCTCAACCAGCGGAGTTTGATTTCCTTGAGCAACTGAAATATCTTCACGATGGAGTAAAGTTAACATCCGCATCGCATTATTTAAGGTTTTGTCCGGTGTTTGATTACCAGCAGAAGTTGTTACGGCAAGGACATCAATCTTCGGTGAAGCAACAGCCATCGTTAATGCCAATGCATCATCATGTCCGGGATCGCAGTCAAGGATTATCTTTTTGGTCATTTGTTATCGGCACCCTTTCTTTGTGAATTATTAGTATAGCGGTTACATTAATTATAACAAATGAACATTATTCCGTTTAATGTCGATCAATAAAATTTAAAAAGACATAATAAAAGGACCACCTAATCGTGATCCTTTTCAATATAAGTTATAATCTTACGCTTTCTTTACTAAATAGATTGGTAAAGCAATAGCGCCAGCTAAAAGGGCTAAAATAGTAAACTTCTTCTTTGAATGCTTCTTAGGTTGTGTAGTTTTGTTTTCAGTTTTATTTTTCTTCATAAGAATCTACTCCTTTGTTCAAAAACCTATCACTACCTACACTCTTATTTTAGCCCCATTTTGCCTTTACGTAAAAATATATGGGCCAGGTAATTAAAGCAATTATAAATAACCAAACAATTATCTTTTGAAATAGGTTAAGTTTCCAAATATGTTTCATAAGTTCACCTTATTTCTTTTTAAGCCAGCTAAATATCCCATGGCGGTGTGCTTGCTTTTCTTGTGCCTCTGTTAACCGGGTAAGCAATTCAGTCATTTTTGCATCAGTATTTACCTTTTGAGCGTCACGAGCTACCTCGCTGCTATTATACTTTTGCTGAAGGGTATCACTGTTAAGCCACCGATCAAAATTAGCAACATCGACAATAAAACCGGTACTAGTATACTGATAACTAATCCGATACTTTCGCGGCAGGTATTGAAAGTACCGTTCCATCATCATTGAACCATTATTTCGCGCCGTACTATCTGAAACCTTATTAAAAAGCTGCTTATTAATTTGCGCTTTTAACTGACCATCCTGCTGAATAAACGTTAGATCAGCACCGACTTCCGCCTGGTTAATCAGCATTGTCCAATCATTCCGCCCGACAAAGAGTGAATAGTCATAATTATCGTCAAAGTAGTCTTTAACAAGCTCAAACATCCCAAATTGGTCCATCGCTTGTTTCAAGACATATTTGATTGGATAAAGGTAATCCCTTTCAATCTTTTGTTCTGTCTCTGGTGACACATCATTGAAAAATTTTGCAAGTTCAACTTGGCAATAACGATAAAGTTGATCGTTAGCGCGCTCAAGCAAGTCATTTAATTTAGCTTCGCGTTCATTTTCATCCCCGGCAAAAGTTGATTCAAAACTAAGGTACCATAAACGACGCATAATTTCCGGTTTAAGGGAAAATTGCGATTTACTATCACCCTCACGACGATTCATCGTAAAAATAAATGATGGGAGTGGCTGAGTTAAACTACGATTATTAGTAATCTCTTTAATGAAGCGATCAAAATATGGCCGTGTTGTTAAGTCAGGACTAATATCATCAATCATCATCGGATTAACGGGCCCAGCACTATACATATAATCGCTTAAAACCGTTGTAATAGTCATATTAATATTGGACTTTCCTAATGCATAATTTTTAGCATCAAAAACACCGCCATCAAGGAAATTGCCACTCCCCGTTAGCTTGGCTGCTAGTCGCTTTCCCAATGTTGACTTTCCTGTTCGTCCTTGACCAATCAAGGCTACTCCGAGGGGAACATCTTCGCGTGATTTACTGCTTGGCGATAATTCATACATATTACGGATTTTCCATAACCAGGGTGCTTCAAATAGGAAACACATGAAATCACATGCTTGCCACCCCTCGCCGACTTCTTTGTAATTATCGTACTCATGGGCAATATCACTAAATAGTTGCAGCTGTTCACGGAGACAGTCACCCGTTAAATTCGATGTTATTAATTCCGACTTTACATTATCGCCAACGCGGGGCGCTTCAAATAACTGACCATTATTATAAAATAAGACTGGCTTAGGATAGAGATCTTCTTCGTGGTTAATCTTTCCTGAGTTATCATCGTTTCGAGACACATGTTTAACTACTTGAGTAAGGCTGTAGAGTTCTTTCCCGATATTTTCGAGATTGCGTTTCTTATAGCCAGCATTACCAAAGAGCTTGACAGTTTGGGCGACACTCAATTTTTCTGGAGCTGATAGTTTCTTTAATTCCTCGTCAGAACTATACTGATCCTTATATTCTTTTACTTCTTCTGCCGGGATAATCACCGCATCCTGGTCACCGGTATCCTTGTTTTTCACCATATTCACCGTATCGGTATAGACATTAATCTGAAGTTGCTCTTTATTTTTCGCCTTAATGAACCCGGCCATTTTCTTTGCGTCCAGATAGGTAGTCGCATGGCGAAGGTTATCGTTGAACATCTGGACATGGCATTGATAAAGCGGATCAGTTTGCATTCCATAGTCACTGTCGAGTTGTTCTAAATTATGATGAATTGCTGCTTCGGTTAAATTCATTGAACCGGCAAATGAAAGATACCGGTCGTCACTTGTCATTAAGTACATTTTGGTATGAATTAACTCTTGTTTTGTGAATAAAAGTCGCAAGCTGCCATCTAAAATTCGCTTTGTAAATTCACTATCAGGGTGTTCATAACCATAATTGACAAATTCAGTCCGGTCATTTAACTGCCTCATCCTTTTGCCAATTGATTCTTTTCCATTATCGCTTAAGCCAAGGATCAAAGTGACCTTATCATAGCGCGGTAATAGTTGCTCCTCAATAAACTTAATTGAAGAAACAAATGAAACGCCCCTAAATTCAGTCGGCTTTTCAAGATGTTCACCCGCAAATTTCCAAAAATCGGCATCAGAAATTAATTCTTGTTTAGTGTAATCCAGGATATCTAACATGTGATTCGCCCCCTTTTAGTTAACTTTCAAATTATATCATGAAAAAAAGAACCACCCGCAAGTGATTCTTCGTATAGAAATTAGGGTATACACTTTCTGGTATGGATGGAGATTCCATGCCAGATTTTTTTGTATAAAAAAGAGACATTTGCTGTCCCCTCGTTATACAATCAATTCACCACAAAAATCATGAAAGAA
>NZ_JAJGUI010000112.1:0-319521 GCF_020784875.1 Limosilactobacillus reuteri subsp. simiae | reverse complement strand
CTCGAGTGTATTCTACAGTTTGTGTTACTGGGGCGATGGCTTCATGTCCTGCTGGTACTTCGTAGTTAATGGTACGAGTTACTGACATATTCATATCCTTGTTTGAAGGATCATATGGCACTGGAGTTGCATTTTGTTTTACATAAGTAATGGTATCAGTAATATCGCTCGAATCTGGATTTACTGTTACTGCTGCTCCTTCTGTTGCCTTAACACCATTTACGTAACTGTCGTAGCCCTTAACTTGAGGTACTGAGTAAGCTCCAATTTCATAAGTAGTTACATTATTTACTACTTTAGATCCCTCTGGACCTTGCCATGCGTTCCAACTAATATTACCTGTTACTAAGTCCTTCACACCAGTGCGTTGGAATGGAACGGTAGTAGTTCTCACAGTAATCTTATCAGCTTCGGTCTTACCTGCTGGAACTTCGTAAATAGTTTGTGTTACTTCACGGTAAGTATCCCTATTGGACTTGTCAACTGGAACATTTTCAGTACCGTGTTCAACCTTGTAATCTACAGGTTGTGGATCATCTGAACCGAACTTGTAAGATCCGATAACTTGTTGATTTGGAACTAGTTTCCAGTTAGTTGGAACATTTCCAGGTACATCAACATTAACAGTTTCATCAGTCTTACCTGGAACATTGTAAGTACCTACCACATTACCATCACCGTCAACATAATTAATTACTAAAGTATGTTCGTTAGCAGTGTAAGTTACATTAACAGTTTCATTTGATGAATCTGGGGCAATAGTTCCTGAAGCTGGAACATATTGCTTACCATCAACAGTTTCAATAGTTGCTCCAGTGGCAGTTGCAGTGTAGCCAGGTTTAGTTACTTCATATTGTGGGAAGTTAGTTACTTCTTGTCCTTCACTATTCTTGGCAGGTGCCCAATTAGTGTAACTTATTTGTTGATCTGCTGGCTTAGATAGGTCAGTGATCTTAGCACGACTGTAAATTACGTGTTGAATAACTGGAGCACTTTCACCTTCAACATTAATCGTACGAGTAATATCACGGTAAATATCGTGGTTAGTCTTGTCATCAACACCTTGATCAACCTTGATTACATTTACAGCTACTGGAACATCAAGATAACTGCCATCAGTGAAGTTAATTCTTACTGTTGCAGGAGCCTTAGCATTAGCTTCAGTAAGACTTGGTAAAGTTTGCCAGTCAATTGAACTAATTTCAGCATTATGGTCAGCAGTTAAATCACTAGTGTTTACAAGTTTAGCAGCATCCCCTAAAGCAGCCTTCAAATCAGTAGTATCAGAGTTAACACTTGGAATAGTACCGTTAGCTTCTGCACCGTAAATATAAACTGATGGGAATGGATAAGTTGATACTGGACCTTTTCCATAAATTGGCCAGTTTACACTTGAGCTGTTAACAACAGCTGAATACTTAGGATAACCAAATTGATTATTGACCCAGTTAGTATAAGTAATAGTCTTGGTTCCACCATTGTTGTCTGAGTCCAAACTTGTTGGTTGACCATTACCCTTGATTGCACCTAATGCATTATTGAATAGAACATTGCCTGCTTCAGTCCAACTAATCTTAATGTCGCTAGCATTAATAGATTGTGGAGCATCAACAGTTACACCAGCTGGATTATCACCAGTTTGGGTAAGAACATATGCAGTCTTGTCGTCATTTAAAGTGTAAATGTATGGCTTACTGTAGTTTTGACCACCTTGGTAGTAGCTTAACTTGAAGTTTTCAATTACGGGCTCACCAATGATGTTCTTGTCAGAAGTCTTGTGAGTTACTACATCATTGGCATGCAAGCTGAAGACGTGGCCGTTATCGATAACAGTAACATCTCCTTGACCATTTACAGCAACCGGAATTGTTACTGTTTCAGTAGTACCATCTGGATAAGTTACAGTTGCCGTGCCAGTAGTTGCACCAGGCTTTGAAGTATCTGGTTTAGTAGTCCAAGTTGCACTTGTTGGATAACCATCAACTGGAGTAGTACCACCATTATTCAAGTTGGCAATACCTTCAGTAGCAGCTGGATCTCCACCAACAGTTGTAGTAATCGTCTTAATTTCTGGATTAGCGTTAACAATTACATTAGTTGAAACTGTATCTTTAGAACCATCTGGGTAAGTCACGACAACAACTGCTGGTTTCTTACCTGGTTTAGTAGTATCTGGAGTGTCTTGCCAAGTATAAGTTGTACCACTTGGTAAACTACCAGGGTTCTTAATACCTTTTTCAGCATCAGGAACTTCTCCAACCTTAGTTGAAACATCTTGCCCTTGTGGGGTATTGGTTTCTGCATCAGTAGTTACCTTGATTGAACTTGCTGGAATGTTGATGTCCAAGTAAGTTGGATTGCCATTAGCATCTTTATCAGTAAAGGTAATCTTAATTACGCCATTTTGACCTTGTGCATTAGGTTTAGTTGCCCAAGTAGTAGTTGCAATTTCATCAGTTGGAATATTGTTATCTACTAATTGTCCAAATTGTTCACTAGTTAAATCTGAGCCAAGTTTAATTTCAACTGGAGTAGTGACATTCTTAGCACCAGCACCTTTAGCATCAATGGTGAATGGATTAGTAGTTACAACACCATTCTTTGAGCCAAGGATATTTTTAGCGGCATCATTATTAGTGAAGTCAACATTAACACTAGTAGTAATTTCTTTACCTACTGCAGTTGCGGTGTCAACGTTAGTATCTGGAACTGTAGTCCAACTTACAGTTGATGGATCAATGGTAATTGGAGTTGCCGTAGTCGAAAGTTTACCATCTATTAATTCGTAACCTTCTGCAGTTACAATGCCACCAGCAGATAGAACTTGTGAATTTTCAGTAGTTTCATGAGCGTTAAGTTTAGAAGTGTCAACGCTAGTTACAACTGCACCCTTATCACCCCAAGTTACAGTTTGGCCAGCTTTAGTGACAATTACTGGCACAGTAGTTTCATCAGTACTCTTGTCTGGATAAGTTACAGTTACTGGAATATTGTAAGCACCTGGAGTTTTTGGTTTAACAGTTACAGTACCAGTTGCTGGATCAATCGAAGCCCAATCTGGTGTATCAGTTCCCGTGGTAAAGGTAGTTCCAGCTGGAGCAGTTACATCCTTACCATCTTGATCAGTAAATGATGGATCATCAGTAGCAGTTTGACCTTGCTCAACATTTACTGGCTTGTATGATGGAGTGTAAGTCTCTGCATCAGTCTTATTAGTTACTACAAATGGAATATCAACGAAATCAATTGAACCATCAGCATAAACAACTGTAGCAGTTTGGTATGCTGGGGTAGTACCAGTTACTTCTAAATTACCATTGCTGCTAGTTGGAACAGATTTTGGTTGAATCAATGGGTAATTCTTGTATTGGTCGTTGAATTCTTTCCCATCAGTAGAAGCATCATACCAGTGAGTCTTAGTCCAATCTACAGTCTTATCATTATCCAAAGCACCGGCAACAATACCATCTGGTCCTTGAATATTTTCAATACCATCTTTAACTGTAAAGTCAGCTAACTTATGTTGAGTATTAGTATCAATTTCCTTTACAGTTGGTTGGTACTTGATATTATCCTTAATGTTTTGGTCTTGGTTTAACTTAGTACCCATTGCCAAACGTTGTGGTTGCCACCAACTAAAGTTGTTTAGCAATTGGTTCATGTAAAGCATTTGAACTGTCTTATCAGATAAGTTATTCAAATCAACACCGCTAGTAATACTTTGACCACCCTGATTCTTACCGAGGGTAACTGCGTTAGTATCAGAGTTAATTAGCTTATCAGTACCTTGGCTAGCTGTTGGTTGAGAAGTACCAGGGGTAAAGGCATCTGCATAGTTTCCCCAGTTGTTGGTTGTCATCAAGTTTTGCAAGTACCAAACATAGGATGGAGCGTCACTAGTATTACCTTGTTCCCATTGAGCAATTGGCGTGTTGTATTCTCCTGATGCAGTACCTAAAATCTTATCCTTATCACTGTTAATTTGAACACCATTATAATTCAAGTAAGCGCCGTTAACTGTACCTTCAAGACGGATGAAGTTACCAACAGAATCGCTATTTAAGCGTTGGAAGTTTAAGTATGCAGGGTTAGTAATATCTAAAATTGCTTCATTACTCGTACCAAATAAAGTGACTAAACCGTATCGAGGAATCTTTGGATTGTTCAATCCCATAGCTATCCAGTTAGAACCAGAAGGAATAGCTGCATTATCTTGTAAGTCTAAAGTAGCGCCATCACCAATTTTTACTGTATAAGTATCGTTGTTAACACCACCTGAACCAAAGGAAATTAATGGTTGTACTGCTGTTAGAATCTTTCCACTAGCATCAGTAGTATTACGGATAATTGTTAAACTACCTTCGTTAATTAAACTAGAATCGTGACTACCAGTACTACCTGCATATCCAACAGCCAGACTGATTGGAGCATAGTGGTACCCATTATAATCAGTTACTCCATTAGGAACTGATGCTACGCCGTTATTATCTTGCTTGGTGTTAATAGCTACACTACCACTCTTACTAATTGTCATATCACCAGTAATAATTGCAGATGAGTGACCAGCGCCCATATTAGCATTTAAATTACCATTAACTGTAACTGATCCATTAAGGAATTGTCCAGTTACAATACCTTTAACATCAGTAGTAGTTGCAGCATCATCTAAAGCTTTGGCGTTTAAGTTAAGAGTTGCGCCTTCATTGATAGTCACATTACCAAGGTCGGCCTCAATCATATTACCGCCAGGGTTAGCCATATTATTAGTCTTGTAAGTACCAACATTCATCGTGGTAGTACCAGATTCGACCGTTAAATTACCAGTTTGAATAGTTGAACCATAGTTAACATTTTGACTATTGTCAGCATTAACACCATTGTTATTAATGGTGTTGTCACCCTTCAATACGACATTAATTACAGATTTATAAGCACCAACATCTAAGGCAGCATGGCTAGCACCCGCAATAAATGGTCCTTGCTTGATGTTAGCAGTAACACCATCTAAAGTAATAGTATCTTTTTGGCCATTAGTAGTATTTACATTACCGAAATAGAAGGTACCATAACCACCACCATAAATAGTGCGTTTGTAACCATCACCATTAACAGTAATATCTTTTAAAGTTAAGTCCCATGCCGGATAATTATCGCCTTGGTTAGCGTTAGTAAAGGCTAAGAACTTTTCACCAAAGTTAAGTGCAAACTTGCCTTGACCATCAATAGTTACCTTACGGGCAATATCCTTTGCAGTTACATCTAATTCACCGTAGTAATCATTAATCGCATTGGCAACATCACCGCCAGCGGTAATATCGTGTGTTAAGACAATGTTACCAACATTTTGGTTAATTAAAGCTGCACCAAATGAATTCCAGTCAGATACCTCTTGGGTTTGACCTTGGCTGGGATTTGCAGTAGCTAAAATAGTAAACATATCAGTGCTTCTTAATTTATTAGCTCTAGTAGCAACAGTAGCTTTTGATTCATTACCAGAAGCTTGATTTTGTTCGTTAGCACTGGCCGTATTAGATGTTTGCTGATCGTCTGCCGAACTTGCTGAAGCAGCAGAAGATGAAGCTGGCGTTGTTACTGAAGCGTCACCACTCTTTGCAGCTGCAGCCTTAGTAGCTTGCTCAATTGCATCTGAAACAGCATTTTCATACTTTTGAGCAGCTGTTTCTGAAGCAGGTGCAGCAGAAACAGTTTGATTATCGCTTGATTGAATACCCTGTGAGTTTGGAGTAGTTAATGTTGCTTGACTGTTAGCCTGATTAGAAGCACTATTTTGTGTTTCTGCTACTGGTTGACTCCCAGCTTCATTATTTGCTTCTGCAGTTGTATCAGCAGAAGCATTCATCCCCATGAATGTAAAACCAATAAGGACTGAAGCAACCCCGACAGTGAGCTTTTTAATTGCAAAACGTTGCTTTTTCGGCTCTTGCTTGCGGAATTGTTCCTTTCGATTATTCTTCGATAACATACAATTGTCCCTCCAAATAATAATCTATAACTTAATTTATTAGTTTACGCCATAAATTATATGCGTTTTTTTTTTTTTCAATCGGCAAGCCTCGCGGATATTTATAGAACTATTGCGAGAGTAAGGAGAAAGAATTTTAAAAAATATTCCATTACATGAAAAAGTAATCATGTAATAAACAAAAAAGTGTAGGTAAACATTTCGCTTACCTACACTTAAATGAAATTAAATTTTATTCAAAACCAACATTTACCATTGATTCATCATTACGAATAAAGATAGCACCACGGTTGCCAGGACGCGTTTCCCAGCCCGCAATTGGTTCGCCATTGAAGAAAAGTCGCTTAGCCTCAATTTCACCCATTACCGATTGATCAGTAAAAACAGTCACGCTGCTCAAATCAGTCTCTAACGGGTATCCAGTCCGCGGATCTAGTAAATGATGATAACGACGACCATTTTTAATCAAAAATCGTTCATAAATCCCAGATGTAACTGCCGAACAAGCAGGCTCGCGAACAGTTGCCAGATTTTCACCACGGTGTAATTGCGGATCCTGCACACCAATGATCCACTGCCCATCATCCCGCCGTGGCGACTTACCAACAAATAAGAGATTTCCCCCTAAGTCGATAATTCCCGCGGGAACGCCAGCTTCAATCCAAAGATCACGAATACGGTCCGCAATATAGCCTTTTGCAATCCCGCCAAGGTCTAATTCCATCCCCGGCTCTTCTAAATATACCGTCCGTGCGTCTCGGTTTAACAATACTTTATAAGGATCGATCAACTTTAACCGCTCTTTGATCTCAGCATCACTTGGCACCTGCGCCCCTGCAAAACCGATTTTCCATAGTTTTACTAACGGGCCAATCAAAGCGTTAAAGCCAAAGTTTTCACGACTATATTTCACTGCCAGTTCAATGAGGTCAAAAGTCGTTGACGATACCATTTTCGGGGTTTTACCTGCACCATGGTTCACCGACATTACTTCTGATTCATTACGGTTAACCGTTAGTTGATCTTCATAGCGGTCAATTAAGTCCATCGATTTCTTTAACAGCGAAAAATATGCGTTACCAAAAATCGTTAAATTTATGCGAGTTCCGAGAGCATGATGAGTCATCACATGCCGTTGCGCCATCAATTCATTATTCATAATTAGTTTTCGGATGCACCTGTTGTCGCATCTGCCTCATCATCATTTGCGTCTACGCTGCCTGCATCGGATGCGCCAGTTGTAGCGTCCGCATCAGTATCATCGTTTGCTGCTGGTGCTGGGGTCGCAACCACTTCACTAGCATTATCGGCGTTATCATCATCACTTGATTCTGAAGCACCAGTTGATGCGTCAACACTGTCAGCTTCTTCACTGTTGTCATTAGCATCTTCATGCTTAGATGCACCAGTGTTACCATCAGTACTCCAGGCACCATTTTCGAAGAGGTTAAGAATATATTCCACACTACCAGTAAATTCGATAGTTCCAAGGTAATGACCATTAACATCACGTAAAGCGTAGTATTGGATCAATGAACGGTGACCATTCATCCATAATGGACGGGTAACAACGTCTTTTTCACCATTCCGGAAACTGTTAATAATCTTCATAACAGCCGGAACAGCCAATGGTGGATGACATTCTTGAACAGTTTCTCCGAGAGAAGCTATATTCCGAACGTGTTCCCGATTTGGCTTGTCAGAGAACCATGCGAAATGGTCAGTACTGTCGATTAAGTCAATTTCAAATGGGATTGTACTGAAGATTTGTTGAACTTCTTTTAATGTCAACCGACCAGTTGGGAAGCTAATGTACGCTTCACTGATCGTTGGTTGTTTAATGGACATATCCAGTCCCTCCTTATTTGCATTTTCAAAGATTTGAATGTATTCCACAAAATGGGTAAAACAGATTTCAAGGTTATCACGTGCTTCCGCATTAACTAATCGGCCATCTTTTGAGAAAGAATGACTAGCATTACCAATCAAAACTTCATTTCCTGGCAACAAGTTAGCGTCACAATCAGGAGAAACCAAGATCTGCCGCATTTGAACTTGCGATCTTGCAGAAGCTTGACGTCCATAAGATACACCAACAACCATAACAGGCTTGTGCTTTAACACATCGGTCTTGTAGGAAAGCCATTCAACCGTGCTCTTCAAGGCCGCAGGAATACCATGGTCATATTCAGGAGTAGAGAAGATAATCCCATCAGCTGCCTTAACCTTTTGCTTTAACTTCCATACCTCTGTTTGTTCAGAAAGAGGAGTATCAACGCTAAATGCTGGCAATTGGCTAATTTCAGCGATCTCAATATCAGCCATTTGACGGAAGTGCTTTTTCATGTATTTAAGCAAAATCCGGTTATATGAGAAATTGGCATTTGTTCCAACTAAAGCAAGGATTTTCATTACTTGTTCGCCTCCTTCTTTTCGGCAACCATGCGATTGATTGCCTTGGCGTAGTGTTTGAATTCACGCATACATTTTTCTAAGAAATGAATAGTGGTTTCGTTAGTAATATCGCCATCTTTATCAATGATATTAGCAGCATCACTCATAAAGAACTCTTCGTTTTGGAAAATATAAGCATTAACACCTGGTGAGATTAAAATATCTCGTAATTGAACTTGGGAACGGGATGAACCTTGGTCATGGGTAGAAGCACCGATGATCATGACCGGCTTATTTTCTAATGGGTGAACTTCATAGGAAAGCCATTCGATTACACTCTTCAAAGCAGACGTAACAGAGTGGTTGTATTCTGGGCTGGCAATAATAACAGCGTCGGCGCTTGAAACACGACGATCAATATCAGCAACAACCTCAGGAATCTTTCCCTTATAATTTTCATTAAACATTGGCACTTGACGAATATCAATCACATCAATATCATCATCACTAAAATGACGGGCAATAAATTCTAATAACATCCGGTTGTATGAATGATTAGCATTTGACCCGGCAATTGCAGCAATTTTCAAACGTGTCACTTCCTTTAAGTTATTTATGCAACATTTCACATTATTATTCTACTATATTTTACTCGATCAAAAAACATATTATTAGTAATATGCACACTTAATTGACTATTTCCATAACAATTGATTATAAGTTTGGCTAAGTCATCATTCTCAAAATTAATTACGCGATTTTTCATCCCCGACATATTTGTCCAGTGGTATTTGGAGATGTGCTAAAATATTAAACACATTGAATTAATAGAACGGAGAAATAATATGACACAAACTAAACAGCATGAACAAGATGTTGATGTATGGGTTGGGAAACGATTTCCACTCACGATTCGTCGCCTTGGCGTTAACGGGCACGGAATCGGCTACTATAAGCACAAGGTATGTTTTGTCCCTGGTGCCCTGCCAAATGAAGTCGTGGTCGCGGAAGTTACACGCGTTCTCCCACGCTACCTTGAAGCTAAAATTCACCGGATCCGGAAAAAGAGTCGGGATCGGGTAACACCACGAGATGAATACGCTGATATCGCTGGTGGTTTTGAACTTGAAAATCTCGCTTACCAACAACAATTAAAGTTTAAACGGCAAGTAATCATTGATAGTCTCGAAAAGTTTCAACCATACGGCTACCGTAATTACGATGTTCGCCCAACTATTGCAGCCCCTGAAGAATACGGTTACCGTAACAAGGCCCAGTTTCAAGTCCGAATGGTCAACGGCAAAGTAGCAACCGGTCTTTACCAACCAAACAGTCATACCCTTGTTGATATGGAGACTTGTGCTGTTCAAATGCCCCGGACAATGGAGACGGTTCGAGCCGTTACAAAGATGATCGAAGACTTGCAAATCCCAGTTTATGATGAAAAGCACAATAGCGGCATCATCAAAACCTTAGCAGTTCGTGAATCATGGTCAACTGGGGAAGTCCAATTAACCTTCATTACTAATTCTGCTAAACTTCCTCATAAACGCGAACTGCTTGAACGCATTGAAAAAGAACTACCAGCAGTTGTTTCAGTTATGCAAAACGTTAACCCGGGTGATACACCCTTAGTTTGGGGTGATAAAATGATCCACCTTGCTGGAAAAGATTCAATTCTTGAAAGCCTGATGGGACTTGATTTTAAACTCTCGGCACGCTCATTCTTACAACTAAATCCTGAACAAACAGAGGTATTGTACGAAGAAGCTTCTAAGGCCCTTGAACTAGACAAAGATGATACCTTAATTGATGCATACGCCGGGATCGGGACAATCGGTCTTTCCCTTGCATCGCGGGTAAAAGCTGTTCGCGGAATGGAAATCATCCCCGAAGCAGTTGCCGATGCTAACGAAAATGCCAAGCTAAATAATATTACTAACGCTAAATATGAAGTCGGCAAAGCGGAAGAAGTTCTTCCCCGCTGGCAAAAAGAAGGTCTCAACTTTGATGCTCTTGTTGTTGATCCTCCACGAACTGGGTTAGATGACCAACTAATCAAGCAAATTTTAAAAGTTAAGCCGCGAAAGTTTGCCTATGTTTCATGTGGCATGGCTTCTCTCGCCCGTAACTTACGGCGATTAACTAGTGTCTATCACGTTGACTACATTCAACCAATTGACATGATGCCTCAAACGGCGCGTTGTGAAGCAGTCGTGAAATTATCATTGCGAAACGGAAATAAGGAATAGCTATGTAGGCTGGAAGAAATTTTCTTTCGGCCTATTTTTGTTTTAAATAATGATTAAGCCCAATTGAAAACGTTTACAAAAAATTACAATTTCATTATAATAGGTTTAATAAGAAAACAATAAAGGAAGCCCGCCTATGAAGCCAACAATTAAAGATATTGCTCAACGGGCCCACGTTTCAACGGCCACTGTTTCTCGTGTTTTATCCAAAAAGGCGAAATCCTACCGTCCCGAAACTGCGGCTAAGATTGAAGCAATCGCTAAAGAACTAGGATACAAGAAAAACCTTGCAGCGGCTGAATTAGCTGCCAACAGCAGTATGTTAATTGCCGTCATCTTAAATAATACTCAAACGAATTTCTCAAATGATATCATCGCTGCTATTCAAGCAGAAACGGACAAAGCTGGTTACCAAATGTTTATTCTTTATGCTGGAAACCACGATGCCCGACTACTTAATCAAGCAATTAGCGTTGCCCTCGAACGACACGTTGCCGGTATTCTGCTAGTCGCAACCTCCCTCGATGAACAAGCCGCTCGCACCTTACAAGAAAGCAATACCCCTTGTCGGTTAGTATCGGTCTATGACGAAACGGATCCCCGATATATTGGATTTAAATTCACAAGTTCAAATAACGAGGAAATTGGTTATTCAGCCGCTAACTATTTAATTGAACGGGGACACTCACGGATTGGATTAGCCGGCATCGATCGTTCTTCAACCGGTAAGCAACGACTTCACGGCTACCAACGGGCAATGACTGAACACGGCTTGATCCCTCATATGGAGTGGATTGAATATGGCGATTACAGTTTTGGTCCTCAACAAAACATGCTCAAAACACTAATGGATAAGGACCTCGATGCGATCATCACAGCTAGTGATATGGTGGCCGTTGGCATGATCAGAGAGGCTCATTTACTAGGCCTTGATATTCCGAAAGACCTATCATTTATTAGTATTGACGGAACCTTTCTCTGTGACATCACCATTCCAACCATTACAAGCGTAACCCAAGACTTTTATCAAATGGGGTTAATCGCGGTTAGGAGCCTATTGAACGATGATGACTCACAATTTATTCCAATCCATATCACACCGCGAAATAGCGTAAGATTCCTAGGCGAAAAATCATTAGAGCATTAAAAAGGTCGCGATCTTTTATTGAAACAAATCGCGCCTTTTTAATATTCTTTTTTTGCAAGCGGTTGCACAAAAATGATAAGTTTGTTATATTAATCGTGTAAGAGCTTACATAAGCTCAAATTGCAATTATTTTATACATTTTTCGTTAGGAGTTGTTTTTTCATGAGTCAAGATGAGTCTGTTGTACTTAACCAAGACCAAGAAACTTCGACGAGTGGATTACCAATCTTACCAAAGAGTACCATCTGGATGATTAACTTTGGTTTCCTTGGGGTTCAAATCGCCTTTACGTTACAAGGTTCGCAAATGAGCCGGATTTTCCAAACAATTGGTGCTAATCCTAATAATTTGGGATGGTTCTTCTTACTTCCACCACTTGCAGGCTTGATTGTGCAGCCAATCATTGGTTATTATTCTGACCGAACATGGGCGCCCAAGCTTGGAGGACGGCGTCTTCCCTACTTGTTAATCGGGATGGTCATTGCCGTCATCGTTATGATTTTACTGCCTAATTCAGGAAGTTTCGGCTTTGGATACGGTTCATTAGCCGCCCTCTGGTTTGGTGCTATTACCGTTGCCTTCCTTGATCTTTCATCAAATATGGCGATGCAGCCATTTAAGATGATGGTTGGTGATATGGTTAATGATGACCAAAA
The DNA here is from genome assembly GCF_020784875.1 of Limosilactobacillus reuteri subsp. simiae. Lineage (GTDB taxonomy): Bacteria > Bacillota > Bacilli > Lactobacillales > Lactobacillaceae > Limosilactobacillus > Limosilactobacillus reuteri_H. The sequence goes on along the minus strand of NZ_JAJGUI010000112.1, from coordinate 307,089 downwards.
GAGTTATGCATACGGGATTCAAAGTTTAATTTGTAATACTGGTGCCGTATTAGCAGCCATTTTCCCATTCCTTTTGACATGGTGGGGTGTATCAAACACTGCTAAAAAGGGTGTTGTTCCCCAATCAGTTGTAATTTCGTTCTACGTTGGCGCGGTTATTTTAGTCATCACCTGTCTCTTTACTATCTTCCGGGTTCACGAATATGATCCTGCAACTTATGCTCGTTACCATGGCATTTCAGAAGAAGATAATAAAAAAGGCGGAAACTGGTTTACCCTCTTAAAGCATGCTCCACGGGTATTTTGGAATGTCGCATTAGTTCAATTCTTCTGCTGGTTCTCTTTCCAGTACCTCTCAACTTATGCTGTGGGGGCCATCGCTAAGAATGTTTGGTTAACAACGGATGCTTCTTCAGCTGCCTACCAAGCTGCCGGTAACTGGTACGGTGTTATGACTGCGGTTCAATCAATTGCGGCAGTTGTATGGTCATATGTTTTGGCTAAAGTTCCTAATAATCACCACAAAGCTGGCTATGCTTTCAGTCTTTTACTCGGGGCTATTGGATACACATCAATCTTCTTTATCCATTCACAAAACGCCCTTATCTTCTCCTTCGTTTTGATTGGAATTGCCTGGGCTTCAATGAACACCTACCCATTAACAATGGTTACAAATGCCTTGTCTGGTAAACACATGGGTACCTACCTTGGCCTATTTAATGGTTCAATCTGTGTACCACAAATGGTTGCCTCACTACTTAGTTTTGGTCTCTTCCCATTACTTGGTAGTTCCCAAGTCAACATGATGCTTGTTACTGGGATTTCTGCCCTCTTAGGTGCAATTTCAGTTCTCTTTATCAAAGAAACTTACCAAGCTTAATTATTCTAAATAGAGTAGAGTTTGCAGACAATATTTGCAGACCCTACTTTTATTTTAAATAAGATTTGTTATAATACCTAAAAGTCTTTATGCAGTTTTTCGTTTATAATAAACATATTTTTGTATAAAAATACATCAAAAACTTGACAAAAGTATAAATTTACAGTAGTTTAGTATCAATCATTATCCTTTAATTTGGTCCCGTGAGGCTAACAAGGGCAGCGTTGTATTACTAACATTGAATTATACATATATATTCAATTTTTCGTATACGCTTAAGCCCATCACCAATGGTTTAAGCGTTTTTTATTAAACTTTTTTACAACGCGCAACTAGTTTATGTGATCAGTGGAAGGGTTTTGCAAGAAAGGATGAAACTCATGAAACGATATTTAATTCTAGAAGATGGTACTGTCTATACCGGTGAAGGTTTTGGCGCTACCAAGGCAACTCTTGGTGAGGTCGTCTTCACAACAGGGATGGTCGGCTACCAAGAAGCAATTACCGATCAATCATTTGCCAATCAAATTTTAGTCTTTACCAATCCTCTCATCGGTAACTATGGGATTAATAGTGAAGATAACGAAACATTGCATCCCCAAATCAAGGGCGTAGTTTGTCATCATGTTGCTCGTGTTCCCAGCAACTGGCGCATGACTGACTCACTCCCTAACTTCTTAGCAAAGCACCAAATTCCTGGCCTCCAAGGAATTGATACACGTGAACTAGTCCGTAAGCTTCGTCAATATGGGACATTGCGCGGAATCATGACCGATAATATTACCGATATCAAAGATAAGCTTGAACAATTAAAACAAACTTCGCCAACCCATAACATTATTAGCAAAGTATCTACTAAGGAATCTTACGCTAATCCGGGAACTAAGCGAACTGTTGTTGTTCTTGACTTCGGGATGAAAAGTAGCATTCTCCGTGAATTAAATAAAAGAGACTGCAATGCGATCGTCCTTCCTTATAACGCCTCAATTAGTGAAATAATGGCATTCAATCCAGATGGCATCCTCCTTTCCAACGGGCCTGGCGATCCACTCGAAATGACAAACGCAGCTGCAACCGTCGCGAAATTAGAAAAATATGTCCCAATCTTCGGCATTTGCATGGGCCATCAAATCTTTGCCCTAGCTAATGGTGCCAAAACTTATAAGATGAAATTTGGCCACCGTGGTTTTAATCATCCCGTCCGTAATCTCCAAACAGGAAAGATCGCATTCACCTCACAAAATCATGGCTTTGCGGTTGATCCATCCTCCATTGATGATACTGACCTCCAAATCACCCACCTTGAAGTGAACGATGGCACGGTTGAAGGACTCCAGCATTCAAAGTATCCTGCATTTTCCGTTCAATTCCACCCAGACGCTGCGCCAGGACCCCACGATGCTGAACAGCTTTTTGATAAATTCATGGCATTAATTGACAGTAATAAGGAGGTCCTCACCTATGCCTAAACGAACTGATATTCATAAAATTCTTGTCATCGGGTCTGGTCCTATTATTATTGGCCAAGCAGCTGAATTTGATTATTCCGGCACACAGGCTTGTCTCGCCCTCCGTGAAGAAGGATACGAAACCGTCCTTGTTAATTCTAATCCAGCAACAATCATGACTGATAAGGAAATTGCTGATCATGTCTACATCGAACCATTAACGGTTGACTCCCTCTCTCGAATTATTCGTCAAGAATATCCTGATGCAATTTTACCAACCCTTGGCGGACAAATTGGCCTCAACTTAGCTGTCTCCTTATCTAAAACTGGTCTCCTCGACGAATTAGGAATTGAACTTCTCGGAACTAAGCTGGATTCGATTGATGAAGCAGAAGACCGAGAAAAATTTAAGGAATTAATGAATGAGCTTGGTGAACCTGTTCCCGCCTCGCAGACAGTTAATACTGTTGATGAAGCAGTCGAATTCGCACACCAATGTGGATATCCAGTAATCGTCCGTCCAGCCTTTACCATGGGTGGTACAGGTGGCGGAATCTGCCATAATGATGTAGAAATGCATGCTATTGCCAAGAATGGCTTGGAATTATCCCCTGTCACTCAATGTTTAATTGAAAAGTCAATCGCTGGTTATAAAGAAATCGAGTTTGAAGTAATGCGAGATGCGGCTGACAATGTAATGGTCGTTTGCTGCATGGAAAACTTTGATCCGGTGGGAATTCATACCGGTGACTCCATCGTATTTGCCCCTAATCAGACCCTTAGCGACCGCGAATATCAGATGCTTCGTGATTGCGCGCTCAAGCTAATCCGTGCCCTCAAAATCGAAGGGGGATGTAACGTCCAACTGGCTCTTGATCCGCAAAGTTTCCAGTATAACGTTATCGAAGTTAATCCACGGGTTTCCCGTTCGTCTGCTCTTGCTTCGAAGGCAACTGGTTATCCAATCGCTAAAATGGCTGCTAAAATTGCGGTTGGCCTTACCCTCGATGAAATTAAGAATCCCGTTACCAAGACGACTTTTGCTGAATTTGAACCAGCACTTGACTACGTTGTCTGCAAAATTCCCCGCTGGCCGTTTGATAAATTCGCTCAAGCTGACCGACACCTGGGTAGTCAGATGAAAGCCACCGGAGAAGTAATGGCAATTGGTCGGACAGCTGAAGAAGCCCTCCATAAGGCTGTCCGCTCACTTGAAATTGATGAAAAAGACCTCTTTTCAGCAGAAGCTCATCATGCGCCAACAGATATGCTTGAAAAGAAGTTACGTTATCCCCAAGATGATCGGTTATTTTATTTAGCAGAAGCATTTCGGCGTGGGTACTCCCTTCAGCAAACTCATGACTTAACTAAGATTTCCCCTTATTTCCTCGATATCGTCAAACACTTGGTGGAACTCGAAGACGATCTTAGTACCAAGCCATTTGATGTGGAAACACTGATAACTGGCAAAAAATACGGTTTTAGCGATGCAACAATTGCCCGCCTTTGGCATACTTCCTCACAAGAAGTTCGTAAATTCCGAAAACAAAATGAAGTTCTCCCAGTATATAAGATGATTGATACCTGTGCTGCCGAATTTGCTTCTTCAACCCCTTATTTCTACAGCGCATATGACCATGAAAACGAAAGCCAACAAACAAAGAAACCATCGATCCTTGTTCTTGGTTCAGGGCCAATCCGGATTGGTCAAGGAGTTGAGTTTGACTATGCGACCGTTCATAGCGTTAAGGCAATTCAACGGGCTGGCTATGAAGCAATTGTCATCAATTCGAATCCAGAAACCGTTTCAACAGATTTCTCGGTTTCCGATAAACTCTACTTCGAGCCCCTCACGCTTGAAGATGTCCTAAACGTGGTTGATCTCGAACAACCAGTGGGCGTGATTGTTCAATTCGGTGGACAAACGGCGATTAATTTAGCAGAAGGTCTTGTTAAAAACGGGGTTAATATTCTCGGAACAACCGTTGAAGATCTTGATGCCGCGGAAGATCGAGAAGTATTCGATAAAGTTATTACTGATCTAAATCTTAAGCAGCCAATCGGTTTAACCGCGACTACTCACTCCACCGTTATCAAAGCGGCTGAAAAAATCGGCTATCCCGTTCTCGTTCGTCCAAGTTATGTTCTCGGTGGCAAGGCCATGGAGACTGTTTATAATCAAGAAGAACTGGAACAATACCTTCAACAAAACGCCTCCATTACTGCTGATCACCCTATTTTAATCGATGCCTACCTTGAAGGACGGGAATGTGAAGTAGACGCAATTTGCGATGGAAAGGACGTCCTTATCCCTGGAATTATGGAACATATTGAACATGCGGGCGTTCACTCGGGAGATTCAATGGCAGTTTATCCTCCACAACATTTTGATGACGATATTAAACAACAAATCGTTACTGCCACCGAAAAATTAGCAGTTGCGCTTAAATGTATCGGTATCATGAATATCCAATTTATTGTTCATAATCATGAAGTGTACATCCTTGAAGTTAATCCGCGAGCTAGTCGAACAGTGCCATTCCTCAGCAAGATTACAGGAATCGAAATGGCCCAAGTCGCTACCAAAGTTATCCTTGAACAGTCCCTTGCTGATCAAGGCTTTACTAACGGGCTTTACCCAGAGCCACAAACTATTCATGTTAAAGCTCCTGTCTTTAGTTTTAACAAGCTAGCGAACGTTGATTCTTACCTCAGTCCAGAAATGAAATCGACAGGCGAAGTGATGGGTACAGATACTACCTATGCAAAAGCACTTCATAAAGCCTTTTCTGGAGCACACGTTCAAGTTCCTAACAATGGCAAAATTCTCTTTACGATTGAAAATGAGGATGAAGAAGACGTTATCCTACTAGCAAAACGGTTTGCTCAAATTGGCTACCAAATTTTCACTATCCCGCAAACAGCATCGCACTTTAAGGATAACGGAATTCACGTCCATCAAAAAATATCCAACATTGATGAACTCAACCGACTCTTAAAAGCTGGGCAAATCGACCTTGTTATCAACACTATGCGCCATGATTATGAACAAGATTCACTTGGCTTTCAGATCCGCCAAAGTACAATCGCGCAAAACGTACCACTGATGACCTCACTTGATACAGTCAATGCGTTGCTGCACGTTAAAGAAGATCAATCTTTGGAAGCAATAACAATTAAATAGATAGTAAAAGCGAGACCGGATAGATTTCCAGTCCCGCTTTTCAACTATTCTATATTTAAGGAGAGATTTAATTAGTGTCATGCTTCTTTAACAGTTACCCCTTCATGAATTGCTTGGACAGCTAAAGCCCCAATAAGAAGAGAAATTCCACCAAGCAAAAGCATCATTGGTTGATTGTGACCAACAAGAGGGAAGAGGAAGAAACTACATAACGATGCAACAATTTGTGGAACACAGATCCCAACATTAAAAAGCCCGAGGTAGGCACCTTCATTTTTACCATTCAAAGATGAGGTAAGAAGGGTAAATGGAATCGTGTTGATACTGAAGTTACCAATACCAAACATGATCATTGCAATAATTGAAGTTGTCTTAGTTGTTACAAAAGTCATCCAAATTAACCCTAAACCACCGACGATCATTCCAAATGTGTACCACTTCTTCCGTGAGCCAGCCTTGGCATGAGCATAAATTAATCCCCAAACAATACCGGCAATGCTATAAACGGCAGTTAAAATCCCGTACCAGTTACCAGCAGCCTGATAACCAGCAGAAGTTACATCAGACGTATGCCAAATATTACGAGCACAGGTGCCAGTTGTGTATGTCCAAACATACATGATCGCAAACCAACTAAATAATTGAACCAAGTTGATTTCCCAGAAAGCGCGCGGTGCCGTCTTAATTAATTTCCAAAGGCTGACTGACTTATTTTGTTCTTCGGGATCAATGTGGTGGTATTTTGCATATGTTTCCGGATCATATTCCTTAACATTAAAGACCGTCCATAATCCAGTGAACAGGAGAACCGCCGCTGCACAAAGGTATGACCAGATAACGGTGTTTGGCACAACTCCTCGTTTAGCAGTATTGGACATCCCGAACATCGTAAAGATAAACGGTAAGATCGTTGCTAAAATTCCCCCACCATTGGAAAAGACTTGTTGCCAGGACCAAGCAAAGTTCTTCTGCTTGTTATTAACCATGTCACCAACGATCATTCGTGATGGCTGCATACAAATATTACTAAATAAGTCCATCAAACATACTGCCGTCGCAGCATAAATCATTGCAGCCATTGAACCATAGCCGAAGCCAAGTGAACCAGAGAATGGTAGCATAATCAAAACTAATGCCGCGATCGGTGTCCCGAATAATAGGTAGGGCAACCGGCGACCAAAGCGATTCCACGTCCGATCTGACATCTTCCCCATAATCGGTTGCACAATCATTCCCATCAATGGTGGAAAAATGAAGAAGAAGCCAAGGTTGTTAGGATTTGCCCCAATCGTTTGACAAATCCGACTCATCTGAGAACTCTGCAGTGAGAAAGCCATGTTTATTCCCAGAAAAGCAAATGTAATCGCAAATAGCTCTTTCTTTGGTAAATCTGGCATCCCTGTATCCAGATCAACCTGCTTCGTTTCAACTTTTTGTTTCGAATTCGAAAGTGATTTATCCATGATTATTCATCCCCACTCTAGTATTGATAAACCTTAGCTTCGTATGGCCGGATAGTATCATTTTGATCATCCTCATAATTACTAATTAGTAACTTCGCATCAGCTGGCACATTATAATGGCGGTTAACAGTCTCATCAGTATAGTTCAAGATTACCAACAAAGTAGTGTTATCATCTTGCCGTGTATATGCAAAGATCTGTTCATCATCTTCATTACCAGGAACTAACGCATACTTTCCATTAGTAATTACCGGCATTGAGTGTCGTAGTTCAATCAATTTTTGATAATAATAGAAAATTGAATTCTTATCAGCTAATGCGTTTTTGACATTAATCTGCTTGTAATTTGGATTAACCTTTTCCCATGGGGTATGGTCGGAAAATCCTGCATATTCGCTATCATCCCATTGCATTGGTGTCCGCGCATTATCACGTGAATGGATTGCAATGTACTTCATCATCGTCTTGCCATCAATCAAATGTTGATCATCGACAAGTTGGTGATAGGCATTAATCGATTCAAGGTCGACGTAATCTTCAAGCTTTGGGAAATAGGCGTTAGTCATGCCAATTTCTTCTCCTTCATAAATATATGGCGTTCCTTGCATCATGTGGGTCATAGTCGCTAACATCTTGGCAGATTTAACTCGATAATCTTCGGTCTGATCATTACCAAACCGTGATACAACCCGTGGCTGGTCATGGTTGTTCCAATAAAGGGAGTTCCAAGCCTTGCCGTACAATTTTTCTTGCCACTTCGTTAAGTTTGCCCGCAAATCTTTAAGGCTCGTCTTGCGATCATCCCACTTACCAAGGGCTGGATTAGGGTTGCTATCAAGGCCCATGTGTTCAAATTGGAAAATCATATTTAATTCTTTATTATCAAGACTGGCATACTTCTCGGCGTCTTCCGGTGTAGCACCCGGTGTTTCACCAACCGTCACCATCTTATGCTTACTCATAACATTCTTATTCATTTCTTGTAAGAACTCATGAATGCGGTGACCATTTGATACTAACGGTTCAACATTGGCGTATTTCTCATCTTCGTTCTTGTTAGCATCTGGCAATCCATCCGGCTTAGAAATTAGGTTAATAACGTCCATCCGAAAACCATCGACACCCTTGGCAGCCCACCAGTTCATCATGTCATAAACAGAGTGCCGAACTTTCGGATTTTCCCAATTTAGATCTGGTTGCTCTGGTGCAAAAAGATGAAGGTAATATTGGCCGGATTCATCATCATATTTCCAAGCAGCTCCAGAGAAGTAGGAACCCCAATTATTTGGCTCTTCACCATCCTTACCGTCACGCCAAATATAATAATCACGGTATGGGTTGTCTTTGCTCTTTCGTGATTCCTTAAACCAGTCATGTTGGTCAGAAGTATGGTTAACAACTAAGTCCATGACCAATTTCATTCCACGTTCATGGATGCCATCAATCAATTCTTGAAAATCATCCATGTTGCCAAGAGTTGGGTTAATTGCTTCATAGTTGCTAATATCATAACCATTATCAACTTGTGGCGACTCATAAATGGGGTTTAACCAAATGACATCAACACCTAATTTCTTAATATAATCAAGACGATCAATTATTCCACGAAGGTCACCGACACCATCATGATTGGTATCTTGAAAACTTTTGGGATAAATTTGATAAACAACCGATTTATTCCACCAATGATTGTTTTCCATAAAATAAAACCTCTCTCCATAAAACTACTATAATTTTCACTTTAACTATTAATGTAAACGTTTACTCAACTTCAATTAAATATTAACACCTATATTTTTAATTGCAAGCATTTTATGTAAACGATTACATTTTAGTAAAAATAAAATGCCAGGATGATCTCTCCTGACACTTCATTTTTTTATTAACGTCTCCGCAAATGACGCAACGAATGATTCGACCGTGCTGTATTTTGAAAACGACTGTGCCGACGAGGTGGTCGTCGTCCTGGCATTGGTAATGGTGCTGCGCTTGTCTCCTCTTCACTAACTTTAATTTCAACAGCAGGCTCAGGGATTGCGGATTCTTCAGATAATGTCTGAGTAGGTTCTGTTGGTGCCGCTTGCGGCGTGATGTCAAAGGAGATTGATAATTCATCCCCACCAACTGCTGCACTGACTGTAGGAGCTTCCGCCTGATTTCCTTCTTGTTCAGTAGCAGTAGGCAACTCCTCTTCTTCATCTGAATCAAATGAAATTATATAAGCTGATGAGTCAGATTCTTCTTCAACGGCTGCATCATCTGGAACTGAAACTGCACTTTGTGGAAAATCTTCTTGAGGTTCAACTTGCTCTTCCACAGCAACATTATTAATCGGGATATTTTCTTGGTTTTCTTCGATTGGTATTTCCTCTTCTTCCGCTTGAGAACTAGTAAACTGCTCCTGATGATCAGAAGCAAAGGAAATATCAACATCTTCCGCCACTCCTTCAATTGCTGAAGATTCAAAAGGTTCTTCTTGCTTCAAGTCTTCTGTTGTGACCGCTGCCGCCTCTGCTAATTTCTCCTTAGAAATAGCATGACCACTTGCGACCATCGAAGTTCCAGTAGCTGTCGCAGCCGTAGAATTACTCATATAAACATTTTGCTGGTCCATCCCAAATAAACGAGCCCGCAATCGTACTGTTCCATCAAGCTCATCATTATATTGGCCAACCACCCTAATAATATAGGACTCATTAGTCTGATCCGCACCAAAATTCAAACGCATCTTGTTATCAGCAAAAGACATTGTATAAGGCGTCTCGACAAGGTGATCACCTTCCACTACTGGGAATCGATTAGAAATATCCCGTAGTCGTTGGAGGTTTACCCCATATGATTGAGGCAACTTTAATCCCCGTGAATTACGATAAATTTCAATCCGCATTGTTGACGGTTTGACGATGGCATTAGATAATTCTTCCACTAGATCACTCGTGTTAAAGACAATATAGGCATGATTAAGGTCTTTTTGTGCCGGATTAACATAGATAATATCTTCAAAGAGCTGCTGATCCTTATCAAAATGCATCATCCGACTAGAAATCCCAAGAAACATATCGTTAGCAAGATCTGGATAGTCAATATCAATCGTAAAGTCTTTTCGGTAATCATCAACACTTATAAAACATTCTAAGCCAAATTCGTTCTCTGGGGTTGTTAGTGGATCAATTGCTAGTTCTCCCTCTAATTCACCAATTATTTGTCGATGCTCGGTTACGTAATTGGTAAAAGTATAGACAAGTTCGTGTTTATCACGGTCATAGGCCCCCATCGCAATAACAACCCCATCTTGATCACTAAAGTCAGGAACTGGTTTTTCAGGATGACCATTAGGCGCAACCATCAAATTTGATGATAGCTGAACAGTAAATTGATCGGCTGGTCGGACATCTTTAGCAACCGTGAAACTAACATGCCACTTGACGGTATCTTCCCGGGTCGGATCGAGGAAAAAGTCTGATTGGGTATTAATCTTGACATTATGTAAAATATGACCATCTTCATAAAATGATCCAAATTCAACTTGATCATGCTTCACTTGTTCACGGTCTTGACTTAGATCCTTGTCCACAGTATGGTATGCCGTTGCTGATTGTTGATTTTCATCAGGTATGCTCTGTGCGATCGCCATTAGTATTTCGCATAAGTTAGCCTTAAAGAAACCGGCACGTAAATTAAGAAGTCCATAGTAAAAATTCATTGCTTGATAATTATCCATCATTCCGCCCTCATTTTCGTCTTTAGATTATCAATAGATAACGACCAAAGGCTTCAAAAACATTTGATTATTTTCTGCTTTTCGTCTTCTGAATATATTATAACCAATTTTGACTAAATAGCTGATAGTTGTTGCCATTGCTTCCAAGTTTTTTCTTCTGCCAATTCATCTAGATTGTCATAGGCACCAGTACTCAAGCTTTGCAGTTTATCTTGGTCTTGTAATAATTTGACGACGGTTTGAATGAACTGTCCCTGGTTATTCAAAGGAATGATCTCGCCATTTTTACCTGAAGTTACCATTTCACGTGGTCCATAAAGGTAATCATAAGAAACCACTGGTACCCCATGGTTTAAGGCCTCGCCCATCGCTAATGGTTGCGCATCGATTCGACTTGCATCGACAAATAATTGAGCTTGATCATATGCCTCATCTAATGATATCTGGTAACCAGCAAACTCAATCGCCTTATCTAATCCAAGACTTTTAGCCTGCTTTTTATAGTTATCCATATCTTCACTAGTGCCATAACCATAGAAAGTTAGCTTACTTTCAGGAACTTGATGATGAATCTGCGCAAACATATTGATTAGTTGACTAGTTTGCTTATCTTCTGCCAATCTCCCAACATAAATCAACTTTCCTGGTGTCCGATCAGCTTCATTAATCCGTGCATAGTTAGCAAGAACTGGGGCCCCATTAATTACATAGATCGGCACAGCATTGTGAATTTGTTGCTGGAGAATCTCAGCTTGTTTTGCAGTCATGACGATTACCCCATCCCACTTGGCCGCATCCGTAGTAACAGGGTCTTGTAGCATAGCATTTAAGGGACCATTTATTAAGTCCTGACCATCATTAACCTGGTTCATCGGAAGCCATAAGAACTTCTTTGCTTTTGTCATCATTGATTGAACCGGTTTGATCGCAACTGCTGGCCGATCAGCAATAAATATATTGTCCTCACCATTCGCCTTATTCAATTCATCTAAAAAGAAGATAAAGAGGTCCTCTAAAGAATCAAAGAAACGATCCTGTCCCTGATAATTACGTAAAACATTCAGAGAATTGATCGGGGTATTTTCAACCGATTTTACAAAATACCGTTCAAGATACGTTTCTCCATTGGGGCGATAATAACGCGCATAGTATTCCTGTCCATCTTCACCAAAGAATTCGTCAGCTGCTTTAAAGCCACGAATATCATATTGTTGGCGAAGAGTCATATTACCAGCAATATCAAAGTAATCAACATGGTTAACTTGCCCAATCGTTCCAGCCGCAAAGTGAACTTCGCAAACGAGGCGGTCACCGTCTTTTACTTCACGATAGTTATTTCCAGTTCCTACTTGATAGTCAATTGGTAAAGGTAAATCCTCAGTGTGGAGCTTTTCACCTTGGTAATCAGTCGTGTTTGCAAAGAAATCATACATATTAACAATTTGGTCGTTAGTTAAACCAAATTTTTTGATGGTATCATGAAGAACGAGGTCGAAGTCACGAGTCACCAATTTAGCTTCTCCGCCATGCTTTTTAAATAGGGCTAGTCGTTTTAATTCAGCATGTTCAACACTGGAATTGTTACTTAATAAGTATTGGTTTACAAAAAAGTACACTTTACTCTTCCCCCTTTTCCTTCATGTCAGCAACTAATTCATTCCATAACTTCATCACGTTTGGTTCAGAATAACGCTCACTATCAGCATAAGCATTTTCACTCATCTGCGCTAACTGCTCTTGATTTTGCAATAAGTGAATGATCGCTTGCGCCAGCCCATCAATATCACCGTTCTTGGTCAGCAATCCATCCTGTTGATCAATAACGACATCGGAAGGGCCATATTTTATGTCATTAGCAATAATCGGCAACCCATGAGACTGGGCCTCCACTAAGGATAGCGGTAACCCTTCAGCCCGACTTGGCAAAATAAGTAATTGCGCGTCTTCGTAAACCGAATTGACGTCATCCGTATACCCATGGAAGGTCACAGAACTATTAATCGCTTCCTCTTTGACAATTTTATTGAGCGTCTTATCAAAATCATCATTAGCATAACCCCAAAAATCGAGTTTGGCATCTGGAACAGCCGCTAGTACTTGTGGCCATGCTTTTAATAGGTGATCTTGCTGTTTTTCAGGAGACAAGCGGGCAACCATGACAACTTGTTTCTTCGTTCGTTTTTTAAAAGGAACATGACGCTTATTAATAACTGCCGCAGGAACAATCGGACCGGGAATCCGGTATATCTTCACACCAAACTTGCCAAACCGGTCTTGAAGATCTTCTTGTTGTTGCGGAGTTAGGGCAATAACCCCATCCCAATCTTGGAGGTGCTTAAGTCCCCAATCATAGTTATAATTAAGGGTAGAATGAAGCATATCATTAGGATTATTGACATGGTCATTATGCAGTTGAAGAACCCGAAAGACCCGGTGCTTCATTTGCAAAACTGCCCAGCCTAGTTCATAAACCCGGTCAACGATAAAGCCAACCGGACCTTCACCACAGATTTGCTTGTCCGTGACCAACTCATCGAGGAAAAACCGGGTTAACTGGTCAAAACCGCTGAATTGATAGTCACGACCATGGTAATTAAAAAGATGGTAAGTTTTAATTTCCTTTCCCCGCTTATCCTGCTGGTGGGCTAGCTGGATTGCTAAGGTCCCATCTGGACGGTAATAGTTTTCCGTTGCCATTTTTCCATCCCAGTCATAAAGTTGTTCAACCGAGATAAAACCGCGGCTGTCAAACCAACTAACTTTGAGAAGCTTTCCATAATGATCAAAATATTGAATATTAATTACCCGCCGATCAGTATCACTGCGCCGACGGATATAGAGAATACGTTTGCCATTTTGATAATAATTATAATTAATCCCATCGGCCTTGCGCTCCCAATGAGGGTTAACCGGAATATCTTTAATTCGAATATTCCTTTGCGGGACTTCACAAGCCTCCTGAAAATAATCAAACAAGTTAATAAAGTTACGATCATCAATTCCTGCTTCTGCTGTTACCAAGTGTAATTCATTAGAATATTGCCGGGTAACAATCTTAGCCGGTTGATGATATTTTTCAAACAGATGCAGACGCTTAATTTGCGCATGCTCAATTCCTGATTTGTTTCGTTGAATATTATCGTTTAGGAAAAAAAGCATCCTCTATTTCCCCTTTCATGGTTATCACTTTGAGTTTACCATATAATTGTTAATATTCCTTGAAAGCCTGGTAGAGACGTTTCCTATCCATTACTCATTGTGTTAATATTATTATTTATAGAAAGAAGTGGACGAGATATGCAAAACCCATTTGGTAATAACAATAATGATAACCAAAATCCGTTTAATTTAAACAATCTCCCCCTCCCACCAAATTACGCTAAAATCGTTAATGACCAGGGGGATATCCGAATCGCCAAAGTCGGCTTTTCTTGGACAACTCTTTGGTTCGGGCCACTGCCAGCACTTTTTCGGGCTGACTACTATAATTTTATTTTAATGATCGTATTAACTATGGATTATGCTTTAGTTGCCCTCTTTTTCGGGTTAACTAGCTTGCTTCAATTCCCTTGGCCATCTGTTTTCTTCGCTTTCTTTTACAATATGATGTATTTCCGCCATCTATTTAATAAAGGATATCGACCGGCTGACCAACGTTCACGGGAATTACTTACCCGGGCACGGTATTGGAAAGGCAATTAATTTAAAAAGAATTTCAGATAAAGAAAAATGAGGAGACCGAAAAAATTTTTTCGGCTCCTCATTTTCTAGTTTAAATATGATTTATAAATTTGAATCAATTCAACTGGTGACTTTGTCTGGATCAAACCTGCAATTGACTTAATTTCGTTAATGCTTAAAGAGTCTGGTGCGGCACCCCAAAGCATTAACAAGTTAACAATTGTATTGATATAGAGGGTTTTAATAAATGAAAACGGCAATGGCGACTTCACATTAGCTTCTTTAATATTTATGTCACCAAATAAATACGGAACTCGCGCATCAAATTCATTATTTGCTACTTCAACAATCATTTGATAAAACTGCATGTCCCCATTTGAGGAAAGCAAATTTGACAATGCATGCTTGTTCTCATTACAAAAAGCTAACGTATGATTAAAAGCAACTTCTGCTAATTCCTTAATTTCATCTGCACCTGGTAAATGCTCGACAACTTTTAGTTCCTCCCGATCAATTACGAGAGCTTCTTTCAGACCTTCCAATAGATCATTCTCAATTTCATGAAGAAGATCCTGCTTATTTTGATAATAATTGTAAAAGGTTTTCTTACTGATTTCAGCGCTATTCACAATATCATTAGTAGTACATTCTGATAGCTTTTTGGTATCTAAAACAGTAATAAATCCTTCCTTAATTCTATTTAACGTATTAATTTTACGAATATCCATCTTTTTCTCTCCTATATAAACTCCAAACTATATTATCTTAATATAAGCAATTAGTAAAAATATAGTAAAATAACACTCTTATTAGAACAAAGTATATTCTTGGTATCACTTGTACACAGTGAGTGCATAATCTCGTAAAACTATTAACTATTGATAAATTACTTGATAAAATATCAACGAATTGAAGCTTTAACATCAAAAGCAATTTGTGAAGAGATCAATTTTATTGCTTAATGACTTCTAGAGTATCCTTAACTTTTTCTCATTTTAATAAGGACATAACCTAAATAAACTCCCAAGATTAAATTGTTCTTTCTTCTAGGGTGGTGCCAATAGTTGTTTTTTAGTTATTTGCCTCAATTAGACTTAACATTTTACTAGTAGCAGATAATGTGCGATATCAGCTACTATTATTCTCTAAACTAATGCGTTCAATGATTTGTGCAGTCATTGGGCGTTTTTTCTATTCCTCCAATTATTTTCAGCTCACTCACGTCGCATTAACCAAAATAAGATTGCAAACCAGTTTGACATTAGATATCCTGCACGATTAATACTAAACTCACTAATCCAATCATACCGCATTAATAAAAATAGTGTAATTACAACGAAAAGAATAAATAAAATCATATCAGCAAAAAAACCTTACATGATTTGTTCTATTTCTAAGTATGATATACTATTTCCTAAACAGATGTTCGATTAGAGGCTTTTATATGCGAAATATAATTCTTAATCCAACGAAGCGCCAAGTTCACAAGATCAATAAGCGGATCGAAAAAATTTATCGTCCGCGACAGAAACAAGCATTAATAGTATTTACTACCAATATCGGTCACCATCCAATCTACAAGATTAGTCTTGATACATTTCCTGCACTAGGGACAGGAATTTCAATGACCATGGTTAGTGAGATTCCAGTAGATGATATTAGTAAAGAACAATACATCCTTCTTCTCTATGCCCTTTATTCTCACTGGAAAAACTTACCATTAGTATTTCGAGGATTTACTCCCCAACAAGTCCGGTGGTTTCAGAAAAAATTTGGTACCCGGGTATTTAATGAGCATTCAACGGTGGATTGGTGGCGGAAGATAAGATAAACAGTGCAGTACATTAATGGCCTCCATCGTCTGGTAAAACCGAACGATGGAGGCCTGTTGTTAATTACGGGGGCTTTTCGTGGCTCCCTTTCTTTTAATTATGCTCAATTGTTACATCTTCATGGCCATCATATTCTTCAACTGCTACATGAACAGTTTCATTCATTGCAGTTGGAATATTCTTCCCGACAAAATCTGGCCGAATTGGTAATTCACGGTGTCCCCGATCGACAAGGACCGCTAATGAAATTCGGTTTGGCCGCCCCATATCCATTAAGGCATCTAAGGCCGCCCGAACTGTTCGTCCAGTGAAGAGTACATCATCAACCAAAATAACATGTTTGTTAGTAATATCAATATCTAATTGATCAGTTTTTACGGTTGGTTCTTGAGTATAGTCTGGTACATGACGGTCATCACGGTAAAGAGAGACGTCAAGTGCTGCCACGGGAATTTCTACATTTTCCAACTGATTTAGTCGCTTGGCGAGGCGCTTTGCTAAATATACTCCTCGCGTCTTAATTCCAACAAATACTAAGTTATCGACACCCTTATTTTGTTCGATAATCTCATAAGTAATCCGGGTCAATGCACGTTGCATACTTGAGCCGTCTAAGATCTCATGAGCCATCATGTCACTTCCTTAATTAATTTAAAATCTTTCAAAAGAATAAGACCCTCCGCTAATCTAAGGAAGGATCCAGCATTTACTTGAGTTTTCCCATCATCCCTAACAACTTAACGGGAAATCTCGCTAATTATTATTACCATTTTAAGGGTCTATCTTGCCGCTGTCAAACTCACTAATTAGCAAATTCATCTAGCCACTTCTGGACTTCTTGGCTAATGTTTCCCCAGATTTCTTGAAAATCACCCTTATTCTTTAAGTTATTGACAATTTTCGTCCCATTATCTGGGTTTTCCCGTACTTCATTAACGGTTTCATTAACTTGGTTTAAATCTTGTTTCACGCTGTTGCTTTGCACTTGATTTTGCAAGTCTTGAGTTTGACTTTGAATCTTATCAAGGCGACTTTCTAATGCTTGTTGATCGTGGTCTTTTTGGTATTGTTGAGTTGCCCCTTTAAGTTCTGCCACTTGGTTAGCGAGACGTTGATTATCTTTTGTTAGATCGCTGATACTGCTTGAATTATTGCTTATTTGACTGCTCTGCTGACTATCAGTTGCCGCTTGATTAGCTGCTTGCTGGTTATGAGCGCTGATTGCCCACCATGCACATAAGATAACTACGATTACGATAATAACCCATAACCATCCCCGTCTTGACTTTTGGGGCGCTGCAGTTTTCTGAGTTGCATTCTGTGTCCGCATCGGTTGAATATTTAGGGTGATGCTTACCTGAGTACTTTGTCCGTTATTATCCATTACACTTAACATCACAGGGTATTCTCCTGCTTTGTTAACATCTACTTGGGTTAGGTTCATCATGACCTTACTTGTTAGATCTTGGCCCGTTTCATCAGATGCATGCACACCCAACTCATGCATTATGTCAGCTTGATTTAAAGGACGGTTAAGTGGCCAATTCAAATAATGTTTTTCTACTGTTAGTGTTGGCTGTGTCATCATCTTACCCCCTATAACGTTTATTTGCCTCGATTATACCATAGAGGGAACCAAGAAAATAAAAAGCTTCCAATGCTTAAAGATTATTCAAACATTAGAAGCTTTCATCTATTTATTTATGTGCTAATTCCCAAGGGTCCTTAACGATAATCGTTTGAATCCGATCAGCACCAACGGAAACAGTTGCAAGTGGTGATTCTGATAATTCACTTACCCGCTTCAAGTAATTTTGTGCATTAATTGGTAAGTCTTCAAACTTCTTCGCACCAGTAATATCTTCGTCCCATCCTGGAAGTTCTTCATAAACTGGTTCACAACGTTCAAGTTCCTTCAAACTAGCTGGATAGTAATCAATTTGCTTACCATCAAGTTTGTATGAGGTACAAATCTTAACGGTCTTCAAACCAGTCAAAACATCAAGCAAGTTAAGACTAAGACAACTAATTCCTGAAACCCGCCGTGCATGACGCATTGCGACACTATCAAACCAACCAACGCGCCGTGGCCGACCCGTAACCGTTCCGTATTCATGACCTGTTTCACGAATCTGGTCACCGATCTCGTCAGTTAATTCGGTTGGGAACGGACCAGCACCAACCCGCGTCGAGTAAGCCTTGCAAATCCCAACAACAGTTTCAATCTTATTAGGGCCAACGCCAACACCAGTACATACTCCTCCCGCAATTGGGTTAGAAGCAGTAACGTATGGATATGTTCCTTGGTCAACATCAAGCATAACCCCTTGTGCGCCTTCAAAGAGGACCTTCTTATCTTGATCAAGGGCATCATTGACAATTTGAGCTGTATCAGTAACGTATTGCTTTAATTCTTGACCGTATTCGTAGTAACTTTCGAAAATGTCATCAAAGTTAATTGGGTCAACATGGTATAACTTAGTGAATAATTCGTTCTTTTCAGCCAAGTTACGTTCAAGTTTTTCTTTAAAGGTATCCTTTTCGAGCAAGTCGCACATCCGGATACCAACCCGTGAAACCTTATCCATGTAGGTAGGGCCGATCCCATTCTTGGTCGTACCCACCTTGTGATCACCTTTTGCCTCTTCTTGACACTTATCAAGAAGAATGTGGTATGGGAAGGTAATGTGTGAACGACTAGAAATCCGTAAACCAGAAATGTCGATCCCGTTGTCTTGAAGATAATGCAGTTCCTTTAATAATGCTGGTGGATTAATAACCACTCCATTACCAATCACCGCTAACTTGTCTTTAGCAAAAATCCCTGATGGTACTAGACGAAGGGCAAACTTCTTACCATCAAATGCAATTGTGTGACCTGCATTATTACCACCTTGTGAACGAACTACCACGTCCGCTTCTTGGCTTAGGTAATCGGTCATCTTACCCTTTCCTTCATCGCCCCATTGACTACCAACAATAACAACTGATGACATTTATTTTCACCTCATAGTTATATTTTCTAAAATTAACGTTTTTACTTCGCTATTTTACCGGATTAAGTTCTTGGCGTCAACAGTTTATCGAACTATTTTTTGATATAGTCTAATAAATGTACGCTATTTTCGTTGACGCTTCATACATTTTAGCGCATAATAATTACGGTAATTTTTTAAAAAGGAGCTGCCCTAATGAAAACATTCGATTATGATGATATTCAGTTGGTCCCAAATAAATGTGTAATCAAGAGCCGTAAGGAAGCAGATACAAGCGTCAAGTTTGGCCCGCACACATTCAAGATCCCTGTTGTACCTGCAAATATGGAGAGCGTCATCGATGAAGATTTAGCAATTTGGCTTGCCCAAAATGACTATTATTACGTGATGCACCGCTTTAATCCAGAGACACGAGCAGCTTTCGTTAAAATGATGCACGAAAAAGGATTATTTGCTTCGATTTCGGTCGGGATTAAGGACGATGAGTATAAGTTTATTGATCAGCTAAAATCCGAACAATTAAATCCAGAGTATATTACGATTGATGTTGCTCACGGTCATTCAGATTTTGTAATTAAAATGATCGAATACATCAAAGAAAAGCTCCCAGATACCTTTGTAACCGCGGGGAACGTTGCAACTCCCGAAGCTGTTCGCGACCTTGAAAATGCAGGGGCAGATGCTACTAAGGTTGGAGTTGGTCCTGGTAAAGCCTGCATCACTAAGCTAAAGACTGGTTTCGGTACTGGCGGCTGGCAATTATCCGCTATTCGTTGGTGTGCTAAAGCCGCGCGGAAACCAATCATCGCTGACGGTGGCATCAGACACAATGGAGATATTGCTAAGTCTGTTCGTTTTGGCGCTTCAATGGTGATGATTGGATCAATGCTTGCCGGTCACCTCGAATCACCAGGACATGTCATCACCATTGATGGAAAACAATACAAGCAATACTGGGGTTCTGCATCTGAGGTTCAAAAAGGTGCTTATCGAAATGTTGAAGGAAAGCAGATGCTCGTTCCTTACCGCGGCTCCATCAAGGACACCTTAACTGAAATGCAGGAAGATCTCCAATCAGCTATTTCTTACTCGGGTGGTCGCGACCTCGAAGCTATTCGGAAGGTTGATTATATGATTGTAAAAGATTCAATTATGAACGGCGATTTTTAAAAATAACGAGGCTCAGAGAAAAAACTTTTTGTTCTTTCTGAGCCTCATCTTTTTTACGATTATTTTTCTAATTCAGCCTGCTTCTTGACCGCCGCTTGACCAAGAATATTTACATAGTTAAACGGACGATCAAAGTGTGGTTGGAATAGCATATCAACAAATGCTAAATAATCAATCGTGTGCTTATCCTGGATACATAAGGAAATGATGTTAGCAGATTGAGAAACATCATGCTTACTCATAAACTGTCCACCAAGAATTTGTCGAGTCTTCTTATCCCACACCAATGTCATTAATACAGGAGTTGTTGTCGGCATAAATTCGGGACGGTAGTTATCCTCAATTGTTACCGCGGCGGCATCAAAGCCCGCTTCTTTGGCATTCTCCAAAGTCAATCCAGATGATACCATCGTTGTCCCGTATAAGTTTAATCCAGAACTAGATTGGGTTCCCATATCGCGCATCGTATTGCCAAAGAGATTTGTTCCAACAATTGTTCCTTGCCGAATAGCGTTAGTAGCTAATGGAATATACGCATCCTTACCAGTTGGGTTATAATGAACAGCTGTTGAATCACCGGCAGCATAAATATCTGGGTCAGATGATTGCATATATTCATTCGTAATGATTGCCCCATTATCGTGCATCTTCACTTTACCCTTTAAGAGGTCAGTATTCGGACGAAAACCAACACAAAGAATAGCAATATCTGCATCATAGTTGCCCTTATTTGTCTTAACAGTTACACCATTTTCATGATTTTCAAATCCGGTTACTCGTTGGTCAAAGGCAAAACTAGCTCCGTGATCTACAAATTCTTGTTGAATCCGATCAGTGTACTCGCGGTCAAAGTACTTATGAAGCATCCGTGGTGAACCATCAATCAATGTAACATCCTTGTTTTGACGAGTATAAGCTTCTACTAATTCAACCCCAATATAGCCTCCACCAATTACAACAATTCGTTGCGCATCTTTAGCAACGTTGAATAATTCTTTAGCATGGTGGTAATTCTTGCATAAATAAACATGAGGCCCATCTACACCTTCAATTGGTGGAATTACTGGCCAAGAACCTGTAGTATCAACTAATTTGTCGTAATGGTCGGTCTTTGTTTCACCTGTCACAAGATCTGTCACTGTGACCGTCTTAGTCTTAGGATCAATATCAGTTACATTATGTTGCATATGAACTGTTGCACCCATGGCAGCAAGTTGTTCGGGGCTTGAATAAAACATCGCATCTGGATCACCAACATCCCCGCTCAAGTAAACAGCAATCCCACACGAGAGGAATGAAACGTTATCATTCCGTTCATAAATTGCGACTTCTGTTTCTGGATGATTTTGTAAAATTTGAGTAGCGGTGATCGTTCCCGCGTGTGTACAACCAACGATAATAACCTTCATAAAACACACCTCATATCATGTTCCAATTTTCACAATTCATTATACGCATTATTTTCATTTAATCAATATATAAAATAGGAATATTGATTATCGATTGAAAATCAATTATCGCCTTTATTACATAACGTTTTAACACAATTACTATTGTACAAGATGTTAAGTTAATTTTTATTTATATCAACAGATAAATAACGGTGCGATTTTTCTCTGAAATTTTTTAAAAATCATTGTAAAATTACTCACAATTGACTATGTTAGGAGTTTTAAATATGGAATCTACTTTTCGGTTGCGTCGCTCAATCATTGCTGCAATGTTATTAGCACTAACTCTTGTCCTCGGTCGTTTCTTTCTTATCCCTATTCCATGGACACATGGTAACGTCAACTTATGTGATGCTGGTGTGTTCATCGCTGCCATGCTTTTAGGGCCAGGAGCCGGAACAATTGTCGGTGGCTTTGGCGGGATGTTCCTTGACCTTATCTCTGGCTTTCCGCAAGATGCCTTATTTTCATTTGCCGCTCATGGTTTGGAAGGATTTATCAGTGGCTGGATTTACAAAAAATATGGCAACACCACCTGGGGTAAATGGACCGCAATCTTAGCCGGAACAATTGTAATGATTGCAATCTACTTTATCTGCAATACCGTCATGTACCATGTAATCACCGGTTTTTTGAGTTTAGGCTCAAACTTTATCCAAGGAATGATCGGTGGAATAGTGGCGTTAATTGTTATTAGGCAACTAAAGAAGCATCATGTTGGATAAAAAACACTCGAGAACAGCTAAGTCACTAAGGCGATTAGTTCTCGAGTGTTTTTTACGGTTCAATTCCTCCGCTTGTAGGAACAACAATGATATAGTTTAAAATTCGATTAGCGTAACTTTGCTTACCAGTAAAATCTTTAATTGCTGCATTTAATTCCCCTAAATTATCGGTAATTATCCCATCAGCATGGTTATACATAGTCTGTTTCATTAAATCTGTGTCATTAACTGTCCATGCATATACCGGTTTATGTTGCCACTGGGCTTGAGTAATGAAGTCCTGATTTAATGTTGAATATTCCATCGAAAATCCGTCAGCAACTCCCTGGGGATTACCCAAATTATAAGGTTGAATATACAAGACTGTTAACCGCGGATTAATCTTTTTTAACTTAGTCACAGCACTGTAGTCGAGTGAGTGAACTTGGTCATGGTCTCGCAAAATTCTCTTCCCATACCGGCGATTAAAATTCTGGAGCATCTGCTTTGAATCATGTGGTGTTGTTTTTATCTCAATCAGAAGTTTCTGATGATGTTTCTCAGCCGCTGCTAAATATTGATCAAAACTCGCAACCTTAGCATGATAGCCATTTTCATATGCTGTTAGTCGTGTTAATTGCTTCAATGTTAGCTCATGAGGTGTTTTGTTTACTCCTGTTAGTTCTTTAAGATTCTCATCATGCATCACAACAAACTGGTGGTCCTTTGTTTCATGCAAATCCATTTCAATATAATCTGGCCTAAGTTTACTTGTTTTTTCCATTGCTGGAATAGTATTTTGCACCCCGTTTTTTTCAGCAACCCCTCGGTGAGAGATAGTCACTGGGCGTTTAATCCCCGTTCCCATCATGTAAAAAGTATTATTTGCAAGGGTCGCCAAAGCAATTACAAGAAAAACAAGCATAAAGGAGGTAAGCAAACCTCGTGATGGATGTTCAGGACTTGTCGCCAGTTCACTAATGCTAGTTAACGGGTTAACGACTACCAGTAAGATAATTGTTCCTGCCCATACCGCTAGTACTTCACCACCAAGCTGTAAGATCGACAGGTTAAAGATAGCAGTAATCAAGGATAATTTCCCGGGTAATAAGTCCAGAGCAACTTGGAGAAGGTAAATCATGAGGTAAAAAATAAAAGTTATAACACCCACAATTATTGTAATCAGTACAATTTGAATCAAAAATTTCAACC
Source organism: Limosilactobacillus reuteri subsp. simiae (assembly GCF_020784875.1). Taxonomy (GTDB): domain Bacteria; phylum Bacillota; class Bacilli; order Lactobacillales; family Lactobacillaceae; genus Limosilactobacillus; species Limosilactobacillus reuteri_H. Next base: position 283,347 of record NZ_JAJGUI010000112.1, on the reverse strand, counting down.
ATCTTAGCTTACTTGTCATTTGCCAGCTCTGTGACATAGCAGTTCTTAACCGCAAGTGTTGGTAAGCCATTAATGGCATTGTCAATATCAAACGAATACCGATCATCGTCATCAAAAGATAGAACAAGGTCAATCCACCAATAAGCCACACATTACGGGTAAGATAATCAACAATAAACTGAGGAACTTGAATTTTCGCCAGCAGGGGAGTTCGAAAGATGATATCCGCAAATGGAATAATAAGCAAGAAGTAACCTAATAATAAAATTAACGATCCAAAATTTAACAACGATAAAGTTTCTTGCGTTTGTCTAAACATCCGGCGCCAGCTAAACTCTGGCAAGCCAATTTCACGAAAGCCCGTCAACAAGAGCATAAATTCACCATAAATGATTACCATTAGGCATATTAATTCAATTAAAAGGCTTACTACCACTAATGGGTGATGGGTCAGAATAATTACAATATTTTGATATGAAATAAACGGAATTTCTCCTGCCTGCAGGACAAAGGTAGTTATCCAGCGAAAAAAGGGGATTACCAGAAACTGATTTACAATATCAAGACCACCAAATAATATTAAATATTCAAGCCAATTTTTCCTGAACTGACAAGAATATTGGTGAAAAGCGCGATAAGCATTTTTCATTTTCAAATTCTCCTCGTTATTAGCTAAAAGAATTATATCAAAAAAGCCTCTTCCGTGAAGGCTCGAGACTTTTTAGCATACTATTTTAATTTGACTGGATACCTAATATTACTGCATCAATTTCATATTTCCTAAAAATCAACCTCATCTGGATCAGCACATTGACCGCCAAGGTTTGGCAATAAACTAATCTTGCGCATATCCTCATCCGTTAATTCGAAATCAAATATATTTTGGTTACTTACCATCCGTTCTTTATGTACAGACTTCGGTAATGGAAGAATCCCCTGTTGGAGAATCCAACGTAAGCAGACTTGCGCTGGCGTCTTTTGATACTTATCAGCGATTTGAATCATGGTTGGGTTAGTTAATACTTTAGCACCTTGACCACCTAAAGGAGCCCATGCCTCAACTAAGATATTGTGTGCTTGTAAGTATTTAACTTCTTCCGTATGTGGCCAACCTGGATGAACCTCAATTTGATCAACTGCTGGCGCTACTTTGGCCGTTTTCATTAATTCTGCAATATGGTGAGGCATAAAATTGCTTACCCCAATCGCCCGAATTTTACCTTCATTATAAAGATCTTCCATTGCGCGCCATGTTTCAGCATTAATCTTAGCAGCATCATCTCCAAACTGCTTTTCATTAGCGGGCCAGTGAATTAAGTAAAGGTCTAAATAATCCATCTGTAAACGATCAAGCGTCTCTTGAAAAGCCTTCTTCGTTTGTTCATAGCCACGATTAGTATTCCATAACTTGCTAGTTACAAAAAGGTCTTCACGCTTAATTCCTGAATCCTTAATACCCTTTCCTACTGCTTCTTCGTTTCCGTAAACTGCCGCAGTATCAATGTGTCGATAACCAGTTTCAATTGCTTCTTTCACGGCCTGTTCAGCTACATCTGCAGGAGTCCTAAATGTACCATATCCCACACAGGGAATCTTGACTCCATTATTTAAGTTGAACGTCGAGTTAATATTAGTTAATTCAAGCATCTTTACATTCCTTCTTTCATCTTCTATTATATCTTTTTTATTAAAAATATTGATTGCTATTCCAAATGAATTATGCTTTGATTATAATATCATGAGAACTAAATGAGGAGGGGTTATATGCATCCACGAATTGCTATTCCTGCAGATACATTAACTGAAGCTACAAACATCATTAACGAGCGAAATGCTGCCTTCGCACCTCGCCCATTAATAGAAGCCATTATCAAGTCAGGAGGATTACCCGTTATTCTTCCTAGTGTTGCTGCTTCACTAGCACCATCCTACCTTGATCTTTTTGATGGGATTATCTTTGCTGGAGGAAGTGATGTCGATCCAACCTTTTTCAACGAAGAACCGCACCAAAAATTAGGTCCCACATATCTTAAACGAGATCAATTTGAAATTAGTCTTGCTACAGCTGCATTCAATGCTGGAAAACCAATGATGGGGATCTGCCGTGGAATGCAGGTATTAAATGTTGCGCTTGGCGGGACTTTATACCAAGATCTTTCGGAAAATCCCCATCAAACACTTAAGCATTCTCAAGATGCCCCAGGAAATTTTCCTTCCCACCACGTTAATACAGACAAGGCAAGTCGATTATTTAACTTAGTAGGACCCAGACCATATGTTAATTCACGTCATCATCAATCACTAAATCAGATTGCTGAACCACTTCATGTAACGGCATGGGCTGATGATCAGGTGCCAGAAGCCGTGGAAACCATTAACTCAGATCAAATCTTAGCAGTTCAATGGCATCCAGAAAACATGTTTAAACATTATGATTATTCACGCGCTATTTTTGCTGATTTAATTGCTAGAGCGAAAAAAGCGGTTAAATAAATAGTGGATCGGCTGTGACATAAGTTAAGTTACTTTCAAAAAACAAATAACACAGTACAACAATAGGCCTCCAACACCCGGTAAAACCGAACGTTGGAGGCCTATTATTGCTTACTAGAGCTAGCTTCTCCTTGAAAAGGTTACAATGTTAATTCTTTTCGAAGCTCATCAGCAGTATAGATTCGTCCATCTTCAAACCCTTTGAAAGGATGGATTGTTTCCTGTGCCGCTTGTTGGTAACGTTTAGCACGACGTAACGCATACTCGGTGAGCGAGCCATCCTTTACATAGTTTAAAAGTTTAGCACTCGGGGTAGTTAGTGGATTCTCGACCCGATCTTCTAAGTCTTCCAGAACTTCGGAATATTCTGGACCGAGTTGGATTTGATTGGCATACCGCTCTAAACTTTTGAGGACAGCACGAGCTTTGGCCTGATATCTACAAGTTGCTTGGGGATTTTCCTCGGCCACAACTTCATTCATTTTATCGGCAGTCACCAACATTTCTTCTACTTCGTTTTCTTTTAATGGCGGCTGCATGATCAAGTAGCTTGCTAACAAACGAATAAATCTTAGTGTACCAGTTCGAACCCCTACTGAACTGCTAGGATCTAAATCAAGCATTCGTAATTCTAAATACTCAATTCCATGTTCAGGCAACTTTTTTAAATCCGTGTTTCCTTTGAACCTCACTGGACCATGAAATTCGTAATCCGATGTTAAAATCCCTGCTTTAACTCCTTCTTCAATCCGTGCAATGTAACGATCGAGATTAGTAAAATCACCGGTAAATTTGGTCCCAAAGCCGTATTGACTTTGCCGCACGCTCCGAATCGGATGAGGCAACTCTTTTCCCGGTTCAAAATAATTTTCTTCAACAATTGGGCTTGCACCATAAAGATACGTAAGGAGCCATCGATATCGGACAAAACCTTGTGCCAAGATAGTATATAAATAATTCCGCACTTCACGCTCACTATTAAAGCGTTCTGGGAAAGCATTAAGTACTAGTTCAATAATGTGCTGATCAATACTCAAGTTAATATGCGCTCCACAAGGCGTTCCTTGCGAGTACCCATGACGTTTTGCCCATTCCTTCAAATAAGCTTCTTTTTTCGGTCCCATTTTAGCTAACCGCAATTTAGTCTTATCTTTAGGAAGTCGTGGGGGCATGGATAACGGCCATAATAACTCGCCGGGAGCAAGAGCTGATCGCAATGTATTATTGATAACATACAAATAATGCATTGCATCAAGAGCATGTTGGGCAGAAGGAGTTACCATTTCAGCCATTGTTTCTAAAAAATCATTGGTAATCCATGGATTAGTCTTCTCATCCCCAATCGCTGACGGATATGGCTCAAGGCTTAGGTTGCCATCTTCGTCTACTCGTTGCATTTCAATCTCGAGACCCATTGTAAAATCAGAAGTCTTTGCAACAGCTTCATTATCGAATATTAATTGACCAATTCTGCTAAACACATTATCGCCCCATCCTCTAATTGTTTTTTAATAAAGATACAGGACTTTTCTCATATAAACAACTAGATATTAATAAAACGAAATTTAAATAATTTTTCACGCTTAGCAAGTACTCGATCTTCCTTGTTATACAAAAGATATTAAAGATTTCCTATTCACCAGCAGGAAAAAGTTTAATAATCCTTCCTACTAAAAAGCAAACAAGAATGATTACAGGAGCTAGTTCAATCGGCACTAATAATAATAGCAGGACAATTGTTAATAACGGTTTTTCTAAAACAAAGGTAAGGCTTGCCGCAATTACAACAATTGCATTTACTCGTACGTCTCCGGGCAACATCATCGCACAGGCAGTTCCTACCGCGACACTCGAAAAGATAGCCGGGAAAATAGTTCCTCCCCGCCATCCCATTGCAAAACCCAGATTACTCATTACGGCTTTTACGAGCGCTACAACTAATAGGAAAGTGATTGAATGGTTAAAGGCTTCATGGGTAAAAGGAACAATTCTAAATTCACCGGAAAACATAATATCGCTTGTGATCAACGAGCTAACCGCTAAAATTAGCCCAAAAATCCCACCTTGCCAAATCTTACTTATTTTTGCATTAATTATCAGTGCAGCCCAATTTTCTAAGTGAACAAACAGCCACCCAAAAGCAATTCCGATGATAAGCGTTGGAATACTCGTTAATAAATTGATCCACTCCCAATTAATGGTCCGGTGATGAATCCCAAAAACACCTTCTTCAGGAAAAAGCTTAAAAACAATCGCCGCGCCTATTATCCCAATCCCAACCAATCCTGAAATAACAAGAATTCGTTGATATTTATTTTTAAAAAGCTGACTGAATCTAGGAGCACGGGCTAAATCTTGCGTTTGCATTTTACCATGCCAAAGAGAAACTTTCTGGCGCATTGAAGTTGCCCAGCGCATACGATCACCAAGCCAATTAATCATGCTGCTAGTTAAGACTGTTGTAGAAGCTTCCGGCCCGATGCTTCCTCCTGCTCCGAGGGCCAATAAGCCAAGAATAAAAGACTTCCACCAATTATGATAATTTAATTGCCCTTTCATCATTACCTGCGTCAGCACTTGTTCAATCGTTAACGGGTAATTACCCCATCGTTTATTCAAGAAACCAATCAAAAATCCCAATGGAATACACACTAAAAACGGATACCATTTACTACTAACTGTCGGATCTAGGTATTGATGCCAAACTAAATCAATTACCCAGTTAACTAAGTTTAAATACGCTGCTGTTAGCATACCAATTATTAGGCTCCAAACAACTGCATATATTCCAATCTTAAGTCGCCAAAATTTCATTCTTACTTTCCTACTTCTTTTAACGTTACGATAAAAGCTAACTTACCATTTGTATACTTCGCCGTAATTTTCCCTTTGAATTGTTTAACGATATATTGAGCCATCGAAAGCCCAATACCAAAGCCTGCCTTTTTTCCTTGAGTATGCGATTCATCAACCCGGTAAAAGCGGTTAAAGAATTTTTTAACATCCAGGCTTTTACCATCTTTATAGCTATTCGCAATCGTAATAACTATATTTTTACTATGATTAGACGAGGACACTGTAAAATCAATTTCACCCTGAGGATCACAATACTTATTCGCATTATCAAGCAAAATATTCAACAGTTCCCGCAGTGTATTTTCATCAGCGTTTGCTACCAAGCCTTCATCAATCTGTACATTGAATTGTTTCTGCTCAGTTGAAATCACACTCTTGAAACTACTAGCCACATCCCCGGCAATTTGACTTACATTTACCGGCACCATCGTTAATGTCGGTTGTTCTTGCATGCGCGCAAGTGACACCAGGTTATTAATTAACTTTGTCAGGCGAGTAACCTGTTGCTTGGTGCTTGTTGTCCATTCATTCTCACCATTGATAATCTCTTGCATTTCATTATTCGCTGAAATAACTGTCAATGGCGTTTTTAATTCGTGACTAGCATTAGTTATAAATTCTTTTTGCCGCTGCTCTGCTTCAATAATTGGCCGAATTGCACGACGCGAGTAAAGGGTTAAAACAATGGTATACAGAACTAAAACAATTACCCCTAAGATCAACCCTGTATGCATTAGTGATCGTGTCCGGGCCATGAGGAGTGATTCATCAAGAAAGACAATTACTTTCTCACCGTCTTTATTCCGAATCTTATAAGCATAATTTACCCCTCGATATAGTAACTGCCCACTATGCACCTTTCTTCTTATAAGCCGGTCTGTCATTGCTCGGGCATCCTGCGGCGTAACCGTTGCAATATGATCGTCTTGCACTTCCGTTACTTGATTTTTATTATCGACCAGTACAGCAAAATAACGATATTGATGAAGGCCCTCACGTGAAAATTGAGGTTGACTATTGTTAGTAGTCCGGATCCCTTTTCGGGGAATTTGGCCGTCGTTATTTACCAAAATCGTCAATACTCGTTCAATTTCTTGGTGCGATTGATAGTAAGTGAGGGTGCAAATACTGCCAACAATTGTCAAAATTACAAATAATAATGCCGCAGTTGAGATTGCAATAAATTTATAGCGAAAACGTTGAATCATTCCTTGACCCCCTAGCATGCAATCATAAACGGTCCAGTTTTTTCACCACTAATTGTTACTTGAGATTGAATTGCCTGTAATTTTTGCCGTAAATAACAGATATTAATCCAGAGATCTTCTTGATCAACGGTGTCATTCTCATCCCAAACGTGACTGATAAGTTCATTTACTGATAGTTCTTTATTGGCATTCAAAATAAAATACTGAAGTAAACGATTTTCCCGATTCGTTAAACTAATCGAATTGCGACTTTCAAGCGATTGATCGTTACCATTAAGAGTCAAATCACCAAATTCAAGAACATCTACTTGGTAAGAATCATCTCGGCGTTGACGGGAGCGCAACCGAGCAAGTAGTTCTTTTAACGAAAATGGCTTAGTTAAGTAATCATCAGCACCGGCATCAAGACCAGTTACCTTATCGTCTTCTTCACCCATTGCCGTTAACATCATAATATATGTACGATTACCAGTTGCTCTAATTTCTTTTAATGCTTCCAGTCCTGATTTAACAGGCATCATGATGTCTAAAATTATGACATCATAAGCATTTTCTTTCGCCTGCTCAACCGCTTCTTGGCCGTTATTAGCAATATCAACTTGATAACCACTCGCTGTCATCGCTGAACTTAATACATGAGATAGCTGCTGTTCATCTTCTGCTACAAGGATTCGCATTTTATTCGCCTTCCTCACTAGAATTAATTAATTGCCGGATTGTTTGCATTTGAACGTCGCATGATGCTAACTGGTCAGCACAACGTTTAAGTTCACGGCCAATTCGTTCTGGATTTTTAATATTATGTTTATATTTCATCTCATGTTCAAGGCTTGCCCATGAGTCCATTGCGATCGTTCGTAACTGAATTTCAACGTAAAAATGTCCGGGGTTATTTCCTTCAATATCTTGATATGGAACTGTTTCATCAATAATGACGTGATAGCTCCGATACCCATTTGGCTTTGCATTTGTAATATAATCTTTTTCCTTAATTACCTCACACCAGTCAGCTTGACGTAATTGGTAAAGACAACGGTCAATATCATCGATGAAATTACAAACAATTCTGATTCCAACTGCATCGCGACATTTTCGTAAGGCCGATTCGGTAGAGACCGGATAGCCTTTTCGTTGGCATTTTTCTGCCATGCTCTCGGAAGTCTTCACCCGGGCAATTAAATGTTCATAAAGTTTTGGTTGCTTATCCTGCACTATTTGCTGATTTAGCTCTTTGATCCGATCAGTTGTGAGGGAAAGAATATTTGACAAAATCTGCTCATATGGGCCATAAATTGACATCACAGTTTCCTCCTTTAATTTGAATATTATACAGTACTCATCACTAAAGAATACTCTAAAAATAGCATTTTTAAGATGACTTAAATTTTACTCGGTCCGCAATCCTGCTACATAGTTATCTACTTGCTTTTTTTGTGACCTCGTTTGGTAGAATTCTTTTCTTAGTTGTGCCAAGGTTAATTCCTTTGTTTTTAATTTTGCATTTCGCTGAGAAGTATATTTTATGATCACAGTTTGGCCTTCAACTTTAAAGAAAATTGCCGTTCCATCTTGATCGTCAGTGGCTACTAAATAGCTATAATCATTTACTCCTGCTGGAACGGTATCAGAGGGCTTAACAATTCCATAAACGAGTTGATTTGCAGCAATATTTTGTTTTAACCAGTCGGGAGATATTGCCACTCCCGCCAAAACCCCAATTTGTTGGTCGGTAAATCTTGGCCGTGGTTGTTGACTTGACTGTGTTTCATCTTGAACTGGCTGAAGGGACGGCCGATTAAAGTTAATTGCAAATACTACCCATAAGCAACTAATTAGAATGATGGTTGTTATTATAACGATTTTTCTTTTCATAATTTCACATAAAAAAGGCGCACCTAGATTATTCTAAGTACGTCTTTACGGATTGTTAAAAGAGAGAAATTGGATCTTAATTCATTTGCGCTTTAATAGCAGCTAAGGATACGTCGCCAGTCTTATCGAACTTAACATCAGCATCCTGCAAATCAGCACCAAAACCAATTGATAATTCACCAGCACGGTTAATTGATTCAATTCCGGCTTGGGCATCTTCAAGTCCTGCTACTTGGTCAGCTGGAAGATCCATTAATTTAGCTGCTTCTTGGTAAATTTCTGGATCTGGCTTACCATGGCTTAAGTTGGCTGGATTAACGATTCCTTCAAAGTAATCAGTTAATTGCAAATACTTAAGAACCTTTGGCGCATTTTTAGAAGCAGAAGCTAATACAATGTGGTAACCATTAGCTTTCAATTCATCTAAGAAGTCTTTCATTCCTGGAAGAATATCGGCAGGTGTTAGAGTTTCAACTAATTTAATATAGTTATCATTTTTTTCAGTTGCCAAAGCTTCTTTTTCTTCTTGAGTATAGTCATTTTCATGGCCGCCAGCCTTCAAGATTAATTCCAAAGAATCCATCCGACTAACACCCTTTAATGCGTCAGCCAATTCTGGAGTCCATTCAGTTCCAACCTTGTCAGCTAATTGGTGCCATGCTTGACCATGAAAACGAGCAGTGTCAGCAATAACACCGTCAAGGTCAAATGCAAAACCTTTCAAATCTTCAAACTTCATCTCAAATGCCTCCAAGAATTACTTTAATTCAAGCTTCTTACCGTCAAGGTCGATGGTAATTGGGTCACCTGATACAAGATCGATCTTAGTACCATGCTTGTCAACCTTAACCTTCAAGATCCGACCACGGAACATTTGACGGAATTGGTATGAATCCCACTTCTTAGGTAAGAATGGTGCATAGTGCAATTGACCATCACGAACACGCATACCAGCAAATCCTTGAACAATATCAAGCCATGAACCAGTCATTGAAGTGATGTGAAGTCCATCAGAAGTATCGTTGTTGTAGTTATCAAGGTCAAGACGTGCTGAACGTTCATACAATTCAACGGCCTTGTCTTCGTAACCAATATCAGCAGCGATAATTGAGTAAACGGAAGCAGAAAGACTTGATTCGTGAACAGTAAATTGTTCGTAGAAGTCAAAGTTGTTCTTCTTTTCTTCCTTAGTAAAGTCATCAATGAAGTCCCAGAGACCTTGGATAACGTCACCTTGTTTTACGTATGGTGAACGCAAGATCTTATCCCATGACCAGTGTTGGTTAAGTGGTAATTGGTCACTTGGAATTTCAGAAACTGGAGTCAAGTCCTTGTCCATGAAGCCATCGTTTTCTGGGAAGATGTCCTTTTCCTTGTCGTAAGGAAGGTACATGTTATCTACAATACCCTTCCACTTACGCTTTTCGTCTTCTGAAACATTAAGCTTCTTAGCTACCTTTTCATCTACTTGGTCTAAGATGTCAAGGGTGTATTGAAGAGTCCAGCGACAAAGAAGGTTAGTGTACCAGTCGTTGTTTACGTTGTTGTCGTATTCATCAGGACCAGTTACGGCATGAAGCATGTACTTGTTCTTGTTTTGGGAGTAGTGAACACGGTCAGCCCAGAAACGAGAAATTTCAGTAAGAACTTCTGCCCCTTCGTTAAGAACGTATGACTTGTCGCCGGTGTATTTAGTGTAAAGGTAAATAGCAAAGGCAATGTCCCCGTTACGGTGAATTTCTTCAAAGGTAATTTCCCATTCGTTGTGACATTCGATACCGTTGAAAGTAACCATTGGGAATAATGCACCATCAAGTCCTTGTTCCTTAGCGTTAACAAAGGCACCATCTAATTGCTTGTAACGGTACATTAATAAGTTACGTGCAACTTCTGGGTCTGCAACCCCAAGGTAAACTGGAATACAGTAAGCTTCAGTATCCCAGTAAGTAGCACCACCGTACTTTTCACCAGTGAATCCCTTTGGACTGATGTTAAGACGGTAATCTTGACCGTAGTAAGTAGAGAAGAGTTGGAAGAGGTTGAAACGAATACCCTGTTGAGCTCCTTCGTCACCTTCAATTTCAACATCAGACTTAACCCAACGATCTGCCCATTCTTTAATATGTGGATCGAGTAAATCGTCAAAACTTTGATTATCAAGTTGGTCGCCTAATACATCCAAGTTCTTTTCAATATCTGCTTGGGAGTCGTAATCACGAGAAGTCATTACGATACTGCGCTTTTCAAAGTTAACTTCTTTACCAGCAGCTACAGTACCAGCAAATGTGTTGTAAGCGTGCTTTTCGTCAGTGCCGTCACCCACGTGGTCAAGGTTAGTCTTTGAAGTAGTCTTCATTCCAACGATGAATTGTGGAGTGCCAAAATCATTCTTCTTAGTCATAGAAGTTAATTCAGCATGTTCGCCATCAGCAGACTTGCCTAAAACGTTCCAGAATTGTTCATCGTAGTTAGCGTCTTCGTTGTATACATCAGCATCAATCATGCTAGTAATTTCAACCTTAGCATCACTGTCGCCACGGTTCTTAATGTGGAGACGTTGACCAACTAATTCTTTTTGGGTAACACTAACAAAACGTTCAAAATTGAAGTACATTTCAGTACCACCAATTTCAACAGTAAAGCGCCGTTCTAAGACACCACGCTTCATGTCAAGATCAAGCTTAAAGTCTTTTGGTGTTTGCTTTGCTAAGTCGAGTTGTTCACCATTAACCTTAATGATTAACTTCATGAAGTTGACAGCGTTGATCATCTTACCAAAGTACTTAGGATAACCATTCTTCCACCAACCAACACGAGTCTTGTCAGGGAACCAAACTCCACCGAGGTAAATACCTTCCATATGGTCACCACTGTAACCTTCTTCAAAGAAGCCACGCATACCAAGATTTTCATTGGCTAAACTAGTCATTGATTCTTGTAAACGCTTATCTTGTGGGTCCCATTTGTGAGTAGCAACATGCCAAGGGGCAATATCAAATGTACGTTTCATTGAAATCTCAATTCCTTTCATCTGAAATAAAGGTAGTCTTTAACCCGCCTTTATTATAACTTAATTAATTTATTTTATTAAATAACTCCTATTCAGCATAGGTTTCCTTGATTGTGGCAACTGAAAGAGCCCCAAGAGCCATTACAATACCAGCAAGGATAAACATGTGAACTTGTGAGTGTCCAAATAATGGGAATAAAGCAAAACTCAATAATGAAGCAACAATCTGTGGTAAACAAATTGAACCGTTGAATAATCCAAGGTATGTACCCATGTGCTTACCAGTCAATGCGTTTGTAACAATTGTTAATGGGTAAGTGTTCATCGCAGCCCAAGCAATTCCGACAAGGGTGTATGAAACAATCAACGTCCATTGATCATGAACAAAGAACACTGAAATGAACCCAAGAGCACCAAGAAGTAAACTACCACTGTAACCAAGCTTGTGGTACTTGTTTGGTACCTTAGCTAAAACGTATGACCAAATAACAGCAGCGATTGATTGAACAGCCGCAAGCACACCGTACCAGTTACCAGCAGCCTGATAACCAGCAGAGGTAGCATCAACAGTATCCCAAACGTTTTTGGCAATAGCCCCAGCTGAGTACGTCCAGAGGTACTGGAATGCAAACCAGCAGAAGAATTGAACAAGAGTAACTGTCCAGAATGCCTTTGGTGCATGCTTTAAGAGTGTGAACCAATTTCCACCCTCTTTGTTATCATCTTCAGAAATACCATGGTACTTTGCGTAAGTTGCTGGGTCATATTCATGAACCCGGAAAACTGTAAATAAACTAGTAACAACTAACAAGGCTGCCCCAACGTAGAAGGCGATAATAACTGAATCCGGAACAACGCCTCGTTTTGCAGTGTTACGAACCCCAAACCAAGCAGTTAAAATGAATGGGAAAACGGCAGCTAACACAGCACCTGTGTTAGATAAGAAACTCTGAATCCCATAGGCATAACTCTTTTGGTCATCGTTAACCATATCACCAACCATCATCTTAAATGGCTGCATTGCCACATTTGATGAAAGGTCAAGTAAAGCAACAGTAATTGCACCGAACCAAAGGGCAGCAAGCGAACCATACCCGAAACCGAAACTTCCTGAATTAGGAAGCAAAATCATAACGATAACAGCTACAATCATTCCCAATAGTAAGTATGGCAACCGCCGACCACCTAATTTTGGTGCCCATGTACGGTCTGAATAATAACCAATGATTGGTTGAACAATCAAACCAGCTAATGGTGGTAAGATGAAGAACCAGCCAAGGTTGTTAGGGTCGGCCCCAATAGTTTGGAAAATCCGACTCATTTGAGAACTCTGCAGAGTAAAAGCTGTCTGAACACCAAGGAATCCAAAGTTGATCATCCAGATGGTACTCTTTGATAGAGTAGGTAATCCAGCCCCCGTGGACTTTTCTTGACTCATTGCTAACAACTCCTTAACTTATAAAATAGTTCTAAAAGACACTTATGATTATTGTAAGCGCTTCATACATTATTGCAATATTAATAATATCAAATTTAAAATTGTTGTGCAACCGCTTGCGCAAAATTTTAGAAAACGGTTGCAGATTTTTATAATTTAAAGTTATTGCTGTTCAGTTTCCGCAAAGCAGGCCCGTTATAGTTAATTATTTAAAACATATTTAGCTTAATAAAATAAAGAAGGCAAGTAATTGAGAAAAATCAAACTTCCTCAATTACTTGCCTTTTACAATGAAAGTTATTCTTAATACTAAATTTTCCTAAGCAGAACCGCTTCACCCATCCCACCCCCGACACACAGTGAAGCAATGCCGAGTTCATGATTATCCTTATGCATTTCATTAATCATCGTGACGATAATTCGTGCGCCTGAACACCCAACTGGATGGCCTAACGCAATTGCTCCACCCCAAGGATTGACAGTACTAGGATCAAGATGAAGCAAGTCCTGACAAACAAGGGCTTGGGTCGCAAACGCTTCATTAATTTCGTAAGTTTCTACGTCATCTGCCGACATCTGCTGATTTTTTAAGAGCTTCTTGATTGCATAATATGGTCCCAGACCCATTAATGCTGGATCCAGACCAACAAGTGCAGATCCTTGCCACTCAGCTAATGGAGTTAATCCTAATCGGTTGACTGAACTCTCAGAAGCAAGAACCAGAGCAGCTCCTCCATCATTAATTCCCGAGGCGTTTCCCGCAGTCACACTTCCGTCAGATTTAAAGGCTGGTTTTAGTTTCGCTAAAGCCGCTAGTGAAGTATCTGGTCGTGGTGCTTCGTCAACCGTTACAGTCACGGTGGTTCGTTTCTGCTTAACTTCAACTGGCACAATTTCTGAATCGAAATAGCCTGCTTTTTGAGCCTTTACTGCACGTTGATGACTCAGTAAAGCAAATTCGTCTTGCTGGTGACGAGTAATCTGATACTTATCATTGATATTTTCAGCAGTAATTCCCATCGGATAACTGCCATAAACATCATTTAATGCATCACTTTGCATCGCATCAAGCAAGGTTCCATTCCCAAATCGATAGCCATTCCGTGCCTTAGGAAGAACATAAGGAGCTTGAGACATACTTTCCATCCCCCCGGCAACAATTACATTAGCCTGTCCTGCGCGAATCAAACTTGCTGCCAAGTCAACACTGGACATTCCCGACGCACAGACGTCATTAATCGTTATTGCCGGAACCTGCTCACCTAATCCAGCGGCCATTGATGCTTGGCGCGCTGGATTTTGTCCAGTCCCTGCTTGAATAACATTCCCCATTAACACTTGGTCAATATCGTTTCCACTGAGCTTTGCCTTTTCAACAGCCGCTTTAATTGCAATCGCTCCTAATCCAACTGCAGACTTTGAAGCTAACCGACCGTTAAACTTACCGATTGGTGTTCGCTGAGCAGCAACAATGTAAACCTTCTCCATTCCGATTTCCCTCCATGTAAAAGTAAGAGAGGACCGTGGCAAGTAATTCCGTGGTCCTTTCTATCAACTATTTATTTTAAAATCAACAATCCGATACTGCTCTTCTGGATTAAAAAGCAATTCGACCGCTTGCTGACCCAATTTGCGGGGTTGTAAGTCAACCTTTTCTTCTTGATTAATTAACATCCCCATCAACCGACTATTGTTAAAACAAATAGTTGGTAAATTAAATTCTTGTAGTTGCCGTATTAATCGTACCAGCAACAAGTCATCAACACAAACAATCGAATCGATTTGCGGATGTTGTTTAATAAAATCTTTAACTACGGTCCCGGTTGGTGAATATTGCCAGCTAAGAGCAGGAAGTTGGTGATTTTGCATACTCTGCTCATAACCTTGATGTCTATCTTGTTCAAATGCCCAATTATTTGCAGATTGAAGAAAGATGGGGTGACTGACCTCCTGATGATCCATCAGATAATCAGTCGCCGCTTGCCCTGCCGCTACATTATCATTGTCGACAAACCGATCTTGGGCCTTATCCGGGTGACCGATTACCACAAAATTAAGGTTATTTTGGCGCAGATAATTAGTAATGGGGTCATCTTTAACCGTATAAAGTACTAAAAAGTTATGCACCTTGGACTGTTCGACCATCGATTTTACGCTTTGTAAAAGATCGGTCTTAGTTGGCGCAATTGCCACAACCATTTCATAGTGAATTGGCTTTAATGCCATGCTAATTCCCCGTAATAAGTCAATATGGAACGGGTTGGCAGGCGCAGTATCACTGGTTACTGGAAAAATAATTCCAACCATGTTTGATTCGCCCCGTGTTAGGTTCTGTGCATTGTAATTTGGTTGATAACCCAACTCTTTAGCAATCGTCGCTATTCGTTGTCGTGTTTTTTCACTAATTCGTGGATTATGGTTTAAAGCTCGAGAAGCAGTTGAAACCGATACCCCTGCTTTGTGTGCAATATCTTTAATTGTCGCCAACTAATCACCCTCTTTTGTAAATAACACGAACTCTCCTAATTCTAACAGGTAAAGCCCCATTTGGACAACTGGAATCCCTTCCATTAGGTTCAAAGCTTCTTTGTAGAGCTCTAATTGTCCCCGATATCGGTCCTTTATCCGTGCCAAATCAAAGTCGCGGTAATCTTTATTAAGGTGATCGGTCTTATAGTCAACTAGAATAATTCCCTCGTCAGTTCTTAAGTAGCCATCAATGATTCCGTGAATTAAAATACGTTCATCATCACTAACATTTACCCCTTTAAATAATTCATGACCATTCATAATCATTGAGAACGGAACTTCGCGATGATAATCTGTTGGATGCTTTAAGATCTTCTGACCAACAGCAGTTTGATAAAAGGCCACTATTCCCTCACGATTGATTCGTGCTGCCACAACCGGATTGATCAATTTTTCTCCTACTAATTTTTGAATTTCTTGGTCAACAAATTCAACGTTAATCGGACCTTTATCAAGTGGGAGTTTTTGGAAAACAAGGTGCGTTGCTGTTCCGATTTCTGTTGCTACTGGTTCATGAGTAGTCTGTTGGATGAAAGCCGGGACATCAAAGTTATTATTTAAGTAAATTCCTTGTGTCTTTACCTTTTGTTGTTGATCATAATCCCACCGCACCATATCACGTGTATCAGGATCTTCAAAGACTCGTTTTACATCTGTAACAGATTGGTAAGCAGTTGTTTTAGTAGCGACAAGATGGGAGTAACGATAGCGCAAAATTTGCTCAATCTTTTGTTCAGAAGCATCAGTTGCAACTGTATTGTTCTTTTCCGTTATATTAGCACTAGCATTTTGCCCAATTTTTGCCAATCCATCGCTAACATCAAGTGCGGTATATGTTTTTGCAATAAAGTGAGGATCAGCCGCCAAACCAGTAACTTTAGTATCAGCAAGAGTGCTTTCTTCTAACGTGACATTTCCACGACTCAATTGTTGCGCATTAAATTCTGGATAACGAGCCAGGGCAAGGCCGACCCAGTCCATAAATGAATTTGCAGTGATCCGTGGCTGCGGGCCAATTAGTAAATTCTTACTCTGATAAGCTTTTTGCCACCGCTGCCATGACCCAGCAAGACTTTGTGTCCGCATTTCTTCATTAAAGGATCCCGTAATAACTAATCGTTGTTCCGCACGGGTCAGTGCAACATAGAGAACCCGAAGATCCTCTGCCCGTTCGCCGCGTTGAATTTCTTCAATCACTGCTTGCCGTTGTGGCGTATCATAAATAACCCGTTGATCATCCATATAACGAATTCCTACCCCCGCAACGGCATCGACAACTGCATTTTCACGAGTTGCTCCTTTGTTAAAGCCATGTGTAGCATCAATTAGAAATACCACAGGGAATTGCAGACCCTTACTTCCGTGAATCGTCATAACATTAACCGTATTTGCAGTTAACTGTGTCGGTGCTACGCCTAAATCTTTATCATGTTCCTGCATTTTCTCAATAAAGCGAATAAATTGATAAAGGCCCTTAAAACTGCTTTGTTCATAGGAATGTGCACGTTGATAAAGGGCATGGAGGTTTGCTTGCCGTTGGTGGCCTCCTGGCATTGCTCCGACGTAATCAAGGTAACCTGTTTGGTCATAGATCTGCCAAATCAAGTCAACAAGAGTTTGTTGTTGGGCTGTTTGTCGAAAGACACGAAGCAAGCCTAAGAAGTGGTCTACTTTTTCATAGAGGGCACTTACCTGTTCAGAAGTAAGTAGCGATTGATGGCGAAGCGCCTTTCGCTGATAATTACCCATAAATGATTGCAGGGCAGCGTAGTAATCGACAGAGCGATTCTGAAGACGGATAAAAGCTAATTCTTGGTTAGTTAACCCGACAATCGGCGACCGCAGAACTGCAGCTAATGGGATATCCTGTTGCGGATTATCAATTATCTTTAACAAGGACATCATTACTCGCACTTCAGTAGCTTGGAAATAGCTTTCAACATCATGAACCGTCAATGGAATATTAAGTTTATTAAACTCTTCCATCAGTGAATTATTGATTGCCTTTGTCCGTTCAAGCAAAACAATATCACCGTACTGAATCGGATGCATCTGCCCATCTTCGGGATGAAAAATTAACTCTTGATTTTCGACCATCTGCTTAATTCGCATCCCAATCATCCGAAATTCTCCAGCTAATTTATCATCCTCGTGTTCAATATCTTCTTTTTCTGTATCAAGGGCATTGGCGTCATATAATAACACTTCTGTTGGTTGAACCTTATTATCTTGATTTTCTTCGTAATAAGTTGCCGCATATTTTAAATGGGCATCTTCGTCGTAATCAATTTCCCCAACTTCCCTATCCATCAGTTGTTCGAAAAGGACATTAGTAAAGCTCGTCACATTAGTCATCGATCGGAAATTCTCCCCTAAAACAATTGCTTCCCCGTCGTTGCCTTGACGATAGTTTTGATATTTCCCGAGAAATAATGTTGGATCAGCTTCACGGAATCGGTAAATCGATTGCTTAACATCCCCCACCATAAATAGGTTCTTGCGTTCAGGAGATGTCAATTTCATCAGAATACTTTCTTGAAGGCGGTTCGTATCCTGATATTCATCAATCATAATTTCCTGATAATGATTTTGTAGATCTTTGACAAGGGTTTGCCAGTTTGGCTGGTCGTCTGGTGGCGTTAAAATGGCGTACGCGTAGTGCTCCAAGTCACTAAATTCAAGGGCATGCCGATTCAGCTTAGTTTGTTGGTACCGCCGACGGAAATTAATCGTTACCGCGCTCAATTCGCGTAAAAGTTCCTGGGCATGCGTTGAAATTAATCGAAATTGGTCTTCACGGTAATTAAAGAAGCGATCGACTAACTGATCAAATTGCTTTTTTATCCCTGTGCGAGCACTTCCCAGTGATTTATATACTTCTTCAGCTAGCTCATCGTCTTTCGGTTTACCACCCATTCGTGCAAATTTAGCATTAGCAAATAAGTCCCGAATAGTATTCCAAGTAGGTGGCTGCAATAAGTCTAAAAGCTCCTGCATCATCTGCTGGTCTTTTTGCAATGAATCAACAGTTTTAGCGTCTAATTGACTTTCAGTTGCTTTGCTTAACAAGTCTGTAAATTGATCACTGAAAGTCGTTAGCTTAGTTAGCAGCTCTTCTTTTGCAATTGGTTCCTGTGCTTCCTGCTTTCCCAAGTAAGTACTAACCATTTGTTCCCACTGTTTCTTTAGCTGATTACGCTGCTTTTGAATGTCTTTAAATACATCAATCCGTGGATCATCTGCCACTGGTCGTCCCCTAAAACTACCAAACTTTTGCTGCGCCATCATTTGGCAAACATCACTGACGGTAATCCCCCCTAGTGAAGAAAGAAGTTGGTGCATTAACTCTTCATCACTCTTAATAACCTCGGCTGCTTGGTCTAGTCCGTTATCACTAGCTCTTGTTGCTAATTCACGATAATCTTGAATGAACTGATTGAGCTTTTCGATGACCAGGGGCTTTAGCTGTTGTTGATAAAAATTAGATTCTAATAGTGAGCCCGACCCTAAATCATAATTATCTGGTAATTTTTGGAGCCACTTTTCGGGATCAGGCTGGGCATTAGCAATTTCATATAACCGTAAAATCAAGTCGTCGAGTCCTTGGTCATCACGGTCACTAGAAAAGTTGAGAACTAGTTCGCTAAAGGAAGCTCTTCCCGAAACTTTTTCTTCAGCATTTTTATATAGTTCTTCGCTAACTTCATGCCAGACATCTTCTTGAAGTAACAATCGCTCCGTTTCATCAGTTAAGAGCCGAAATTGTGGATCAAGGTCAATCAAGTAGTAGTAGCGTTTTATTAACTTTAAACAAAAAGCATGAATTGTACTGATATCTGCAGCCGCAAGCCGGTTAATTTGATTACTCATCCGGTCACGTAAATCTTTGGGATTAGCGGAATCTTGTACTATTTTCTGCAAGGCTGCCCTGATTTTATCCCGCATATTCTTTGCTGCTGCGTCCGTAAATGTTACGAGCAGCATTCGATCAATGCTTTGCCCTTCTTTAATCAATTCAATTGTCCGATTTACTAGCACAGCCGTTTTTCCTGATCCCGCGGAAGCTGAAACTAGGATATTTTCGCCACGGTCATTTATCGCCTTGGATTGAGCAGGCGTTGGTTTAAATCCAGCCATTACTTCTTATCCTCCTCATCATCGTCTTGGACTACATTATCAAATGCTTCTTTTGCTAAATTAGGATTTAAGTCGCGGTAGTTTTGCTGGTCAAGCATATTATCAAACTGAAATACATCTAAAAAGTCACTATAATCAAGTCCTGTGCGGCGGTTGCTTCCAGTTAATAACCGGTAAGGATTCAGTTTCAAGTCACCACTCAAAATTTGATTACCCGCATTAATTACAAGTTCCTTATTCATGTTTTGCAGCCAATCAAGTTGCTGCGGAGTAACGAGAAGCGCTTCTTTATTAGCTTTGATTTTTCCATTCTTATATTCCTTAAGTGGGTATAAGAATGCTTGTTTATCTAAGCTCTTATCTAACTCCCGCAATAATTGTGGATCATTCAAGAGGATTCCCTTGTATTGGTGCTCTTTTAATTTCAAATCATCAAGGGAACTTTTCTTTAACTCGGCAGCCTTAATTGTCGGATTATTCAAACGAAGATATAATGCCCCTGCCAGTCGAGGATTATTCGTTTCCAATTCAGTTAAGTTTGCCTGTAACCCGTTAAGGTAGGTTAAAAGTTGGAGAGAGAGTCCATAATAAGCCGAAGTGAGGTCAAAAAGATGATTACTCGACTTATAGTCAACGACCGTCAAGAAATTATTGTTTCCTTGCTTAAGATTATCAATTCGGTCAATTCGCCCCCGCAGATAAATATGATGATTATCTTTAAGCGGATAATCGAGAGAACCAAGGTTGCCCGGCTGTTGGTTACCAATTCGTCCAAACTGAACTTCGGTTTTAACTGGTTGTGAGCCGGTATATTCAGCTTGACGGCATAATGTAATTAACATTGTTTTAACAATGGCGGTTAATTGCTGATATTGGAATTGGGCTTGGGCTGAAGAATTAATGAGACGCAATAAAGTTGGCTGATTCTCTTGCGCTGTAACTAATGCATGGTCAATCAGCTGGTCACGTTGCATCTGATTATCTTTGTGGGCAAGGTCTGCAAACGACAAATTATTTTCTCGAATTGTTGTAACAAAAGTCTCCATTGCTTTATGGAAGAAGGTACCGATACGGTCATTAGATAAGGTTAACTCATCTCGTTTTTGCAACCTCAAGCCATACTTAAGGAAATATTCGTACTGATTAATATAAAAATCTTGCAACTGCGAAATCGAGGCATATAATACCCGCCCGCGCTCATCATCTGGAGCTGCCCGGAGATAAAGTGCCTGAGCCAATTTATTTCCCAGGGAATCAATCTTATTTTGATAATGGAAACCAGCAGCAACTAAAGATAGACGCTGACCTAGTGATATTCCTTCTGCTTGAACCTTAGCATCCGCTGATTGTTGCCATTGCTTAGCTAACTTAACCAACGATTCAGCAACTGTTTGCCATCCAACGGGCATGACCGGTTGACGATCAATGCCAACCCCTTGCTCATCACGAATTTGCCGGCTAACTTCAACTAACCGGTTTATTGTTGCAAGCGGGGCACTAACAAAATCAATAGCATTCTCTTGTCCGGCCTTGCTAGTAGCTAATGGATATTCACGAACCGATTGACCAAAGTAGCGAGCCATGTCGTGCATATATGGCGATATACTGAGTTCCTTATCATTACTATCTGTTTGCGGTGCCGAGAAAATCAACTGTTCCTTAGCATTCATAAAACCAGTATAGTGGACAAATGGCTCATCAATCAGTTGGTCAATTGCCGTTCCAGGAAGGTATTGGAAATCTTCATCAAGATAAGCACTCAAAATATCCTTATCTTGGTCCGTTAGCAAACTATCACTTTCTTGCATCTCAGGCATCACATCATCAGTTGACCCAATCATAAAAACTACTTTTCGGTTTTCACTTTGGACAATTCCAGTTTCAGAGACTACCACTTGGTCTAACGTTGCCGGAATCTGGGAATACTGAGCCGCCGCAAACCCTGCCTGGAGCAATTCACTAAAATCTGCAAGAACCTCACTAGTTCCATTCCGCAGTTCTTGTTGGCCTAAAATTTCTACATATTCTTGGAGAATTTGGCAAAAAGTAGCCCAGACTTGTTGTGGTTGGCGCGCGAGGTCTAAATCCCGGGTACTTTGGTATTGTTGCCAAGCATATAACCGGTCTGTAACTCCCATGGCAGCTAAGAACTGGTATAATGCAGTAGCAAGTTCTTGTCCTGTTTGTGCTTGTTTAAACTGGTCGAAAACTGGGAGTAAGTGGTTTGCAACAAAATCTTTTACAAAGGCTAACTGGTCATTTAATTTTTTTAAACGTGACTGTTCATATTTTGGATCTGTCAGGTTCGTTCCTGGCGCCTGCCATAATTGCTTAATCTTTTCTGGATCATTAGTTGTCCAAGCACTTTTTCCTTCAATTGCCTGCTTAAGGCACCAATTCTCAGTAGTAAAAACTGCTGCTTGGAAATCACTTAGTCCCATCAGATCACCAGTGCCTGTCCGTGGAACAAGTAACCATGTCTTCAGCAATTGGATGATATCCGCTGTTCGATAGCCTCGCTGCGGTAATTCTAATAATGTTGTGAGGAGCGTTACTAGCGGATGATTATCCATCAAGCGTTCATGGTCATTAAAAACTGGAATATTATGTGCCGCAAAAACCGGTTCAATCATTGTTTGATAGCCGTCAAGGTGGCGACTAAGAATAAGGAAGTCACGATAACGATATTTACCACTAGCAACTAATTGGCGAATCTGGGTAGCCACATTATTCAATTCAGTCATCCGATTGGTGGTTGTCATAAATTGAATATTTTGGGGACAAGAAAATTCTTCCCGCTCGCCGGGGCCAATTGGTTCGCTTGCATAACGCTTAAAATACGAATCAACCTGTTGTAATTCCGCATCAACGCGAGGAGCCGTCGCAAACGCTACATTTTGCAAAACCTTCACTTCTTTTTGATGCATTTGGCCAAATTTCCACAAACGGTGAAATTGCATCGCGGAGGAATAGAATAAATTATTTTTAGGAGGAAGTTCCTGGGGATTTGGATGATT
Source organism: Limosilactobacillus reuteri subsp. simiae (assembly GCF_020784875.1). GTDB lineage: Bacteria > Bacillota > Bacilli > Lactobacillales > Lactobacillaceae > Limosilactobacillus > Limosilactobacillus reuteri_H. Next base: position 260,787 of record NZ_JAJGUI010000112.1, on the reverse strand, counting down.
CTGGTCTGGGTATCCACGATCAAGAGTTAAAGAAATAGTTGTCGATGCGGCATTCGTAATTAATGCATCCACTACCTGTTGTTCATTTGCAGTAAATTGAGCAAAACGGTCAATAAAGAAGTGCATCTTAGCAACTTCTGGTGATTTTTGAAGGTAAGACACTAATTGCCGGTATAACTCACTATTACCAATGTACCGGTCCCGTAACCGATCTTCATAAGCATGATATATAATTTCAACATCATGCATTTTAGCTAGCCACGCCTGATTAGCTGCTGGATCATTCGCTGACTTCACCCGGGAAATAATATCGGTTAAGTCATCAGCGGTTATGTTGGCATTTTTTAATTCTTCAAGCTGGGCTGTCATCTTTTGAATAAATCCAGCTTGTTTTATTTCGCTCGCATATAAACGGAGCTCACTTGCCTGTTCTTGAACAACTTGGGAAGTGAGCATCGTCATCCCAATTTTAGAAAGGTGTTGTTTTTGAAATGCTGGAGTATCTCGTAAAAGGTACCAAGCAAGCCGGCTAAACGAAAGTACCTGTACGCGTGAAGAGGCGAACCGGTCACTTCCGCTAAGTCCTTGACGATCACGAAGACCAGCAAGGACATTAATTTCAGTTTCAAACTTAATATGGTTAGGCACCAAATAATAAAAGCTCTCATCAGCAGATGCATTCTTTATCTGGTCAACTAATTGATCAATCAACACTTGCTGATGATCCATCGCTGCTGTTCCTAAAACAAATCCCAGTGTTCCCATAATCTTTAATCCTTTCTATCGCTTAAATTGCTCCTCTAATTTTATCATAAAACGAACATATATTCTTTAGCTAAAAAACGGGAACGAGACAGAAGCCACTCGTGACTTCTGTCTCGCTCCCTCTATCATTATAAAATTGGAGACAGCAGACGTGAAACCGTTTGCTTAACTCTTAACCAGCGCGGTTGCTCAGCAAACATTGCAGGTGTAATTACCCGGCATTCACGAATATCATTAACAAAAATCTGCTCAAGATCGTCTACCGTATTTTGATTGTAAATAAAGGCATTAATTTCGAAGTTTAATTTAAAACTCCGAAAGTCAAGGTTAGCAGATCCAACAGAAGCCATCCGACCATCAATCATCATTGTTTTGGCATGAAGGAAACCTTTTTGATAGTAATAAATTGTTACACCATGATTAGCGAGCTCACGAGCATAATACTGTGTTGCCCGATATACAAAGGCATGGTCAGGCATGGACGGAATCATTATCCGTACATCGATTCCTGAATGAGCCGCTACTTTTAATGCATCCAAAATACTATCGTCGGGGATCAGGTAAGGAGTTTGAATCCAAATATGATCTTGCGCTGCATTAATTAGCCGTAAATATCCCATTTTAATTTTTTCCAAAGGCGCTTCAGGACCGCTAGAGACAGTCTGCAATGCAACATCCCCATGAACTCTAATTGGTTGAAAGTAAGGATGGTAATGCACAATCTTATCTTTATCCTTTTTCATTGATGCATTCCAGTCGCCGATAAACCGTCGCTGAAGACCATAAACGCCACCGCCGACAATTCGAAGATGGGTATCACGCCATGGACCAAATTTAGGAACGCGTCCTAGGTATTGATCCCCAACATTAAAACCACCAACATACCCAATTTCACCATCAAGAACAACAATTTTCCGATGGTCCCGGTAGTTTATCCGAAAATCAAAGAAATTACTTCGGGACATCAGGAACGGGGCTGCATAACCACCGACTTCCCGTAAATGATCATAGAAGCTTGGCCAGACTCCCATTGATCCCCATGAATCGTAAAGAACTCGTACTTCTACTCCCTCAGCCGCCTTTTGTTCAAGCAGAGTTCGTAATTCATTGCCAATTTGATCATTATAAATTGTATAAAACTCAATATGGATACTCTTTTTCGCTGCTGCAATATCATCAAACATTTGCTTAAAAAGCACATTGCCATTTGTAAAAATATTAACGGTATTGTGCCGCGTCAAAAACGAGTCATCAATACTTTGAAAAAGCATGATGGTTCGTCGATAAATCTGAACGGTTTGGTCTTTGGGCTTCGGCATATTGATGAATTGCTGCTTCTGCTTTTCTAGTGCTTGTTTTAATTTTAGCTGCGTTTGTGATTTTATTCGGGCTAATTGTTTATGCGGTAATTTTCGCCCAAAGAAAGCATATAGAATAAAACCAACCCCAGGAATCAGCATTAACACCAACAGCCATGCCCAAGTTGCGGCAATATCCCGTTTTTCACGGAAAACAGTATAAATGGCTGCAATTTCATTGACGAGAATAACCAGTAGCAAACACCACCAAATAATTGTCCATGTTAATGCCATCGCTTATCCTCCATTCATCTCATTGCTTTTCATTCTAACGCAAACTACTTCTTTCTGAAATATAATCTCGCCTATTTTCTCCGCTGAATAAGGCTAAATGTCGTACAATAGAAATATTATTAATCAAGGGAGGATACTAATGGCAGAAATATATTTGCGCCGCGCCCAGACCCAAGACTTAGCGGCAATCATGAAGATAATTGATGATGCAAAGAACCTTCTAAAGAAAAATGGCAGTCCGCAATGGCAAAACGGTTACCCAAATCGAGAAACTTTTGCTCAAGATATTGCAACGCAAACAAACTGGGTATTAATTAATGGTAATAAAGTAGCGGCAACTGCGACTCTTCAGCTCACCCCAGAACCGACCTACCGTAATATTATACAGGGACAGTGGCAACAACCAGATGAACCTTACGCTACCATTCACCGGGTCGCCATCAGCAGTAATTATCGTGGGCAAGGACTTAGTAAATTACTCTTTTCTAACTTGCTAACAGTTGGCCAAATGCAAGGAATTAAGAATTTTCGGGTTGACACTCACCGCAACAATAAAGCGATGCAACATATTGTCGAAAATTTCAACTTTAAAAGACGAGGAATCATTAAAGTTAATGACCAAAATGATCCCGAGCGATTAGCATATGAACTAAACTTAGGAAGCCATCATAAGCTTACTCGAATCAATAATAATTTTATGCAACCATTGATTGATAAACTATAGGACGCACAAAAAATGACAGTTTAAAACAACAAAGAGGTTGGGGAGTTCCCAGCCTCTTTTTGTATTTATTAACCGTTTTGGATTAGTTGTGGCGCTTCTTTGAGCTGTAAGTGATACCAAGTGTACCAAGTAATGCAGTGGCAGCTAAAGCAACAATTGACATAGAAGATCGATCTACCTTTTGTGATGATTCACTCTTCTTAGCAGGTGCTTGCTTCTTAGCAACAGTATCAGCTTTTACAACTGACTTCTCATTGTTGTCTGCTTTAGTGGCTTTATTATCAGCAGTAGAAGCAACCGGTGTTTGTGTACCATTATTTGTAGTAGCAGCAACTGCAGCTGTTTGTGTTACAACTGGTGCAACTGCAATTGGCGTTTGCGTAGCTGTCTTTACAATCGATGGTGCTGAAATTGGTTGAACGCGTCCAGTAGTTTCAGCTTGTAGACGGTTTGTAACCGTTGGGAAAGCAACAGTATCAACATTGCCGTCATTAGTTGCTTTCACTGCTGTAGGAAGAACAACAGTATTATTTGCTAACCGAACTTCATTAGCTCTCTTAGCATCTTCACGTTGTTGAATAGCTGCTAATTGAACGTTGAATTGTTCAGCAAGTTTGTTATAAGCAGCCTTGTTTTCAGCCTTTAATTCAGCAAGAACAGCATCACCATGGGCAATAACTGCTTGGTGTTGATCTTGCAATTGCTTGATTTGTGGGTCAATGCTTGGAACAAGTTCGTTAATCTTAGCATCAAGTTTTGCATTTTCAGTTTTCTTGATATTAGCGATCTTAGCGTCACGATCAGCAGCAAGCTTTTGTGCGGCTACTTGATCAGCCTTTACTAAGTTTTGGTAGGCACTGTCTAATTGAGCCTTGTAAGCTTGAAGGTCAACAGCTCCAGTAGCCTTAAGAGCAGCATCACGAACACTAGCTGCCTTAGTAACTGCAGCATCATAGTTAGCTTTTACTTGAGCCTTCGCATCATTATATTGTTGTTCAAGCTTATTTAAGTTAGCTTGGTGGGCACTAGTTAATGCATCAAGAGATTGTTGTGCTTGTGCCTTAACATCAGCTAATTTTTGTTGTTCGCTAGCAGTAGCTTTTTGCACATCAGTAGCAGTTGGCGTAACTGTCTTTGTCCCTGGTACTTTATTAACATGATATTGAGCAGTCTTAATAGCATTTAATTGTGCATCTACAGTTGAAGTTCCCCATACATTACGATTTTGAACTTCTTTAGTTAAGTTAGCATCGTGATCAATGTTAAATCCGACATGATCAAATGTTACAGCATATGATGGGTTCTTGCGATCAGAAACACCTGAACCATTCTTAGCAGTCATTTCATCAGTTAGCTTTTGGAAGCCAATTCCCACAGTGCGAACACCAGCACGAAGAAGATTGACTGCATGTCCACCGATGTGTGTTGGGTTTACCAATTCACCATAGTACATACCCTGCATTGAGTTGTAGAGATTAATAGCGTAATTTAAAAGAGTTGGCGTTCCAGCTTGCATAGTAGTTAAGTTTTCATTAACGTCAGTGTAAACTGTCTTACTATTAAATTCACTTGTTAAACTCTTTTGCAAGTTTTGGGTAGCATTATTAATAATGCTACTATAAGTTGCTTCAGTAGGCATTCCACTGCTGATAACAGTATGACTATTATTATCAACATTGTACTTTGTCCGGTTAGCAACAACTTGGTTAGCAATGTTATCAGCAAAGTCAGTGCTTACTAAATCAACTGGAGCAACGTTCACAAAGCCATCGTTCTTATTAACCGCATTGTAAAATTCACGGTAGTTTTGGAAAACATTGTTACGGAATCCATTTTCCCATGAAAGAGCTAATGCTCGTAATACCTGAACTTGGGCAGCTGTTAATCCATCAGCAGAAACTTTTTCTGAATGATCATTTTTAGCATCGTAACTTAATAGACCTGGTTGGAAATCTAATGGCATCTCTGAAATATCATGTGGAGTTGAGTCAGCAGCCTTGTTCGTAATTACTGCACTATCAGGATATTCACCATAGTAAGTATTAGCAAATTCAGGATAGGTATAATCAGATACAGGAATAGCACCATTGTAGCCACGAACTTCTAGATGAATTCCGTATTTTGCTACATAATCAGGAACTTTAACATCTGTTTGTGGTTTAGCAACTCGGCCAGTAACAGCAACGTCATTAGTAGTTGCGACTTCATAAGACTTGTTAGCATTAGCAGTTGCGGTTGCAAGAGATGCTTCAGCATTTTTAACATTTTCTGCATTAGTTGCTTGTTGAGCAGATAGCTTACCTTGGTAAGCATCATTTTCCTTAGCAACAGCTGAGTTGTAATTATTGACAGCAGCCTGTGCTTGGCTTGTCTGCGTATTAGCTGCATCACTTAAAGCTTGTTGATATTGTGCATTGATATCAGCAATAGCTTGTTGATTTTCAGCAGCTTGACTAACAGCTTGTGCGTACTGTTGATCATTTGCTGCACGTTGAGTGGCTTCGTTTTGTTGTTGTGCGTTAATTTGTTGTTGGTATTCAGCATTAGCAGCTGAAGTTTGTGCTTCAATAGAAGCAGCAGTAGAAGCTTGTGCTTGTGCAATAGCACCGGCTTGTTCTTGTTCTAGAGCAGCATGACTAGCTTTTAATTGATCAATTTGTGCGTTGATTTGTGCAAGATCCGCAGCATTTGATTGCTCATTGGCCGTAGCTTGTTGAGCTTCTTTACTATCATTAGCTGATTGCAATTGTGCAAGTTGCTGATCAGCAGTTGCTCGAACTTGGTTATAAGTAACTTGGTCATTACTTACTTGTGCATTGTTTTGACTATTATCAGCGTGTACATCTGTCGTTGAAGTGGTGGTAACGACACCTGCTGTCAAGATTGCCCCCGCAATCAAAGCAGTTGAACGCCAATTATTTGTATTCGAATTTCTCATTTTAATAAACCCCCGTTTATGAAAAAATATTCAAAAGAAAATAAATTATTCATGCAAGGTTTATTGCTTAATGACTTAACAGTTCCTACTATATCAAGGTTTTTAGGGATTACAAGAGAGACAATTTTCGAAAAGATCCTTTTGGCGTTTTAACTATTCACCTGTTAAGTTGCTTTCCTTATTAGCGAAATAGCCATTCATTAATCAGACGAATATTTTTATAGCTGTGGTTAAAACCCCTTTATATCAACGTTTAATTACTAATCAAGCAATTAGCAAATAGTATGTATCAATATTTCATTTTTATTGTTTAAAACTATTTTAAAAAGCCCTCAAAAAATTTAAATTTTTTCAAACCTGTTCCCACGATAATTATAAGTTACTAAACGAATTTATCTTTACACTAAAATCAGTAAATTATCCCCGTTTCATTTTTGTCTAAACGTCTCATTGAGAGACAATTGTGAAAAGATGATACAGATAAAGTGAGGTAATAAACAATCACTATTCAGCCCTTATTTAACAGCTGGTAATTCGAACAAACGTTGATATAATAGCACTTGTGGTCTATTGATTATTTAACTAATCATAATTTGCTAATATATTTGTCGTCTGAATAAATGGATTGATAAGCCAATCACCAAAACAGACTATTTTTCACTTATTTTTGTCTATTTTTTCGATATTTTTAGGCAATTCGCTTTAACCTTAATCCCAATAATTTTATGCATAAAATCAGATCTTACCATCAATTTTCAACTATCCTAATTAGTTTTTATCCTCCATAGTGATTGCCTAGATCATTAATAATGTTTATTATTTAAAACAAAAAAAGACATAGGTTAACTCATTTCAGAGTCATCCTATGTCTTTTTCTACATTAAAGGAAAATTACTTTTCGTCTTTCTTATCTTCGTCAGACTTCTTGTCTTCTTCCTTCTTATCGTCTTTTTCTTCATCCTTCTTTTCAGATGGTGAAGTATATTCTTTACTATCGTCTTTTGAGGCGTCCTTAGCGTCAACAATTACAAGTTGGCCATCCTTCATTTCAGCAACAAGGTTCTTTGCATCGAGGTGGTCAAGGTAGTAATCAGTTACCTTATCACGGATTTCACGTTCGATAACCCGACGAAGAGGACGAGCACCCATGGCTTCATCGTAACCTTCATCAATAAGGTATTGCTTTGCAGTATCAGTAACCTTAACATTCATGCCCTTCTTAGCTAATGTCCGGTTAACTTCAGCAAGCATTAAGTCAACGATTTGCTTCAAGTCTTCCTTAGTCAAGCTGTGGAATTCAACAATAGCGTTGAACCGGTTCAAGAATTCAGGACGGAAGTAAGTAGTCAACTTCTTGATTAAGTCTTCTTCATCTTCGTTCCGGCCCATCTTAACTGGAGCATCGTTGGAGTAGCCGGCATTTGATGTAGCAATGATAACAGTATTCTTAAAGTCAATAGTATTACCTTGTCCATCAGTTAACCGACCGTCATCAAGTACTTGAAGCAAGAGGGTGATAACTTGTGGGTTTGCCTTTTCAATTTCATCAAGAAGAATAATTGAATAAGGGTGACGACGAACCTTTTCAGTCAAGGTATTACCGTTGTCTTCGTAACCAACATAACCAGCAGTAGCACCGATCATCTTAGATACGGCTGTCCGGTCAGAGTATTCAGACATATCTAACCGAATAATGTCATCCTTGCTACCAAACATATCAAGGGCTAGTTGCTTAGCAAGTTCAGTCTTACCAACACCAGTAGGTCCAACAAAGAGGAAACTACCAATTGGTGAATCGCCTTCGTCAAATCCAGCACGGTTACGACGAATAGCACGAGCAACTGCTTCAACAGCTTTGTCTTGGCCAATAACCTTGCCTTCAAGCCGCTTGTCCATGTCCTTTAAGCGTTCAACGTCACTAGCACCAATCTTAGAAACAGGAATACCAGTCATTTGTTCTACAGCCTTAGCAACGTCTTCTGGAGTAGCAGTAACCTTTTCAGATTCAGAGTTTTCACTCAATTGCTTCTTCAAGTCAGCAATCTTTTCCTTTGCATCTTGGGCAGCCTTGTAATCTTCTTTCTTAGCAGCCGCTTTTTGCTTCTTTTCTTCTGCTTCGATATCTTTTTCAATTGCCTTAGCATCACGTGCTGGGTGCTTTGCTGCTAAGTGAGCAGCGGTCATATCGATTAAGTCGATAGCCTTGTCAGGTAATGCACGTTGTGGCATGTATTGAACAGAGTAATCAACAGCAGCTTGGAGAACGTCATCTGGTAACTTTACATTGTGGTGACGTTCGTACAAGTCACGGATACCTTTAAGGATGGCCACTGTATCAGCCTTGCTTGGAGCATTAACAGTAACAGAATTGAACCGCCGTGCTAATGCAGCATCCTTCATAATAGTGTTCCGATATTCATCTTGAGTAGTTGCACCGATAACCGTTAGTTCACCACGGGATAATGCTGGCTTAATAATGTCAGACATACCCTTAGAACCACTAGAATCACCAGTTGAACCGGCACCAATAATTTGGTGAATTTCATCGAAGAAGAGGATGATATTTCCAGCCTTCTTGACTTCATCAACCAACTTTTGCATGTTTTCTTCAAAACTACCACGATATTGAGTACCTGCTTCAAGGCCAGAAATATCGATACTGATAATTTCCTTGTCCTTGATAGCAGCTGGTACATCGCCGGAAACAATTGCTTGTGCTAAACCTTCAACAACAGCAGTCTTACCAACACCAGCATCCCCAACTAATACAGGGTTGTTCTTTGTCCGCCGGCTTAAAATTTCAGCTGTTTCTTGGATTTCCTTGTTCCGACCAATAACAGGATCAAGTTCATGTTCACGAGCTTCTTGAGTTAAGTTTCGACCTAACTTGTGTAAGATACTGTCCTTACCTGCATTAGGTTGAGGGCCAGGTTGCCCACCTTGTTGAGGATTTGCACCGCCTGGCAATTGACCAGTTCTACGATATTCAGCAAATTCTTCTGGTGTTACTTCACGACCATTGATTAGGTAACGCCGATTATCAGAATTGAAACCATTCATGCCACCCATTAATTGATTAAAGATGTCATTCATGTCGTTGTCAAATGGATTCATTGGGTTTTGAGCCATATGCAATCCCTCCTCAATTAAATATAATATTTTATTTTCTAAGTTTCGTAGTCTAAGTATTCTAGAAGTTAAAAGTTAACGCATTTAACTTCCTGTGGCTACAGCAAAGCCACAATCTCATTCGAGGTAATGCTCTTCTAGTTCTTTAAGGACCTCCCACATACTCTTGTCCTGAGCACGAGCCAAGGCATCAAGATCACGCAGGTTAAGCGAGGTCGAACTAGACTGTGGTTTGTTAAACGATTTGTGTAAAGTCGTGTAGCCGTAACCGGAACGCTTGGAAACTTGATAAATGGTCAAGTGGTTAACTTCCAAATAATGTTTGATGTCGATCCGCATTGCTACCCACTTCCTTTACGATTAATATTATATCACATTTGTGGAGTAAGACAACAAAAAAGACACAAAAAAATAAAAAAAATTGTAGAATATAAATTTAATATTAAATTAAAGGCGAACTAATAATCACAAACATTTTCGCATTTCATTATATTTACATTTGTCATCAATAAATAATTTTGTAATTAATATTTTTTCTTAATCAACCCTTGACAAAGATTAAAAAACAATTAGAATAATTAATAATCAGTTAATCAAAAGGAGGACACAATGATGAGCTCTGCGACAATTCACTTGAATCAAGCGTATGTCTTCTGGTTTAGCGCGATTACCGTCCGCTAACCAGCAGTGATTTTATCATTGTGATGTTCCCGGATGACCCCCAAACATCCGAGAGCCTCTTTTATACTCATTCCAATCTGATCAAGAAGCCCTGGATGTTTTTCCTATAGCATTCAGGGCTTCTTTTTTCTAAATCTACATATTATATAGGAGGAATTTATCATGCCAACTACTAAAAAAGAAATTCTCAATCGTCTTAACAATAATTTCGCTAAACTCACTCCTGGTGGGATCCGCGAATTTGACTATCAAGTCAGCGCAATCCCTGGCATCATTAAACTAACATTAGGTGAACCAGACTTTAATGTGCCAGCCGCAATGAAGCAGGCCGCAATCGATAGCATCAATGCCAATGATTCACACTATGCTCCGGGAAATGGGACTTTCGCACTTCGTCAAGCAATCGCTCACTTCATGCAAGATCGTTACAAACTGGAATACGATCCAAAAAACGAAATTGCTGTTACAGTTGGCGCAACAGAAGGAATTTTCGCTTCTCTTTCTACTATTATTAATCCTGGCGACGAAATTATCATTCCAACCCCAACTTTCCCCTTCTACATGGCTGTTACAAAGATTCTTGGTGGGATTCCGATTGAAGTTGATACAAGCGGCGATGATTTTGTTCTCACACCCGCAAGACTCCAAAGCGTACTAGAAGAACATCCTAATGCAAAGGGACTAGTTCTTAACTACCCCTCCAACCCAACTGGTGTTACTTACACCCAAGATCAAATTAAAGCACTAGCCGATACGATTAAATCAACTAACCTGATTGTAATTGCAGATGAAATTTACTCTGAACTTGTTTACGGAGCTACTCATACTTCAATCGCTAATTACATCCCCGAACAAACGCTAATTTTAAATGGTGCCTCAAAATCACACGCAATGACTGGTTACCGCATTGGTTTTATCGCTGGGCCGCAAGAATTGATGAAATCGGTCAGTGCCATTCACGCAATGTTAGTAACCGCTGCTTCTAATCCAGCAATGGCCGCTGCAGTCGCCGCATTTGGTACTGACGAAGGAAAAGCAGCTACTCAAGAAATGAAAGATGCCTATGAGCAACGACGAGACTTTGTTGTTGATAGCCTCCAAAAATTAGGATTCGAGCTGATTAATCCTCGAGGAGCCTTCTACGTTTTTGCTAAGATTCCTGAACAATATGGTAATGATGACCTTAAATTTGCGACAGATCTTGCTAATGAAGGAAAAGTTGCTGTGATTCCTGGTTCCTTCTTTGGAGCTGGCGGCCAAGGATATGTTCGAATTAGTTACGCCACCAGTATGGAAAATCTAACCGGAGCTCTTGATAACATTGCGGCCTTCATTAATAAGGAGGATTAGCATGACGAAAATCTTGATGACTAGTGTGCGGGACGATGAACAAACCGCCATTAACGAATACGCGAAAGAACATAATATCGAAATCATCACAACGCCGAAATTGATTGACGATGCTGTTGAATTAACGGCCGATGTTGATGGACTCGTGATTCAGCAACGCAGTAAAGTTCCGGCTGATATTTATGAAAAGCTCCATACCAATGGGCTCAAACAGATTGCAACGCGGACAGCTGGTTTTGACATGGTCGACATCAAAAAGGCTAACGAAAATGGCTTAGTCGTAACCAATGTACCAGCATATTCACCGCGGAGTGTCGCCGAGTTTGCATTAATGCAGATTTTCCGGTTACTTCGGAAAACTTACCGCTTTGACCACCAAGTCGCCGAAAATGACTTCCGCTGGTTTAGCGATGAACAGTCAATCGAAATTCACACGGCAAGGATTGGAATTATTGGGGTCGGGCGTATCGGCGGAACACTTGCTAAACTTCTCAATGCCCTCGGTGCCACTGTTCTTGGTTATGACACGAATCCGCGCACTGACCTCGATGGAATTGTCCAGTTCGTTTCTAAAGAAGAATTACTAAAGCAAGCCGATGTTGTTAGTCTCCACGTTGATCTAAACCCAACTTCTAAAGGTTTGCTGACCGCTAACGACTTTGCAATGATGAAAACAACTGCTGGTTTGGTCAATGCTAGTCGTGGTCCAGTCGTTAATACAGCTGACCTCGTCACAGCATTAAAAGCTGGTGAAATCGCCGTGGCCGCCCTCGATACCTTTGAAGGTGAAGAAACAGTTGCAGCTGCGGACCGCCGAGAAAAAGGACTTGATGATCAGCCCCTTGTTAAAGAATTACATGAAATGGATAATGTCATTATTACTCCCCACATTGCTTTCTTTACTAATTTAGCAGTCAAAAACATGGTGGATATTTCACTTGATGATGTGATGACAATCCTTAATAGCGAAAAATCACCACATGAAATCACCTTATAATTGAGCACCCTCATTGACCAAAAGTATCGTCTCGATTACACTATGGGTATTAAAGGAGGGAACGGTTATGAGTAAATATAAAGTAACAGCAACTAAGACAACAACGGGGATGCAGGTTTCAGCAGGTACCCGTGGTTTTGAAATTACATTTGATGAACCAGAAAGTACTAATACGGGGATGAATCCAGTAGAAATTCTCCTTGCATCATTTGGTGCCTGCCAAGCAATCACTGCCCAAGCATTAGCTAAAAAGCGTAACTTTGATTTACGAGCTTTTTGGGTAACAATCGAGGGTGATCTTGGTCGTGAAGACGTTGCTGATGGCAAGAATGTTCGTAAGTTTACTGAAATCCGTTACCAACCACACCTTCGCAGCAACGAGTCTGATGAAGACATTAAGAAGTTTCTCGCTGACGTTGCCGCAAAGTGTCCCGTGGAGAACACTCTGACCTACGGAACGAAATTTGTTCAAGATGGATTTGTAAAAGTTGATTAGTTGAAAAAATGGCTGAGGAGAAAAAAATTCTTCCCAGCCATTTACTTTTTAAATAAAATCTTGATAGTAGCAAAAATTCCAATAACTGTAAAAACAATACAGATACTTTTTTCATAAACATCGCTTGCATCCGGAATATCTAAAATCCAAAAGAATGTAACAATAAAATAGATATAAAAACTAGGATCAGTATAAAACTTACGGTTAAACTTTACTTTCATTGCCGACACCATCTTTCTATTAAGTTAATGTTCTTTATATTGTTAGTATAAAAGATAAAATCTTATTTGGTTCATTCTGCAAAATCTGTCGGTTTTTTTGCAGAATTCGTAAGTTATATAAATAAAGATTAACGAATTCTGCAAAAAATTAAACGAACTTTGCAAAATGTCAAAAATGATAACATTAGGATTATAATTAAATCGGAATAAAGAGATGAAAGAGTAAAAGGAGTGATATTAATGTCTTATAAATTCAACAGGAAATACTATCGAAGCCTAGATTTTTATTTTGGAGTCTTTACTATTATTCTGTGGTTTATCTCTTTCCTTTTTCCTATCTCATCTATTGATTTTTTGGTTAGCGGTGCCTTTCTAATCTATTCAGTCTATGCATTATTTAGTAGCTTAACCATTAAAAAATAAAATTAAAATAGGAGTATCCTAAGCATCACAGCCTAAGACACTCCTATTTATTTTCCAGAAAGTTAGTCAGTAACTTTAATTTCCGATAACTTACTGTAACTTTCACTTCATTACTATCAAAATATATTATTCTTTCTTTTTTATCAAATCTTTGTATGGATAAAGGATTAATCAACGTACTTTGATTTACTCGAAATAACCGATCATCTACTATTTTTCCTAGTTCACCATGATATTCAATCCGCATATTCTTTCCAACAATTCGTAGCCGTCGATTAGCATTTTTAACTGATTCGATATAATAAAGATCATCAAAATTAACTTGACGTTTTACACCATGGATTGGTTCATAAGCAAATTTTTCTTGGTGTTTTGAATTAGCATTTACATAATTTTGATAGCGAATATATGCTTCATCGATATCTGTTCGAAGTCGATCCTTAACAGATTCAATTTGATTATTTTTTGATATATAGTCAAATGGCTCTATTCGTCGTGAAACAGTATAAGGTAAATATTCTTGATAAGCAGTTACAAAGATAATTTCGGCAAATTCGGCCTTTTTTCGAATCTGCTCAGCAACATCTATTCCACTAAGTTGACTATCTAATTCAATATCTAAGACCGCTAAATATTCCTCATCTGTAATCTTGTCAATTACCTCCTGAGGATCACTCGTTCGTAAGTAGATTTTCATATCATAACTACGTGGAGTTGGATTAATCAATTTTCGCTGAGAAACTAGGCGCTCTATATAATCAGCTTGATAATCATCATTTTCTAAAATAATTACTTTTAACATTTTATTCTCACTTTCCCTGAATAAAACAAGTCATAATAATTACCTTATCTTTAACTTCCGCTGAAAAAGAATAATGGTCATCATTTTCTACCAACTGTGTCACATTTGAAAGACCAATCCCTTGATGTCCTTCTTTAGTCGAATGTTCAAATTTTAGTGCAGTATTAATATTAAGTTTTTGCTCAATCGAATTAGCAATTACCAATTCATAAACTTCTGAGCTGTGCTTAAGCAACGCAAACTGGATATATGGTTTAGCTTGTTTGAAGGTTGCTTCAATTGCATTATCCATTAAAATTCCGATAATTCTAGCAGTTTTTATTTCTGAACCCGGCAACTCGTCGATCTCAGCATTAACTTCAAATGAAAATGGAATACCTTTTTCTACTATTTTATAAGCCTTTTCCTTAATAAGATTATGTAATCCTGAAATTTTAATTTTATCTAGGGCATTATCAATTTCATTATAATGCTTTTCTGCTATATCATTTTGAAGAAATGTTGATAATAACTCCGCCGCTTCCTTATCTTTATGATCACGAATATATCCTTGAATACTAAGTAGCATGTTACGCGTATCATGGCGTTCACGCCGAATTTGGTCATATTGTTTATTTACTTCATGTGCGCTTAAAATTTGCAACTTATAGATATCAATTAACCGCTGTTGATTCTGAATCTGAATAGAGCTTCTAATTATGCTAAATAAACTACTCCCACCTATCAAAATAATCGTTAAAGATACTAGCAAAAGTAATGGAGCATAATTATTTGCTATTCCTTCTCTTTCGGCAACAACATTAAGAAGAAAATATAAAATAAAGAATACCCCGACTAATTTCCAAAGTGGAACGGGATTCAAAATTTGTATACTAACTTCACGAACTTTGGGAGCAATAAAAAGTATTATCAAGATTCCTACTATAACAGTGATGATAAGATCTGTAATTGGTAATATCCATCCTAATAACGAAATATTCTTTCTACCTTCCAAAAAAATTTCATACATATAATGATCACCTAAATCAATAAGTGAAACCATTACAATTATCGTACACATAGCAATAATATTATCATGTATAATTTGCGGACGATCATGTTTCCTATCAAACAGCCATAAATATATCATTATTAATGGAAATCTTAATGAAGTTTCTAGAAAAGGAACGCAAACAATAACTAAACTTGCAAGGAAATCAATCAAAATAATTTTCCTGTTCAAATAACCCGTTACTAACCTATAAATAATAATTAGTTCAAAAATATTTAAAAAGTCCGAAACGAATGCTTGTGGTAAAGTTAAATCAATCATTTTCTAAACCATTATTTAATTAACATCCCCATTAAATTTGCAACCACTAACATACCCAAAAACACCATTAAATTCAGTGGTCCTGCATGCAAGATGCAGTAAATCAAAATTAATCCAACATAAAATAGATTAATAATTACCAAATTTTTCTTCTTTTCTAAGTCCATCGTTAAATCCCTACTTTATCCATCCCTCAGACAAGGCGAATGAAATAATAATTGTTAATATAAAACAAACAACCGCAATCATTATTGAGCGTTCAGCACTTGGGCGCATAATAAATTCTCCTTTAGTAGATAATCACAGGCTCATTTTTCTGTAAGTCGTGAAAGGCTTGGCCGGCAACATCTGGATGCATGTTAATACAACCATGCGATCCACCGCCTTTAGCAAGATAAGCCTGTTTTGACCAATCGTGACGCCAGCTTGCATCATGAAATCCACATCCACTATCAGTAAACGGTGACCAATATTGGACCTTACTTGCATATTTTGAACCATCATCGTTAAGTCCTCGAAGAACAGACGGTGTTTGCTGGTACATGATATACCAGACACCTTTTGGCGTCTCATTTCCTTTATTATTCGTCCCACTAACAATATCAGTACTAAGAACACACTTACCATCTTTATAAAACCAGGCATGTTGGTCGGCTAGTGAAACTTCGGCGTAAGTGTCCCCTATACCATTGTTGCTTGTAGTATTATACCCAGTTCCTTGTTGATTATAACCTTTACCATAGATATCATTTTTGGCGTTTACTGTTTGCTTATTTGCAACCAATGCATTCGTAAGAGTCTTTCCAGCTTGTTTCTTACTGATCTTCCAACCATATGAACCAGCATCTGTTGTTTTGATCACTGATCCATCATGTGTTTTGAATTCAAATGATTTGCCAAGAGTTGCTTGGGTATTATTAATTTCATCAATCTTTGAATTAGCTGCTCCAGTGTCAAAGTGATATTTTCCATTTTGATATGTTGCTCTGGTAATAATCTCACCACAATTTAATTGATACTTTTTGTTTTGTACTTGGTATGTTACAGATCGTTTTGATAATTCTTCGAGCTTTGCTTTTTCATTCTGAACAGTTTTACTATTTGCAGAAAGTGGAGTCGTATATTTTGGCTTCAGGTGAACTGTTCCCCCAGCAATTTCATTTTCAACTTTATCATGCAAACCATCCAAACTATATTGAGTCCCACCAACTGCTGGTTTTACCTGTACTCGGTCATTTTCGTATACAGCGTAAGCATCAACAGGAGCTTTTCGACCATTATTTAATTCTGTTACCTTTTGACTGACTGCTTGATCAATCTTTGATACTTCATCTTGATTAATGCTTTGAGGCTTAATCGCAATGTTCTTTGCCTTAGATGATGGGAAGAAAGTATACTGACTATGTAATGCATTTTTAATTTTTTGTTCGTCAGCACTACTAAACTTTGCTACTGATTGCTTATCCTTAAATACTAATTCATTGTTAACATAAATTTTTGGTGATTGTGGATTATCTTGTAACTTCTTTAATGCTTGCTTAGCAGTCAATCCACCAACCGACACATTATCAATCTTAACGTTCTTATTAAAATGACGACGCTGGTGAATAGTCATGCAGCCAACCACCAGCACTAATAAGCACAATGTGATTATTATTAGTTGTTTAATAGATAGTTTTTGCATAAAAGTACTCCAATAACATCCAAATCTTTAAGTATAATTTCTATACTGAATGATCACTCAGTAAACATATTCATTACGCTCATTCATTATATACTAAAGCGTAAACAATTAGTATATTTTACATTTTTCATAGTATTTTTACTAAAAAAGCGTCTGGCAAAAATACCGGACACTTTTTAGTAGCCAAACTATTTAGCGGTTGTAACTTGATATTGATTATTACCCTTAGCTTTGTAGTAAATAGTTTGACCGTTGTAGGTTACAGAACCATTACCTTCCTTGGCATTTTTGTAAAACTCTTCAACAGATGTATTATTATCAATCACACCAGCTTTTTGCGCAGCCCGGTAGCTAAAGTTCATCCCATCTTCCACTGTTACAGGTTGTTGAGTTGATGCAGTTTGGGTTGTCTTTCGACTTACTGTCCGCCGGTTATTTGTGTTGGCGACACTGCGATTTCCCTTATAGTTATTCGTGGCAGCTTTAGGACTAGCAGTTTGATTAGAATTACTTACCGCCGTTGCTTGAGTTGTATTTTGATTTTGTGCAGGTTGGGCTGTTTGATTACCACTGCTTACTGCGGCAGATGCAGAAGTTGCCTCACTATCATTGGTATCAGCTACTGAAGACGTATCATCAGAATCATCGTCCTTAACTTTATCTGAACTATCTTCTTTGGCTGCTTTATGTTTTTTAGATGAACTGCTACTTGTAATTGTCTCAGTCTTAGTAGCTTTTTCACTAGCAACTTTCTTTGATGAAGATGGGTGTAGTAACATGTATCCTCCACATACCACAATAATTACAACTAGCAATGAAATAACCGTTAATTTACCCCTATTTTTACTCATCTTTTCCTATCTCCTAATATTTCACTTTAATTTATCTTTTTATTATACTCGATAATTTGATATTTTTTACATTTTGCAGGATTCGTAGTGTTTTCTGCAGAATTCGTAAAAAATCCTCAGCAAAAAACTGAGGATTTTCTTATCTCAAGATATCGATCAAATTCTTATTAGCTGCTTGGCGTGCTGGCAAGATTCCAAAAATCAAACCAACAGCTGCCGATGTTCCAAATGCCAACAAGAAAGCATTAAGCGAAATATGGGCGTGAATATGAATGCCGCCACCACCAATCGCACTTGATAAAAGCGGTGCTAGTAAGTGCGCCAATCCTGCGCCGCCTAAAAAGCCTAATAATCCACCTGTCATGGTAAGAATTACTGCTTCCACTAAGAATTGCATCATGATGTTAAATGGTGTGGCCCCCACAGCTAAGCGAATTCCGATTTCTTGTGTCCGCTCAGAAACTGAAATATACATCATGTTCATTACCCCAATTCCGGCAATGAAAAGAGAAATCGCCGCAATAAAACTAATGAAAGTAGTAATAATACTCATTTGAGAAGAGAATTGCTTAAGGGCTTTTTCCATGTCTAGGTACTGATAGGTTCCTTGAGTCGCTGCTGAACTATTATTTTTTAAGTACTTTGCGACTCTGCGGGAAATAGCACTGGCATTTACACCCTGGCTAAAGGTTAATTTAAGCGTATTTCCTTCTTTAGCACTATCTCCTTGATAGTAAACTTTTTTCGGTAGTAATAGATCAACCCCATATGAGTTTTGGTTCCCATCATCAGTGAATTGTGCCTGTGTTTTGTATACACCTGTTACTTTATATGTCACATTATTAACTGTTACAGTTGTGCCAAGCGCATTTTGTGCTGAACCATATTGTCGTTTAGCTACTTTTTCACTCATTAGGACATTAGCTTCCCCTAGTTCAAAAGTTCGTTTACTAAAGTTGTGACCCGCAATAAGTTTTACCGTATGGGTTGGTTCCTTTAATAAGCTTAATGTCACTGATTTAGTTGCATCACCAATATCTGCATGCGTTGACAGATTATCTGATTCCTGCTCAATCTCAGCCTTTTTAATTTCACCACCAAATTGAGTATTAATATCAGCAATTTGTTCCTGAGTGAAACCATTGACGGTCGAATTAATATTATCAGGATTGTAGACGATCTCGGTCGTTTGCTGGCCCTGCTTAGCATTATTACCGAACTTATCATACATCGTTTTCGTAATCCCGTCCCCAATTCCAAGGATAGCAATAACCGCAGCAATACCAATCATAATTCCAATAATCGTTAGGAAACTCCGCTTTTTATTCGCCTTTAATGACTGGATAGCTGATTTGATCAACTCAATTGTCTGCATGATATTCACCGCCTTTACTGTCACTTACAATTCGACCATCAATAATTTTAATTACTCGGTCACATTGTTCAGCGACATGGGGATCATGGGTAACCATAATAATCGTTGTGCCTTCTTCATGATTCAATCGCTTAAAAAGATTCATAATTTCTTGGCTTGTTTCCGTATCGAGTGCTCCCGTTGGTTCGTCAGCAATTAAAAATTTCGGGTTCGTTGATATTGCCCGGGCAATAGATACTCTTTGTTGTTGTCCACCAGACATATTTTTAGGAAATTGACTTTCATATCCGGCTAAACCAACTTGCTCTAAGACTTCAGAAACACGTTCGCCAATTTCACGGCGTCGTTTTCCTGCATATAGCAAGGGTAATCCAACATTATCTGCAACAGTTGATCCACGTAGCAGTTTGAAATTTTGAAAAACGAAACCGACATTTTGATTTCGTAAATTTGAAAATTGCTTTCGCGAACAATCATGGATTGGGTGATTTTGGTAGAAGTATGTCCCCTCAAAATCATCATCAAGAAAGCCCACAATATTAATCAAGGTTGATTTTCCTGACCCAGATTCACCGATAATTGCTACTAATTCTCCTTGCTCAATGTCAACATTAATATCATGGAGAACATGAAAACGTTGGCTACCTTGACGGTAATATTTATTAATGTTCTTTAGCTTGATCATATTAATCAACCTTTGCATTATTTTTCAACTTACTGTTAGGGTTAGTCACAATCCGATCACCAGCATCAACACCGTCTGTCACAATATAAGAGCTGTTGACTGCCCGGCCACTAACATCTGTCTCGCGAACTCGATTATCTGAATCAACAACAAATACCTTCCCATGACGAACTGCCGATTTGGGAATTTGAACCCCATCTTGTTTAATAGAAGCTTTTGCTGTTTGCCCAGCCATAAATTTATTAGCACTAACATTAGCAGTTACTTCATATTTGGTATTATTTCCACTATTTTTAGTTGGAATTGTTGAAAGATAACTTACCTGAGTATTAGCAGTCCGGTTCGTTGCTAGGGCCTTCACCTTTAGATCAGCACTTTGATGAAGTTTACTATAATCATATTCCGAAACTTGACCGACAAATTGAAGCGTATCTGAGTAAAGAGTAATTACAGGAGCATTTTGCTTTGATTGGTCAACCGTAACATAACCAGCAAAAGGTGCTGTTAATGTTTGATTAACCTTGCTTGAAGCGGTGTTAAGCCGTTGTTGAGTGGCAGCAACACTTGCTTGTGCGTCTGCATATGCATTTTGCGCTTCGGTAAGCTGATTGCGCAGGTCATTGTACCCTTCATCACCTTGCCCCATCCCATTCAACTGTTGGCGTAAATTATTAATCGTCTGTTGTTGGGCATTCATCGTTCGTTGACTTTTACTAAGATCTCCCTGCAGTTCAGTAACACTATCTTGTGTACTATCATTATGCATGGTCAAAATCGCTTCTCCTTGCGCAACGTGATCCCCGTTTTTCACATTAAGATTTTGTAGGTTACCAGATGGCAAGGTTAATGTTTGCGTCTGGACTGGTTCAATCTTTCCTGTCAGATTAAAATCTGATTGCTCAGTAACCCGTAGAATATTATATTCATTTTTTTCTGTTGCTTTTTCCTCACTTGCATGTCGAATTGAAACTAATACAAAAATTATAATTACAATTAGGCCACCGATGCCAATCCACCGACGTCGACGTGTTGCAAATAATTGTCGTAATCGAGATTTATGATGGCTGTTTCTTTTCGCAGTCATATGAACGTTCCTCCAAATAGCAATTTTATAGTTAATCACTTGTGTAACTAAGTATATAAGCAGTGAGACGATATTGCAAGATTGTATTGAAAAGAATTTAATAATTTCCCAGGTAATACTAAAGGGACCGCAATCCAAACTTGCGATCCCTTTATTTGCGTCGTTTAATTAAATTTTATTGTCGTGCTTCGTAAATTAGATGTTTGTTAGTAAATTCATCAATTCCGTAACTGCTGAGTTCACGACCGTAACCTGAATTCTTAACACCGCCAAATGGTAATTCTGGTAATGAAGCCCAGCCCGCATTAATCCAACTCATTCCAGTTTCGATCTTCGCTGCTACTCGTTCTGCATGTTCGGAATCATTGCTAAAGATAGTGTTTCCTAACCCATAGCTTGAATTATTAGCCAATTCGATTGCCTCCTCTTCGGAACTAACCTTATAAACTGAAGCTACTGGCCCAAACATTTCCGTATCAAATATTGGGTTATCTGGCGTGATATCAGTTAAGATCGTTGGCATAAAGAATTGTCCTTCCATATCTACCGGCTTATTACCATAGTAAACTTTGGCTCCGTTTTCTACAGCTGTATCTACTTGTTTTTGGAGCTTCTCCTTAGCCTTCTTAGAAGATAGTGGAGCAAGAGTTGTCAATGGATCAAGCGGATCACCCATTTTAACCTTAGAAAACGCATCTTTCATCATCTTTAAGAAACGATCATAATCCTTTTCAAGTACAATAAAACGTTTTGATGATGTACATACTTGTCCGGCATTATACAGACGGGCTGCCGGGGCAACTTTTTCAACAAGGTCCCAATCTGCATCATCTAAGATAATAAAGGCATCATTACCACCAAGTTCCAAAGTACTCTTCTTCAAATTAGCCCCAGCCTCTTTAGCAACGGTTGCACCGCCGCGTTCAGAACCAGTAAGACAAACGCCAGCTACCCGCTTATCAGCAATTGCCTTATTTACTTGGTCATATGAAAGGAACAAATTAGTTAAACTGCCAGCTGGCGCACCAGCTTCCTTAACGGCATCGGCAAACGCTTGGGCTGATGCTGGACAATTCGATGCATCCTTCAAAATCATGGGGTTTCCTACAATAAAGTTAGGAATAAATACCCGGGCAATTTGATAGAATGGGAAATTCCAAGGTTCAACCGCAACTAAAATTCCTAATGATTGCTTCAAAACTTTGGCGCGTCCACTTGTCGTCGCAATAATTTTTGGTTGCATAAATTCATCTGCATGGGCTGCATAATAATCACAGAAAGAAGCACAAAGGTCAACTTCGCCTTCTGCTTCGCTAATTAGTTTTCCCATTTCCTTACTCATAACTGTCGCATATTCAACACGCCGTTCACGTAATATTTGACCTAACTTTAAAATTTGACGTTTCCGTTCTTCAAGGTCATTATATTTCCGCCAATCTAAATATAATTGATGCGCCGTAGTCAATGTTTGTTCTAATTCTTCATCAGTTGTATTTTCAAACGTTTTTTCTACTTGGTTCGTAAATGGATTGATACTTTGATATGCCATTATGGTTCCTCCTTAAATAAACGCTTACATTTTACAACTGTTTAATAGACCAATTCAACTAATATTACTCCATCAAAATCAAATTACCTTATATTGAAAAGTTTGTTTTTTAACAAATAAAAGCTCTTTTATTCTACCTCTAACTAATAATTTAATTATACAGGAAACGTTTTCTTGTTAATTTAATTTCAAGTATACCAATTTGTGAATTTATTTTTTTGAAAGAAGTGTTTAAATTAGCGTCTTAGTTTGAAATACGCTACGATTGAACTAGGTACATATAGAAAGGATGATGTTTCAATGACACTTAAGATTTACTCATTTGGTGGTGGTCAAATGGTGGAAGCAATGTTGCGGGCTGCCTTAAAGAAGGGAGTAATCACTCCTGAAACAACCGGCGTAACGGATATTTCGGTAGATCGAGTTAATTATTTAACAGATACTTATCATATTCAAGCAAGTCAACAACCTGATTGGACTGCTGTTGAGAATGCTGATCTTGTTATCCTAGGAGTGCGTCCACAAGATAATTGGCAAGAGATTATGAAAGAACTTGTCGCCCATCACTACCAAAAGGACGTACTTTCAATTATTGCTGGCGTAACAGTTGCGCAACTTTCATCACAGGAAGATCTTTTTGCAATTACACGGATTATCCCCAATACCTTGACTGACGTTGCCATGGGTTATAGCGGCGTCGTTAAAAACGATCGAGCTAATCAAACTGTCATTGAAGAATTTCTAAATAGTTTTGGAAAAGTCGATTACATTGATGAATCCTTGCTAGATGTATTTACTGGATATGGCGTGGCCGGGCCAAACTATATCTATAACTTTCTAATTAGTTTTACAAACGCAGGCGTGCTTGCCGGAATGCCTCGCCAACAAGCAAACAAACTTGCTCTTGAAAATTTACGCGCAGCCGCTGCATTTGTAGAACAAAGTGGTAAACACCCTGCCGAATTACTTGATATTAATAATTCTGCTGGCGGAGTGGGTATCACAGCTCAGCACGAGTTAGACAAAAGCTCTTTTTCAGCCGGAATCGAAAATGCTGTCCTTGCT
The DNA here is from genome assembly GCF_020784875.1 of Limosilactobacillus reuteri subsp. simiae. Lineage (GTDB taxonomy): Bacteria > Bacillota > Bacilli > Lactobacillales > Lactobacillaceae > Limosilactobacillus > Limosilactobacillus reuteri_H. The sequence goes on along the minus strand of NZ_JAJGUI010000112.1, from coordinate 237,064 downwards.
GCTGTTAAACGAACAAAGGAATTAGGCAAACAGAATAAGGGTGATTAAAATGACAGAAACATTAAATTGGGATCATACAATGGTCGATGTAACTAATCTGCAAGATGCAATTGATTATTTCAACTCTAAAGGTTTAGCCTTTACCCCTGGTGGTCATCATGAATATTGGGGAACCAAAAACGCACTAGATTATTTTGGACTTAACTATATTGAACTCTTAACAGTTGCCAATAAGGAAAAAGCTAAGGCATTTCCATATGAAAACAACTCAGCAATTCATGATGCTGTTGAGGATTATTTTGCTGGTATTCAGCGAATCACAACAATTGCCATTCGGACTGATAACATCGAAGAAACCCACCGACGACTAAAGGGACTGGGCCTTAATGTCGGTGATATTACTGATGGAAAACGGGTTGATCCTGCTGGCAAACTCATTCAATGGAAGATTTTCTATGTTGATGACGAACTTGTTAATCATTTGCCTGCCCCATTCTTTATTCAATGGAGTGAAGATGATGATAAACGTCGCGAAGACCTAAAGAAACAGGGATTAATCAAATTCCACCCAGCTGGCGACCTCTTTGTTAAACAAGCTATCTTTAATGTTAGCGACCCAGAAGAAGCAGCTAAGCAATGGTCAGCCCTCTTACAAGCAGAAGTAGTGAGCGAGGGTGATACCTATACAATCAATATTGGAAATAAGCAACTTGTCTTCACGGCTGGCGTTGAAAACCGATTATTTAAACTTATCTTTCACGGCGCAAAGCAACCTGAAAAACTCCAACTTGGACAAATTAGGTTTGATCTACTTGATAAGAAATAGCACAATATAACCTGGGAAATAATATAAGACTAAAAAAACGCGTAAAATCGGTTAAAAAGCTGATTTTGCGCGTTTCCTCTCTCATTTATTGATATTACCTAAAATCTTCAATAATTAATTAGCAATTACTGTTAAAATACTACCAATTACAATTAGGATAATTCCAACTACTGTATATATCATTTCTCGCTTGGTCTTGGTTTCATGCAAAAGTAGGATACCACCAAATGTTGAAATAATAACATTCATTTGACCAAAAATTGAAGCAGTCACTACTCCAAGAGCTTTACCAACAAAAACATAGGCAAAGTTACCAATCCCCCATGAAAGTCCTCCTAAAATATTTAAGTATTGTTCTTTTTGCTTAAATGCTTTAGCGTTACCCGAACAAATAGTATAAATTACTGAACCAAGTAAAATTCCTAATACTTCTGGTAGGAAAATACCCTGACTACTTTCATGAGCAACCTGTGGCATTTTAGGAAAAATCGAATAAGCACAGTAACCAATTGTTGTTACTAATAAAAATAATACCCACTTAGTCGAAACCTTTTTATCCGATGTTCCGTCCGAAATCGAGGTTAAAACAGCCCCAATAATTACAACTACACACGCTGTCAACCCAATACTTAATGCTCTGGCTCCTTGCCATTCATCAAAGAAAAAGATGCCGACAAACGACGTCATAACTAACACAAATGCTGAAGAAAGGGGCATCGTATTTGAAACTCCCATATGTTTAAACGAGATGAACTGACCAACCTGTCCAATTGTCCATAAACAACCGATCGCTAGCGAGAACCAAAAAGCAGTTACACTGACGGTTGGTTTTGTTATCAAACATGCAATAATTCCCACAATTGAAGCTCCAGCACCGATTCCAAACATTTGATTAACTGGTGAACCACCAATTTTACCAGTAATTAATGGCATCGCACCCCAACCAATTGCTGGAATTAAAGCAAGTAAATATATCATTTTCTCTTTTCCTCTTATTCTCTCTTAGAATAATTTTTATTATAGTTTCAAAAGAATACGCTTGCAAGTAACTTTGTGAAAAAAATTCAAAATATTAAGAATTAAAAGTAGACAAAAAAAGAGGGGGACAGAATTAGCTTGGCTAGTTCATAGTCCCACCTCCGTAAGGTTGGCTGGCAGTTTAATACGTAAAACAGTAAAGAGACTGAGCTGATTTCCAGCCTCTTTGTGTTTATTTAATTATTAGTAGATGCCATCGTAAGCCTTTTGATAAAGCTTTACAATGTCTTCAACAGTACCCTTACGTGGGTTAGAGAAGGCATTACCATCCTTGAGGGCATTCTTAGCCATCATTTCAAAGTCTTCTGGCTTAGCACCGATTTCCTTGATTGATGATGGAATACCAACAAGCCGGCACATTTCACGCATACCGTCAATTGATTTTTGTGCTGCTTCGTAAAGAGTAAGGCCAGTAGTGTCAAAGCCCATTACCTTAGCCAATTCAGCAAACCGTTCTGGACATGCGATTAAGTTATATTCTTCAACAGTGGTCAAGAGCAAGGCACAGCAAACACCATGAGGAGCATCATATTGACCACCGAGTTGGTGAGCCATTGCGTGAACATAACCTAAGTTGGCATTATTGAAAGCCATTCCGGCAAGCATTTCAGCTTCAACCATCTTAGTCCGTGCTTCAATATTGTGACCATTAGCAACTACTTCTGGTAAAGCAGTTTGAATTAATTGAATAGCTTCTTTACATTGACTATCAGTAATTGGGTTATGGTCAACAGAAACGTATGGTTCAATAGCTTGAACAAACGCGTCACAACCAGTAGCAGCAGTAATGTTCTTTGGAATATCAAGCATCAACATTGGATCGTTGAATGATACCAATGGAATGTTACGCCATGAAACAACAACAAACTTCAAATGAGTCTTTTCGTTAGTAATAACAGCGTGACGAGTTAATTCAGAACCAGTTCCGGCAGTAGTGTTAACAGCCATCAATGGTGGAAGTGGATTCTTCAATGTTTCAATTCCGGCAAGCTTGGAAATATCATCACCGTTAGTCAAAACAATACCGATACCCTTACCACAGTCGTGAGCAGAACCCCCACCAACAGTGATAATTGAGTCACAGTTTTCATCTTGGTACATCTTTTTACCAGCTTGAACGTTCCGGATCTTAGGGTTAGGTTCAGCGCCAGTAAATACGGCATAGTCAACGCCAGCCTTTTCCAAGGAAGCAATAGTTTGCTTTACAGGACCATTGTCAATCTTGGACAAACCTTCAGTAGTAACAATCAATGGTTTGTGCATATTGAGCATCTTTGCACGATCACCAATTTTAGCAATAACACCAGGACCAAAGAAGTTCACACTTGGCACTAAGAAATCAAATTGTCTATTCATTAAAAATACCCTCCTCATGGCATTTGAATACGATTCCATTATCATGCAAGCGTTTTATTTTTGCAATAGAAACATTTTGATTTTTTATTCATTATCGCCCAATTTGTAATAATAATCTTGCCTAATCCGCTACAATATCACGATGCTTGTCATAATATTCACAAATTGAACCAATTTTATATTAATGTCCCACAATAATTTGCTACTTTAATCACAAGCTAGCTTAACTCATTTTCAAAAGCAGTCATTAATAACGCTGCTTGCGTATTATAAGTATTCAACTTCCGATCAGCAGTCGCAGTTGAATCATCCGGCATCAAGTTAATTTGTAAATCAACAGGAAGAGCCGCCATCTTTAAGCCGGTTACAACCAATTTCATTGCAATTTGTGCTTGCGAGCCGCCATGTCCACCGAATGTTACTAAACTAACTGGCTTTCCTTGCCATTCTTTCCCTAAGTAGTCAATGGCATTCTTCAAAACTGCTGGATAGCCCCAATTGTATTGCGGAAAAACAAACACAAAACCATCATAGCTTTGTACTAACTCACTCCATTTACGCGTTTTTTCGTGAACATATAAACCCAAATAAGGAATTTTAGGTTCATCCATCATCGGTAAATTAACTTCTTTTAGGTCGATGATGTCAAATTGCACCTTTGTACTTTTCTTTAATTGAACTTTTAACCAGTTTGCTACTTGCATGCTCCGCCGATTTGGACGAACGCTGCCGACAATAATCCCAACTTTTTTCATTATCATTGCCTCCTTTTAATATCTTCATTTTAATAGCTTTTTTGAAAAGTTAAAAGAAAAACGAGGACCTGAGCTAATCCCAGTATCCTCGTTTCTTATGATAAAATGACCAATCAATTTTATATTTCGGTCGCTTGAACTGCCACCAAGTTCGTAACTGTTTTGCCCGAAACTGGTAACGTTCAAATTCATCATGCTCAATTCTTTTTTCATTAGGCAATGTCAGCCGTGCTTCATTCACTATCCTTGCACTTGCTTTTCCTTGCATCACTAAAATGCATATTCCTGCCATTACTCCTAAAAAAATTACTTGATAACCTCGTATGCCTATCTTAAATCAAATCCTTTAATTCTTATGCCATTACACTTTATATTTACTACTATACCATCGTTAACAACGATAAATAATAATCTAAACAAAACTCAAGAAATTCTTTATTTATGATATGGAAGGCCATTGATGATGGTAAAAGCACGATAAATTTGTTCACTTAAAACTAAACGCATTAATTGATGAGGCAAGGTAAAACGCCCAAACGAGATTTGAGCATCTGCCCGTTTTAATACTGCTGGACTTAAGCCTAACGAACCCCCGATCACAAAAGTAATATCACTGTGACCATAAGTTGTTAATTTATTGATCTCTTTTGCAAACTCTTCAGAAGAACGTTCTTTACCTTTAATCGCTAAAGCATACACATATTCGCGATCTTTGATTTTATCAAGAATCCGTTCCCCCTCCTTTGCCATTACCTCATCCATTTCTGCTTGGCTTAAAGATTCAGGTGCTTTTTCATCAGGAACCTCAACAATTTCAAATTTACAATAACGTCCAAGTCGTTTAGCATATTCAGCAATTCCCGCTTTAAAATACTTTTCTTTTAACTTACCCACACCAATAATTTTTATATTCAAGATATCCACTACCTTCCACAGTTTATCCACAAAGTTATCCACAAGCCAGTGTAGATTTTTTTACTTTTCCCGAATGTTCGGTTAATTTTTGGTTAAAAAAGCGTTTTCTTAAAAATTACTTATCCACAGTTATCTACAGGAACAATCGTTCAGCAATAATTTCGTTATCCCTTGGGCCCGTAAGAGTTATTGCAGGAATTATATAAAGAATTCCACTTATCCACAAATACACATTCAACTTGTGGATAAGTTTTGAACAATAAATTTTATTGATATACCAACATTTATAAAATTACTTTAAATTTACTGTTAGTTATCCACTGACTTATCCACAAGCAATTTCACATTATTATTTTAACGTATTTCTAACGATTTACAACACAATCTGTGGCAAATATACAACGGAATGTTACCTAGCGAATATTAGCTTCTTCAATTTTTCTTAATATTCGGAATTTTCCCACTATCTTACTTAAAAACTGTTCCATGTTGTTCTGCTTCTCGTTGAAAATCTGCTGGAACTTTTATTCCTAACTTACGTGCCTGCTTTAAATTAAGAACCGGTTCTCCATGATGGTAATTATTAACTGCCATCTGTCCTGGCTTTTCACCTTTTAAAATACGTGCTGCCATTTTTCCGGCTACTTTTCCTTGTCCATATTGGCTAAGACTAATCGAAGCTACTCCACCATCTTTTACCATTGTATCAGCACTAGGGAAAACGGGTTTATTGACCGCATCTGCATTTTTCACCAATACTCCCATTGATCCAGCAATTGTATAAGTTTTTAAGTTTACATGTAATTTATGCGCTGCTTTTACCATCGTTTGGTACTGACTTTCAGAAGAGGTATCGCTCGATGTGTAAATTACTCCTAGGGTCTTAATATTTGGTATAAATTTCTTTACTAAGGCAATCTGCTGTTCACTCGGATTCACATCATGAACTCCTGTAACGTTTCCTTCTGGATGTCTTTCATTCTTCACTAAACCGGCACCAACCGGATCACCAATTCCGCCCATCACAATTGGAATATCCTTGGTCGCATTAGCAAGTGCTTGGCAAGCTGGGGTGGTAATACCAACGATTACTTTCGCATGATCATTCACTAATTTATTCGCCATAGTATTTAAGTTTCCTTGATCACCATTCGCATTCTGGTATTCAATTTTGATATTCTTTCCGTTTTGGTATCCTTCTTCTGCTAATCCGGCAACGACTCCCTTTTGAATCTGATCTAATGCCGGATGATGCATCATCGTTAAAATCCCTACCACCGGTTTTGTGGTCTGTTGATGAAGCCTTAAAAGCCCAAAATAACCACCAATCACAACAATTCCAATAATAATATAGCCCATAATTCGTTTCATCCCTATCTCCACCTTTCAAAATAAAAAGGAGCTCCACGTTTCGGAACTCCCACTATTTATCCAGTGAAATAGAAAAAGCCCGTACGTGAAATCCGTACAGGCCTTATTTGTACATGATAAAGCAGCCGGTACAGATATAATCTGTGAATAAACCCAGGTCATATCTGTACTACAGCTATCCCTGAGTTACCGGCTTTGCCAACTATGATTTAATTGTAAAGTTTGATAACTCATTTGCTTTACTCCTCTAAACGAATTACGTTCATTTTAATGATAAATCATTTAAAAGTCAATGAGATTTTTTTAATCAAGCGTACTGGTGGGCAATCTTTCCGCAAACAGCCGCCACAATCGCCGCGAGAATATCGTCAATAAATGTATTTACATGAACCTTATCATGGTCAAATTTGGCAATAATCCCACTCTTAACCCGGTCAAAGTAACCAAAGTTTGTCGTCCCAATTGTTCCATAAATGTTAGCAATTTGTAAAGCTAGGGTTTCATCTACCCCAAACACCCCAGCATCATTTCTTATAATACCTGCTAAAGGTTCATCTACTTTTCCCTCTTCGGTTAACCGATCAAGTTCAAGTGCTACCATTGCACTATTTAATAATTCACGCTTATGCATCGTATCAATTAAAAATTTTTGACATATTTCCAACGTCAAATCTGGTTCAAAGCCCTTTTGTGTCTCATACACAATCTTAGCAAGCTCTTCTAAGTTTACTCCGCGTTCTTCTAAACGATGTACTACAAATTCATATGCCTTTGTATCTGGGTATTTAAACCGTGGATTATTCATTTTACCCACCATCCTTTATATTGATAACTAATATTATACCCCTTTTAATTAAGAGGCTTTTAATGAAAAAAGATCAGGAATGTCCATCCCCAATCTTAATTCATTCATTAATTATTATCTTGTTGTGAGTCATCAGTTGATGTTGTATCAGCACTCTTTGTTAGATGCAAAGTTGCGGTATGCTGTTGACCATCACGGTAGTAAGTGACTTTAGCGTTTTGTCCAACCTTGTATTTATATAGGGCCGCCTTTAATGAACCCGCATCTGTAACTTGAGTATCACCAAGCTTTGTAATGACATCATACTTTTTCAATCCAGCAGTATCAGCAACTGAACCACTATTCACATCCATAATCACTACCCCTTTGCTTACGCTTGTTGGTAGTTTTAAGACTGATTGCTGTTGATCAGAAGTAACATTACTAAGATCCACCATACTAATTCCGAGTGATGGACGAGTTATTTTACCATTCTTAATCAACTGGTTAATAATTGTCACAACTTCATTACTTGGAATGGCAAAACCAATTCCTTCAACTGAAGAGCCTTGTGTATCAGAAGCAAGTTTCATTGAATTAATTCCGATAACTTGACCTGCCATATTAATTAATGGACCACCTGAATTACCGGAGTTAATAGCGGCGTCCGTTTGGATAACCGATGTCAAAGTTCCATCAGTACCAGCTTTTAATGTCCGATCTTTGGCAGAAATAATTCCTTTCGTTACTGTATTAGCATATTCACTTCCCATTGGTGAACCAATTGCTAGCACATCCTGACCTGGAACAATCGAATTAGAGTTACCAAAGGATGCAACTGTCTTAACATTTGTAGCGTTAATCTTCAATACAGCTAAGTCGGTTGCAGAATCAGCACCAACTAAATCAGCATTAACTTTTTTACCATTGCTTAGAATTACTTGGAGCGCGTTTGAGCCTTTGACAACGTGGTTATTAGTTACAACATAAGCCGAATTACCACTCTTCTTATAAATAACTCCTGATCCTTCACTAGCGGTTTCTAATTTATTATCACTAGACAAATCACTGCTGCTGCCGTTACTACTGTTGCCATAACCAAAAATTCCTAGTGTCCCACTTGATTGCTGAACTTTTTGTTTATTAATAACACTAACAACGGCTCCTTGAACAGACTTATAAGCTTGGGACGCTTCCCCGTTTAAGTCCGCCTTATTCTTATTAACCTTCGTACCACCAGACTTATTAGAGCCAGCTGGGACCCGTGTACTCGTTACTTCTTCATGATGTTGTACCAGGTTATTAATTCCTAAGGCAATTCCACCACCGATAAGACCAGCAAATAAGCCGACAATAATTACGCCTAGCCACAACCGATCTTTAAAAGCTTGTTTTATCCTATTCATCAATTAAACCCTCCACTAAGTTAAAGAATCACTATCTTCAAGTTACAATTTAAATATGAAAAATCATTGAATAAAGTCGATAAAAACCGTGATCTCTTTTATTATAACGTCATTAGCTTGCTTGGTTCTTCTGGTTCAGCATCTTGCAATTTAAAATCATGATCAACGCCAAAGTCATGCTGCTCCATCAAACTTGCAACTGTTAAGTGGGCTAGTGAACGCATGTTGTTGTGTTGACTACGGTGACCAAGGAAAATCTCTTTGGTTCGTCGCCCAACAACGCTCATCAATGCATCAGCACCTTCCTCATTGGAAAGGTGGCCCTCATCCCCTAATATTCGTTGCTTTAATGGCCATGAATAAGGACCCATCCGCAACATTTCTGTATCATGATTGCATTCCATTACGTAGGCATCTGCATTTCGAATGGTTCCCTCAACTCGATCAGAAACATAACCAGTATCCGTAATAATACAGAAGGTCTTATTATTGTGGTGAACTTGGTAAAATTGCGGTTGCGCAGCATCATGGGATACCGCAAAACTTTCAATATCCATGTCTCCCAAATCCTTAACAGTATTTGGTGCAATAATATGCTTTTGTGCTAATGGGATTTTACCAACTTTATCGGCCATTGCCTGCCAGGTACCCTCATTGGCATATACATCCATTCCATAACGGCGTGCCAAGACACCAACACCATGCGTATGATCACTGTGTTCATGCGTTACAAAAATTGCATCGACGTCTTTTAATGATCGATCAATCTTCTTCATTAAATTTTCAATCCGCTTCCCACTTAAACCGGCATCAATTAAGATCCGGTGGTTGCGCGTTTCCAAATAAGTTACATTCCCAGTACTCCCGCTCGCAAGTACACTATAACGTAATGGATCCGTTTCTGTCACTTAAAGTTCCTCCTCAATTATTTATTATTTAACGAGTTCGTATTCACACTATCTGGCGTTTCCTTCATAACTGTACTATTAAATGCGTTAACTTGTAATTGTTGAATTGCTCCTGAGTTTTTAGTTTTGATTTCAACAGTCCACGTTGGCACATAGACTGCTTTATCATCAGTAGTAGTGTTAAGGAGCTTAGAATAACTGAGCACCGACCACCTAATGCGGGAGTTATTAGGAATCTGATTATGTTTATACAACCAGGTAATTGCTCGGCGCTGGCTAATCGTATTTGACCGTTGCCGGAGAATTTCAACATCTTGCAAGTAAGTCTGTGTATAACCTGTTATCTCATGGTCAGAGTTTATCCGAAAACGAATTTGCCCATCATTTGAAAATAGCGGCTTTCCTTCTAGCATCTGCGTATAAACAAGGGTATTTTTGTCCGATAATTCCTTGTTATAACGATAATGATTTCCCAAACTTACCATCTTTTTATTTTTTAGCAACCGATCAACACGCCTAATATCATTATTTTTAGTCGTTTTAATTGGCTTATCAAACTCACTAGTCAGTGTTCCTGAAGATAGCCGAAAATTTTGATTACGTAATTTCCCGGCTTCCTGTTCTAGTACTCCGCCATCTGATGATTTTTTCCCAGCAATATAATATCCAGTTTGCTGCTTGTTAGAAAGGTCGCCATAACTAATCGAGTCATTACGCATTTCTTTTAACACTGTTGATTGGCGATTTTGCTGACCATTAGAAACGGTAAATTTAGTTTCTAAGATTAATGAACTTCCAACAAAAATATCAAAAAGCAAAAAGGCAAGGATAAAGATCCATTGAATACGTTTAAAATTCATTCTTTAACCCTCCTACTTTTCTAACTCGGTATATTCAACCCAGTGGCCGCGATACTTAATAAAGTATGTTGGTACTAGCTTTACAACATGACTATCTTTATCAGTTTTCCAAATATATCCGACACGCAAGTCCTTTATGTCACGCATCCGGTTAGTTGCATGTAATTGGTTAATCACATCTGCGCTTGATGGGAGTTTAACCATCTGGTGATCAATTGGCAATGGCACTTGAAGGCTATAAAGACTTAGCCAGAAGCGTTCATTCCCGCCACTTGTGGATTCAAGCGTTACTTCCCCATAACCATCACTATTGAAAATTGGAAAGCTATTAACATAAGCCCGATAGTTTAACCGACGACCATGCTCACTCACCTCATCATAGCGCAAATTATCAAGCGGAATTCCAATTGTCGTCAACTTATTATAGAAGTGTGGGAAAATCTGGCTTGTTGATTCCCGATCGTCCTTACTAAGGTAGTTTTCGTATTTAAGCGTTCCATTTTGGCGATTAAATATCAGCCGACGATTGGTTCCATCCGTATAGGTAGTCTCGTTGCCATTCCGATTTGCCGTAATTGTTGTGTGTTGGTTAGTACTCATTAGACTAGCACTAAGGGTATCAATATTTTGCGCAGTAATTTGATATCCTAATGCTGGTAATTCAAAGGATCGCGGATACATCATTACCGCTACACCGTTAATAATCTTATGGTCAACCGGGATTCGATCCATCGACTTTAAGAGTTGCCGAATGCGGTTAAATTTTCCTTTCTCTACCCGTACTCGGTACACACTATAATGGTGGTCACCAAGTAAGTAAATCTCATGTTGCCCGTTTAATGGGATAACAATATGGTTAATCTGATTAACCCGGTCAGTATCAATTGACTGGGAAAATGTTTCGTTGAAGACTGAGCTTGGTACCTCATCAGGATATGTCAGCATTAACGAGTTCCGCCGTCGCAAATAACTCAGGTAAACATCACTATTATTTTGTTTGACAACATTTGTCCGGCCTAATTTCCAATCCTCTAACTCTTTTTTCACGCTCAGAATTAAATTAGCTTTAGGGCTATAAAGCTGATTCTGAGTTCCTTTTTCACTTGTCTCAACTGCTTTAGTTGGAAGATAAACATCGCCCATTGATTGCGGTGTATATTGTTGTGATTGGTTATTATTGAAATTTTCGTGTCGTGCTCCCTCAAAAGGAAATGGGTTGGTCCAGACAATCCATGAAATGAATAAACTAAGAAGCACAACAACCGTTAAGGCGATTGCTTGCCAATTACTTTTCAGCTTCTTCATCATCCCAGTCTTCCTCCTCATAAGGTACATATGGCAAGGAAATATAGAATGTTGAACCCTTGCCTTCTACACTATCAACCCAAATTTGTCCACCAAGCATATTGATAACTTCCTTGGAAATAGCTAATCCTAGACCCGTTCCACCTTGTTTTCGGCTTCTTGCCTTATCAACGCGGAAGAATCGATCAAAGATACGTCCAAGATCTTTTCGTGGAATCCCTAGGCCTTGGTCAGAAATACTTAAAATAACATGATTATGTGTCTCCAGTAATCGTGTTGTAATTACACCACCATCTGGAGAATACTTAATCGCGTTATTCATAATATTATCAATTACCTGGGTAAACTTATCAGTATCAATTTCAACCCATAAATCTTTCTTAGTAAAGTATCGTTCAATGGTATACTTTTTCTTTTTTGGATCTTCTTCTTTTTTAATAATCATATCGAAACGATCCAAGATATAGTTAAATAACTCATTGATATTTACGTATTCCAGATTGAGCTTCGTTGTCCCTGAATCCATCCGTGATAGACTCAACAGGTCATTGATCATTCGAATCATCCGGTCCGTCTCATCCTGAACAACCTTTAAAAACTGAGGGGCAATTTCTTTATCCTGCCAAGCACCATCACTTAATGCTTCGACATAACTTCTAACACTTGTTAATGGAGTCCGTAACTCATGTGAGACGTTTGAAACGAATTGCTTCCGTTCGCGTTCTTCTTTTTGCTGGCTCGTTACATCATGAAGGACACACACAAGCCCACTGACAAAGCCAGATTCGCGTTGAATTGGCGAGAAGTAGGCGTTTAAGATCAAATTATTGCCAGAGTTTGACATATCAATAATCATCTCGCGCTGTTCACCATTTACTAGTTGCCGAACGGTATAGTCATGACGAATATCTAACACATCAATAATTGATTTACCAATTAAATCGTCTTCATTTTCGACACCCAGTAACTGTAACGCCATATTATTTACAATTGTCACATTCCCTCGACGATCAGTGGCTAAAACCCCATCTGACATATGGGATAAAATACTATCAAGCCGCCGTCGCTCAGAATCGCTTGACTCCTGTGCCTCTTCAACCCGGACAGAAAGATTATTAACTGCCCCTGCCAATTGTCCTAACTCGTCATTTCCCAATACTTTTACTTGACCAGAATAGTCTCCTCGGGCAATTCGTAATGTTTGTTTCCTCATTTCTTCAATTGGGCGGGTAATTTCCTGGGAAATAATAATTGCCAAGATCAGACTCAAGACAATAGTAATCATCGCCGCGGATAAGTATACCAACGTAATATTATTAATATTAGAGTAGACACTTTCCAGACTAGCTCGCAGGTAAACAGCTCCGACAACGTTATTATTACTGTTATCCACGAGGGGAATCACATTGACATAGTAGCGCGTGTGATTTGAATTATCGTATAAATTTTCGGTATGCGACCTGTTATTTAGTAAGGTTGCTTTGATTGCTTGGTCAGTTGTTTTCTGACCGATTGCACTCCGATTATCAGCGTTGCTTGTTCCCCGTACAATACTCTTACTATCAACCACCCGGATTTCAGAAATGTTATTGTTATTAACTTCTGAAAGGATTTGGTTAATTTGTTTGTTTGCTTTTTTAGTATTTGATCGTGATAGCTGCTCTGCTAAAGAATTATCAACGTAAGACGGTAATTCAATGGTTTGCTTAAACGTATTAAGGTTTTGATGCTCTAATTGACGCACAAAAACCGCCCCAACGCATTCAAGTGTTAACATCAAAATTAACACGAATACGAGAGCGATTTTAAAGCGAATCGATTGATAAAATTTTAACTTGCTGTTCACAATGGTTCAGCCTCTAATTCTGATCAGGATTTGCTAGGTAATAGCCAACACCACGCCGGGTAATTAACCATTGGGGGTGACTCGGGTTATCTTCAATCTTTTCACGAAGCCGACGAACGGTCACATCAACTGTCCGAACATCCCCAAAATAGTCATAACCCCATACAGTCTGAAGAAGGTGTTCACGGTTAATAACTTGTCCAATATGTTGAGCTAGATAATGGAGAAGCTCAAATTCACGATGCGTTAAATTGATATTTTCGCCCCGCTTAGTTACAGTGTAAGCTTCAGGATGAATCGTAAGGTCGCCAATTTGAATATCGGTATTATTTTCTTCCTCTGCTGGTGCTTTCAGAGTTGCTTGACGCCGTAAATTAGCCTTTACTCGTGCTACTAGTTCGCGGTTGGAGAATGGCTTAGTAACATAATCATCGGCCCCAAGTTCAAGCCCTAGCACTTTATCTAGTTCCGAATCTTTAGCGGTTACCATAATAATCGGCATGGTATGCTTAGCCCGAACCCGCTTGGCCACTTCAAGTCCATCGATCTTCGGCAGCATTAGGTCGAGAATAATTAAATCAGGATTTTCTGCTTCAACTTGTTCTAAAGCTGCTTCGCCATCATAAGCGACGACAACTTCATATCCTTCTTTTTCAAGATTAAATTTGATGATATCAGAAATTGGTTTTTCATCATCAACAACTAAAATTTTCTTTGCCATATCAATGATTCCCTCCATTGGGTTAATTGATTAATTACTTTAAATCTGCTATATATCAGTGCCTCTATTATAGCACAGGGAAAAGTTCCATAAATATTTTCTAAAAACTTATGAAAAATATTTGACATTTGATCAATAACAGGTTAAACTGTTTAAGTATTCTGTTAAAGGATATGGGCAGTTAGCTCAGCTGGCAGAGCAACGGACTCTTAATCCGTGGGTCCAGGGTTCGATCCCCTGACTGCCCATCAGAGGTTTACAGCGATTGAGATTTGATCTCAGTCGCTTTTTTCATACTTAAAATAAAGACTGCGAAAATCTTATCTTTTCGCAGTCTTTATTTTTATTTAAACTGATCCTTAACATACTGTGCATATAGTGGTGTTGTCTTTAATAATTCTTGATGGGTTCCTGCGCCGGATACTGTTCCATTTTCGATAAAGTAGATTTTATCGGCATCGACAATCGTACTCAAGCGATGCGCAATTACTAGTGTTGTTCTTCCTTGCATTAAGTCTCCCAATGCTTTTTGAACCATCGCCTCTGATTCAGCATCCAAGCTAGCAGTGGCTTCATCAAGCATTAAGATTTTTGGATCGCGGAGAAAAGCCCGCGCAATCGCTATTCGTTGCCGTTGTCCTCCAGAAAGTTTGATCCCTCGTTCACCAATTTCAGTTTCTAACTGATCTTCCATTTCACTGACAAAACCATCTGCATAAGCCATTCTTAACGCGTCCCAAAGTTCCTCATCCGAGACTTCTCTTCGTAACCCATAAGTTAAATTATCACGAATAGTTCCTGGCATTACCGCGGCATCTTGACCTACGAGACCAATTTGTTCACGCCACTTGGCTAAGTCTACACTTTCGATATTCTCTTCACCGATCAAAATTTTTCCACCTGTTGGCTGATAGAATCGTTCAATCAATGAGAAAATAGTTGACTTTCCTCCACCAGATGGGCCGGCAAAAGCTACCACTGCATTGGGTTTGGTTTCAAAACTAACATCTCGTAAGACTGGCTTGCCTTCCTCGTATGCAAAATCAACATTCTCAAATTTCAATGGTGCGCTCGCAATATCTTTTTCTGCTTTATCAGCAGCAAATTCTTCTGGTTCAGTTAAGATTTGTTGGATACGTTCCGTGGCTCCGCTAGTCTTTGCCATATTATTAAAGAGCTGACTAATTACAACAACGGGACTAATAATCTGGAAAAGATACATTAAAAACGAAACTAAGGCGCCCATTGTCATTGCACCATTCATAACACGAATTGCTCCGTAACCAAGAATCCCAAGAAACATTATCATCATGAGCATGTTTGTAATTGGTTGCGTTACTGAGTTAATCAGCGCTTCTTTTCTTCCGACATGATATAAATTGTCGATGCGGCGATTTCCCTTTGCCAGTTCATGTTCTTCACCGTTTGAAGACTTAACTAATCGGACCTCACCTAATACATCGGTGGAATCACTAGCAAATTTTGCTAATTCATCTTGCCGAACCCGACCAATCTTACGCGACTGATTCATCACTGGTAGCATGACTAAAATCACTAAAGGAACTGCCACAAACATCAACAATGTCATTCGCCAATCCATTGCTAACATAATAACCAGTGCACCAACGAATTGTAAAAGCGATGTCATTGCATTTGGTAATGTTGAAGCAAGTAAATCCTTCACCTGTGACGTATCATTAACTAATCGTGAACTGATTTCACCTGTTTTAACATCATCAAAATATTTTACAGGCATTTTAAGTAGTTTTTGCCATAATTGTTTCCGTAATTTAGAAACAACATTTTCACCAAAAATTCCTAATAATAACCCTGATAACGCACTTGTAATTAATCCTGCTATAAAAATTACAACTGTTAAAATTGCCAATGTTGGACTAATACTCTTAAAATTATTAATTAGCTTTTGCGCTAGTTGAGGAACAAATAGGTTAGCACCCGTGGAGATAAAACCTAGTAAGATTCCCACAAAAAGCTTAATATACTGCGGATGTAATTGATTTATTAAACTAAAGAAACTTCGAAAACTAAATTTATTTCTGTTCAAAGCATAAGCCTCCTAAAAGTTAAATATCTAACTTTTAATGATGATGAATATTTAAACACGTAGATACCTAACTGTCAAGGGTCTAACTTATTTTTTTAGATTGTTATTAATATTAGTCATCCCTTTAACTATTGCATCAATATCTCTTTCATCGAGACGGGCAATAATCTGCAAATAAGCTTTATCAAATATTTCTTTAACCTCATTAGTCTTTTCTTCACCTTTTTTGGTAAGAAAAATACGCTTAATTCGTGCTGACTCTTGATCCGCCTTCCGGATAATATACCCGTCGCGTTCAAGATTTTTCACCATACTGGTAACACTAGCATTCCGTAAATGGAAATGATCACCTAATTCTCGTTGAATAAGACCAGCGTGTTTTTCTATATAAAAAAGCGTATGAGCTTGCTGTGGAGTTATATCTAATTCAGGGGCAAGTTCAGTATAAAAATGCTTCATGTTAATCATATAGTTCCGCAATAAACGGTTCATTTGCTCAAATTTATCTTTTTTTAATGCCATGAAATTACTCCCAATTTTAATTTTATTGTTAATTATAACAGTTAGGCATCTAATTAAAATATGGATTTGAAAATTTATTAAATAAATTCAGAAAAACACTTGCGAAAATGATCGAAAGTTGATATTATTATTTATGTTGTCAAAGACATGGGCAGTTAGCTCAGCTGGCAGAGCAACGGACTCTTAATCCGTGGGTCCAGGGTTCGATCCCCTGACTGCCCATCATAAAAAAAGATCACCGAGTAATCGGTGGTCTTTTTTTGTTATAAAATTGTAATTACATGTTGTTTAGGACGTTTCGAAACAATTTCAATTGCGCCAAGTGCTTCTAATTCTTCAATGGCTGCCTTAGTCTTTGTCATTGGATAACGGCGATTACTCTTCTTCAAAGTTTCAATAATATCGTTATCTTTAATTCCTAAATCTAACTGGTTAGTAAATAGCTTCGATTGTGCAAGAAGATATAGAATATTGCAATACAAACTATCAGACGTTGCAGTTAATTGATGATGGTGTTCATTGACCCACTGACTAATAATTTCATTGGCTTTATCAAGCTTTTCACGAGATTGACTCAAAATCTTAATTACTTTTTCCTGCTGACTAACAAGTATCATTAATAATTTTTGAATAAAAAATGTTAAATCAGCTCTATTTTCCGCATTATCGGCATCCTTAAATACCTTATAGTATTGCTGAACATTATTATGAATTGCAGTAGCCACAGAAAAGCCAGTAAAGCGATCAAATTTGTTAGCAATATATGACGACAAAAGATAACGCCCCATTCGACCGTTACCATCAAGAAACGGATGAGTATTTTCAAAGAAAAAGTGAGTTACAAGAGCTTTATATATTGAAGGGGTATCATCATTATTCATATATTCAATTAAAGCTGTAAGGGCACTCTTGATTGCAGTTTCCGTGGTTGGCGGCCGATGAACTGTTTTAATGCCATCCCCAATCGAAAGCACTTCGCTATTAGGAAGCTTATCACGAAATATTTTTCCGTTAGGCAGTCGATCTTCATTAAGTTCGCCTTTTAACAATGAATCATAGATTTTTCTATAGTCTTGAAGAACATTGATTTCAACTTTTTTCCCTGATTGTGTGCGCTGGTACATTTTTATAGTTGAACCAAGCCTTTTCTTTGATATATGATCATCACCATTTATTTGGTGGTTATTTTCCTGAATAACAGTACTAATTTCAACACGACTCGTTTTTACACCTTCAATATCATTAGTGTAGAAAATTTCAGAGAGTAATAATGAATTCAAAAATTGATTAATCGCAACTTGGGGAAGCGTTACTGAAATATCCTCAATCATATTAGAATTACGTCTAAGCTGATCCGCCAGGTTTTGAATTTCCGGTAATGGAAGATAGAAAATTGGATATTTACTTGTTTGTGCACCATCGCGATAGTTAAGAAGAGGAAACAGAGTTGTCTTCTGGCTTGTATACCCGTTCAGTCGACTCTGATATTCACTTTCAATTGCTGCCGGGTCATTCGTCTTATCTTCAATAAAATACTTATATTTAGATAATGGTATATATTTCATTATTTATCTTCCCTCCTTAAAGCTAAAAAGCTATTTTTTGGTGTTATTATATTAAAATACTAACATAATAACCCCTGAAAATCGATTTTCGGGGGTTATTATCATTAGAAATTCATATATAAATGCTAAAAACCAATTTTTGAGGGCTTATATACTTAAACATATATTCGAAAACTGTTTTTTTATTTTTTTGAATGAACAATCTAATTTAACTAATAACGATGAGTAAATTAATATGTCATTTGGTGAACAGTTCAATGCAAAGAACTTAGCCTTACCTGACAAACACTTTAACATTCTAATTCTTTGTTCTACATTAGCAATCTACTTCTTTACTCACAAGTGCATCTTTACCACGTAAATAAAAAGGACGCCATTCGAACGTCCTTTTTATTTACTTATCTTCTGCTATTAGTTCTTTTCGTGCTTGGCGTAAGCTCATTTCTTGTTCTGGCGAAACCTCAGGATAAGCTAATGGCAAACTATTAATCTTTTTTGTCAAAATATCAGATACAATTAAACGCGAGTACCACTTATCATCAGCCGGAATAACATACCATGGATTTTCCTTTGTGGCGGTAGCATTAATCGCCTTTTCATATGCCTTTTGATAATCGTCCCAATATTGACGTTCGCGAATATCAGCTGCTGAAAATTTCCAATTCTTTTCTGGCGTATCAATCCGTGCTAAGAAACGCTTCTTCTGTTCTTCTTTTGATACGTGGAGGAAGAATTTTACAATTAAGTAACCGTTCCGTGTTAGATAACTTTCGTACTGGCGAATGTCTTCATAGCGACTATCAAAGAATTTGTTATTAACGTCATGAACAGACTCAATTCCTGGAATATTAGATTGCAAAATTAAAGCAGGATGAACGCGTGAAACAAGAACATCTTCATAATAAGATCGATTGAAAACACCAATATCACCACGCATTGGCAATTCACGATTGATTCGCCAGAGATAATCATGACGTAATTCGCGGCCTGTTGGTTGTTTAAAATTAGCCACCTTAAACCCAACTGGATTTACGCCCGCAAAAATATGCGAAATCATACTATCTTTTCCTGCCGCATCCATTGCTTGAAATACTACTAAAACACCATAATGACGCCGGGCATACATCATCTTTTGCGCATTTTTGATTGACTTTACATTTTTCTTGATCTTCTTTTTAATCTTCTTAAGGTCATCAGCAGAATCTTTTACCTTAGTTGGTGCCGTCTTAATATCAAAGTCTTTTCCAGTGTAACGATATTTCTTGGTTTTCATCAACATTCACCTCATTGCTTTTAATTTGATTTCAACTACCATCATAGCAAATCTGGCAAACTTTGGTTAATAAAAGCTAATTTTTAAAGATATATAAGCTGCTAAGGCTCTATGATCACTATATCAATCTTAGGAGCTTATTTAATTAAATGTAATAATATCAAAAAAGAACCATGAACATTCTAGTCCACAGTTCCCTTATTTATAATATTCTTTTCTGTTGGCTGGTATTTACTACGTTTTAATTTACTAATTTGATGCTCGCGACCATTATTAACAATGAATTCATCAACGGCACCACAATGCGCACAAACTACCACAATTTGGTATCGTTGCGAGTCATCATTATTCGTATCCATCCAATTTCTTTCCGCAATTACTAACGGCTGTTCATGACACTGATAACAAGAAATCCCTAGTTCACATTCTTCCCTAAAAGAATCTCCTGTTTTCCCTACCATTCCGTAACGGTCTTCACCATGGACATTATCAAAATTATTGTAAAACATTTGATCACTTCTTTAATATTCAACTGCTTTTGCCTGTTTTATCTTAATAACAAAGATTACTATTATTTCCATTACAAAAATCGAAATCGCACAAATAATAAAGAGGATATGATAAGAGGTCGCTTCAATCATCAATCCACCAAATAGAGGACCAATTGCCTTTCCTAAAGAAGAAAATGCGTTCAAAATCCCCTGGTACTTTCCCTTAACAGCAACCGGTGAAAGGCTGTTTACAATAGCAGGCATCGTTGGCAGAGCAGTAGCTTCACCAATTGTCAAAACGACCATTGCCGCAACAAACCAGCTATATGAGTGAGCGTAAAGTAAGAGGACAAATGAGAAACCAATTGTAAACATCCCAATAAATACTTGCGCATATGGTCGATTAACCCAACGATTAAGCCAAGTAATTCCTAGTTGGAAAACAACGATTAAAATCCCATTTAATGTCCACAAAAGACTATATTTCGTCATTGAGATTCCTTGATCAGTCATGAAAACTGATAAGTTACTTGCCCATTGTTCATACATTGTCCAGATTACAACTAAGGCAATGAAGAAGATCCAGTTAATCCATAAGTTAGCTTGGGGCATCTTAATATCAACTGTCTTGGTTTCTTCTTTATCTTCTGTATTTTCGGTCTTCGCAACTGTTTGTTGACTGTCTTTAAAGAAAAAGATAACAACAAGTGAGAACATTGTATAAAGGATTGTCGTAATTAAGAACATTGGTGAAACATTGCCATCTGCATACTGATAAAGCGGACCGACAATAGTAGTTCCAATCACCATCCCCAAGTTATTGGCAAAATACAACATATTAAAGACATAACGACCATCTCGCCCTGAACGAGTCGCAAAAGAATTAACCATTGTGATGATCCAACCATTGAAGAATCCAATAACTGTTAAAAGAATTCCATATATCGGCCAGCCATTGAAGAAAATCATAATAGCCATTACGATTGTCGCTAGCAGTGTCCCGCCAATCATTAATTTCCGCGGGTTAGCTCGGTCAAATAACATTCCGCTAATATAACTTCCGACAACATTTGCTCCCGAATAAAAGAGTAAAACGATTCCCGATACAGTTAATGACTCATGCAACTGATCGTGAATATAAATTGTTGTTAATGGCCAGACAAAACTATTCCCAATACTTCCAAGGAACATTCCGAATAAAAGCCATTTTAATTCTACGCCTTGACGGTTCATTGTTTACGCCTCCTCAATTACTATCATACCGTTTATTTTTTTAAAAACATTTTTAATGTCTTAAGCGCACTAAAAGGGCTACCTCAGTTTTTACTGAAATGCCCTCTTAGAAATTTAGTTTTTAATTATTATCTTCAGGAATATAGGAAATCGAAGTGAACTTATTATAAGACTTTGCAAATAATAATTTAACTGTCCCCCGCGGACCACTACGATTCTTTTCAATGATGACTTCAACTTCACTAGCATTTGATCCATCGTCATCCTGATTATTTCCCGGGTTATTATCTTCCGAATCTTCATCGTGCTCATAATAGTCATCACGATAAAGAAAACTAACAATATCTGCATCCTGTTCAATCGATCCAGATTCACGAATATCAGATAAAACCGGGCGCTTGTCTTGTCGCTGTTCAACTCCCCGCGACAACTGTGATAGGGCAATAACTGGAACTTCTAATTCCTTTGCCAGTTTCTTTAGTTGTCGAGAAATTTCTGAAACTTCTTGTTGTCGGTTATCAGGATTACTCCCTTCAATCAACTGAAGGTAATCAATTACGATCAATCCTAAATTGCCTTTTTCCTTTGCTAAGCGCCGACAACGTGCCCGAATTTCTGCTACCTTGATTCCTGGTGTATCGTCAATATAGATACTTGCATTACTTAAGGCACCAGTGGCAATAAATAAACTTTGCCATTCATCCTGCGTAAGCTGTCCGGTCCGTAAGTGGTTAGCGTTAATATTTCCTTCAGCACAAAGCATCCGGTTTGCTAAAGACTCCGCACCCATTTCAAGACTGAAAATTGCGACCGTATTATCGGTTCTAGTTGCAACGTTTTGAGCAATATTCAAAACAAAGGCAGTCTTCCCAACAGCAGGCCGTGCCGCAATAATCACCAACTCGTCTTTATGCAGACCAGTTGTCATCTCATCTAATTGAGCATATCCAGTTGAAAGTCCAGTAATCTCTGAATCTTGACTAGAGAGCTCACTGACATGATTAATTGACTCTTGTAAAACGTCACTAATACTTTTAAAACCAGTTTGACGACTATTTTCCGAAACTGACATAATTTCTTGCTCAGCCCGGTCAAGTTGATCTTCAATTTTGTCATTTCCAGCATAGCTATCATTGATAATCTTGGTTGCAGTATTGATCAACCGTCGTGAAATCGCCTTATCATGAACAATTTTTGAGTAATAGACAACATTAGCAGCCGTCGGAACCGCTGTTGCAAGTTCAGCAATATAAGCAACTCCACCAACATTTTCCGTTTGATTATCCTGATCAAGGACATTTTTCATCGTTAACGGATCGATTGGCTGGTCCGCATCATTTAGTTGGACCATCTTTTCAAAAATGATTTGATGAGCCTTCCGATAAAAATCTTGCGGCTCAAGATATTCCATCGCATCAGCCAACGCGTTTTTACTTAAAAAAGCAGCTCCAAGAACTGCTTTTTCTGCTTCAATATCGCGTGGCTCTTCTTGCACTGGTGCATTATCCATGACGATACCGCTCCTTAAATCTATTAACCCTCATTACTTTTCAGCAATGTGAACACGAATTTGAGCTTCTACTTCCGGGTGAAGCTTGATTGGCACATTAACGTAACCAAGCGCCTTAATTGGGGCTGCCAACTCAATCTTTCGCTTATCAATTTTAAGGTCAAATTGTTTTTGTAAAGCAGTTGCAATTTGTTTTGTTGAAATTGAACCAAACATCCGGCCATCTGTACCGGCTTTTCCGCTTAATTCAACAACTGTATTATCATCTTCAAGGATCTTCTTTATCCGCTTGGCATCAGCTAATTCTTCAGCGGCATGTTTTTCTTCAGCACGCTGTTGACCCTTTAGTTGGCTCATCGCCGCCTTAGTAGCTTGTTTTGCTAATCCACGCTTAATTAAGTAGTTTTGAGCATAGCCATCTGGAACTTCCTTAATTTGACCACGTTGACCACGGCCTCGTACATCTTGTGTAAAAATAACTTTCATTATGATCACTCCTCTGTATCGTCTTGCTCTTTATCAGGTTTAGTTAGAATATCGACTAACTCTTGCTTGACCTGCGTAATATCTTTATCACTGATTTGTGTAGCAGCATTTGCAAGGTGGCCGCCACCACCCATTTTTTCCATGATTACCTGGACGTTGACATTTCCCATTGAGCGTGCTGAAATTCCGATCTTGTTATCAGCACGTTCAAAAATTACAAATGAAGCTTCAATTCCACTCATTTGGAGCAACATATCAGCAGCCTGGGCAGCCGTGACAGGATCATAAACCTGTCCCTCTTCACCCGTACATAATGCTATTTTATCATTTATTTCCGCTCTTGAAATCAAATGATTACGCATCATAAAAGTTTCTGGATTTTCTTTCATAAATGATTGAATCATTAAACCATCGGCACCAGCAGAACGCAAGTAACTAGCTGCATCAAAAGTTCGCGTACCAGCACTCTTGGTGAATGATTTTGTATCAACCTGAATCCCTGTTAGCATTGCCGTTGCTTCAAGCTTGTTAAGTCCTTTTCCTTCACGTGGTTGGTATTCAAACATTTCCGTAATTAACTCACAAGTTGATGAGGCATATGGTTCGATATAAACAAGTAATGGATTTTCAGGAAAGTCCTCGCCACGACGATGGTGGTCAATGATAACAAGTCTGTTTTGCATTTTATCATATAATTCAGGAGCAATGGTAATTCCCCGCTTAGCATGATCAACCATTACTAATAAACTGTTATTTGTCGCTTTTTCTAACGCTTCGACTGGTGAAATAATATGGTCCTTAATCGTCTGGTAATTATCAATCTCGTGCATCAAACGTTGAATATCAGAGTGTGGATGCTCGTCATCAATCACAATCCAGCATTCTTTACCGTTCATTTCCGCAATCCGTCGAATCCCCAAACAAGCACCGATTGAATCCATATCTGGATTGGTATGGCCCATTACAAATAATTGGTCTGATTGGGCCATTAATTCTTGTAATGCTTGACTAATCATCCGTGCTCGTACCCGAGTTCGTTTCTCCATCGGGTTGGTCTTTCCACCATAGAAACGTGCTTCCTGATCTTGAGCACGAACAACAACTTGGTCTCCACCACGACCTAACGCAAGGTCAAGGTTATTTTGTGCCGTATCAGCAAGTTTTATCAGATCATTTTCGCCATAAGCAATTCCTACGCTGAGAGTAACTGGCGAATTTTGCTTGGATGTATTTTCACGGATAACATCAAGGATCTTGAATTTTTGTTTTTCAAGTTCTTTTAATGAAGCTTGATGTCCAATAATCAAGTAATTATCATCATCAATGATCTTCATCAATAAGTGATTAGCAACTGCCCAATCGCTTATTTGTGAAGTTACGTAATTATGAAGATTAGAGACATCAGAATCACTCATCCCTTGAATCAGCTCATCATAATTATCTAGGTAAATATTACCAATGAAGATTTGTTCATCCTTATATTGTGCACTAATCTGTTCATATTTTGTAATATCTAATAAATAAACTACCTGTCCGTGATGCTGAACCAAAAATTCAAATTGATGGTCACGCCAAGTCACTACTTGTGTTTGCTTATCATCTGCATGATCTTTTATTAATTCCGCTAATTTTGCATCAACATCTGCAATCGGCTTCCCTACAACAATTTCAAGATTAAAATAACGCGCCATATATGGATTAATCCATTCAACCTCATGACGCTTATTTAACATAATCATTCCCATGGGCATTTCCAGTAATGCTTCTTGTTGCCCACGTTGGACTTTATACGTTAATTCATTTAAATATTCATGAGCATCGACTACTAATTTTCTTAACCGCCGAATACTAATAGCTCCACCAATAACTGCGATTACTAAAACAATTAGCCCAATAATCCAGTTATCCATAAACCCTAAAATAAGCCCAATGATTGTTAAAAGCACTATATAGCAGACATTCCAGCGGACGGCTGGGTGTTCAAAATAAAACTCCCAGTTCTCACGACTGAAAATTTTTCGCATGCTAGTCCTCCTAAAAATAGCTTTAAATTATTAATTGGATAAATCTATCATATCACATCAAGTACTTAGTCAATAGATTATATCATCTAATGGGTAACTATAATAGGTGTTGAGCCACAAGTGAATCAGTTACTAATACATTTGCATATTTTCCAGCTAAGGCCGCTTTGATTGCTTTTAATTTATTCATTCCGCCAGCGATAAGAACTGATTCCCGAGCTTGTTTTAGACCATCTAAAGCAATAGCAACTGTGCGATCATTTAACTGGTCATCAACGATTTTTCCGCGTTCATCAATAAAGCGAGAAACAAGGTCCCCGGCTGCCTTCTCTTGCAAGCTTTTAATTTGCTGACCATTAAAATAACCTAGTTCAAATAGCGTTGAATCTTGTTCCGTCGTTCCTACCGTAAAAAGTGCCACGCTTGTCCGCTTACCAGTATCTAAAATCTCGTTAATAAATTTATCTTTTATCACCATCTCTTTAATTTGCTTATTTTCAAAAATTAAAGGAAGCGGAAGAATCTGCGCCTGGGTATGGTAGCATTTATTAAAACATTTAGTAACCTCTACAACATAATTATTATGAGTAGAGTTCGCCACTGTTCCTTTCAAATAGACCACCTGAACATTTTTACGGTCATTTGGTATCAATTGACGTGCTACGCTGACCAGTGTCCTTCCCCAACTAACACCAATAACATCATTATCCTTAACTTTTTTATCAAGGTAACGAGCTGTGGCCTTGCCTAAAGATGATAAAATTTCAGCCGTTTCATTGCTTTCTGGAGTACTAATAATGACATCCTTTAGTTGATACTTTTCTTTTAATTGGTGCTGCAGATCTTCAATATTGCTAAGCGGATCATTTATTGAAATTTTGACAATATTTTTCTCGCGTGCAAATTGAAGTAATCGAGAAATTGTTGGTCGCGATAAATTTAGTTTTTTTCCGATTTCTGCTTGGGTAGCGCCATCTAAATAGTAAAGTTTACTAACCTGGACGGCCTGTTTAATTTGTTGCTTACTATCCACTCGCAATCCCTCATTTATGTTTTATTATTAATCTATAATAACATTAAAATAGTCCAGAGGCTGATTTTCACCAACCGCTGAACTATTTTCAACATTATTCTATTCTTTACCAATAACTTGCATACTATGGCTAACGCCTAACCTTGTAGCTCCAGCATTAATCATTGCTTCTGCTTCTTCGGTTGTATGAATACCACCAGAAGCCTTTACTTCAGTGGGAGTTTCTTTAGTAGCTGCTGACATTAATTCAACATCATGAACTGCTGCTCCACGGGTTGAGAAACCTGTTGATGTTTTTACAAAGTCAGCACCTGCATCAGCAACAATCTTAGATGCCTTAGTGATTTCATCATCAGTTAGCAAAGCTGTTTCAATAATTACCTTTGCAACCTTATTGGCATTATGAGCAACTTTAACAACTGTCTTAATATCATCAGCTACTTTATCATAATTTTTGCCTTTCATTTCGCCGATATTCATAACCATATCGACTTCATCAACACCATCTTTAATCGCTTGCTCAGTTTCAAAAACTTTTGTTGCAGTTGTAGTGGCTCCAAGAGGAAAACCAATAACAGTTGCTGTCACCACATCAGTTCCTTCTAATGCTTTATGAGTTTTAGCAACCCAGTATGGATTAATCATAACAGTATGAAAATGATTATCAATTGCTTGCTTAATAACCTTTTCTACTTGTGCTTCTGTTGCTTCGGGACTTAGTAAAGTATGATCAATATATTTATTTAGTTTCATCTTAGAGTCACTCCTTTTCTATATTTTAATTATATATCACTTTTACAAATGTTCAAGCATATGTGAACATTTGTAAAATATAATTTAAAAATTAAAGAGACCTATAAAAAGGTCTCTTTAATTAATATTACTAGCGGAAACTAGTCTTCTGCAACGAATGGCAAAAGACCCATGATCCGTGCACGCTTGATAGCGATAGTTAACTTACGTTGGTTCTTAGCACTGGTACCAGTAACCCGACGTGGTAAGATCTTACCACGTTCAGAAATGAACCGACGTAATAAATCAGTGTCTTTGTAATCGATGTATTCGATGTGGTTTGCGGCGATGAAGTCGACCTTACGACGACGACGTCCGCCCCGACGTTGTTGTGCCATGAAATTACCCTCCTATTCTGAGTAAAAATTTATTTAGAATGGTAATTCGTCATCAGCTAAATCAATGGATTGACCACCATCATCACTGCTTCCAGGGAACTGGTTGCCAGCATTTTGATTGGGATCGAAACCATTGTCCATACTTGGTGACGGATTACTTTGAGGAGCATTATTTCCAGGTTGTGGTTGACTGCCATATTGTGGAGCCTGAGCACCAAACGATTGTTGGTTATTGTTAAATGGCTGTTGAACGCCTGATTGGTTCATACCACCATTTTGACGAGGTTCTAACAATGCAAAGTTATCTACAACAACTTCGGTAACATATACACGGTTACCCTGTTGGTTTTCATAATTCCGGGTTTGAATACGCCCTTCAATTCCAACAAGTGAACCCTTATGCGTAAAGTTACTAAAGTTTTCAGCGGATTTACGCCAAATAACGCAATTGATAAAGTCAGCATCACGATCACCATTTTGGTTTCGGAATTGCCGATCAACAGCTAACGTAAATGAAACAACTGCTGTCCCGCTGGTTGTGTACCGCAACTCGGGATCTCTTGTTAAACGCCCAGTTAAGACTGCACGATTAAGCATAGATCTCTCTCCTCTCTTTACTTTATTGACAAATTAATTAAGCATCAAGCTTAACAATCATGTGACGTAGGATATCATCACTGAACTTAGCTAAACGATCAAATTCGTTTAAAGCTTGATCTGAATCAGTAGTTAAGTTTACCACGTGGTAAGTACCTTCAGTGTACTTAGCGATTGGGTAAGCAAAACGACGAGTTGACCAATCCTTTGAGTCAGCGATAGTTGCACCATTGTCCGCCAAGATCTTGTCGAATCGGTCTACCAATTCGCTCTTTGCAGATTCTTCGATATCAGGACGAATGATGTAAGTAATTTCATATTTGCGTGTTTCCATGAATGTTACACCTCCTTATGGACTCTGGCTCTTCTCGCTATTTGAGAAGAACAAGGAAAGTAGACGTCATTACGTATACTCACAGACATAAAATATAGCATAAAATTCTATTTAAAACAAGGAACATCTAACAAGAAATCCTAAATGTTGCGGTCACTATAACTATATATACGTAAAATATCTACTTTCTCACTTTATTTTTTAATTTTCTGTTGGTTGATTTTCTTCTTGTGAGGAATTATTAGTTACTTCTTCAGTCTCCTCATCGACTTCTTTATCCACCTTTGCAATCGTAGCAACACGAGCACCATTATCCATCTTAATTAAGTGAACACCAACCGCAGATCGTCCAGTTTGCGATACACTTTCAATGCCAAAACGAATAATTACTCCCTGGTCGGTCACTAACATGATATCTTCATCACCATTGACAGTCGTTAAACCAACTAGCGGGCCATTCTTTGCAGTAACATTAACTGTCTTAACTCCTAGTCCGCCCCGGCCTTTGATTGGGTATTCAGAAGCAGGAGTTTGCTTTCCAAAACCATTTTCACTAATTACAAGTACCTTGCTATCAGAATTAAGAGGGGCAGCGCCAATTACGTAGTCTTCATCTCGTAAACGAATCCCACGAACTCCAGCCGCGCTTCGTCCCATTGACCGAACAACTGATGATTTAAAGCTAAGAGCATATCCATTATGAGTACCAATAATCATTGGCTGATCTTCACTAATAACTTCTACATCAATCAATTCATCGTTTTCATGGAGATTAAGCGCCTTTAATCCATTACTTCGAATATTCTTAAACTCTGTTACTGCTGTCCGTTTAACTGTTCCTAGCTTGGTAGTAAAGAAGAGATATTTATCATCATCGTTAGTTTCATGTGAAACATTGATAACAGCGCTAATCTTCTCTTTATTATTAATCCCAAGAAGGTTAATAATTGGAATTCCCTGCGCAGCCCGACCATATTCAGGAACTTCATACCCTTTCATTGAGTATACTTTTCCTGAATTAGTAAAGAAGAGCAACATATCATGAGTTGAGCTAGAAATTAGTTGTTCAATAAAATCATCTTTATGAACTCCCATTCCCTTAACACCACGACCGCCACGATGCTGAGACTTAAATTCATCAACTGGAAGCCGTTTAATGTATCCATTGTGGGTCAAGGCAACGATAATATCTTCTTCTTCAATTAGGTCTTCATCTTCAATATTGGTAATATCACCAACTTGAAGCTCAGTCCGCCGTTCATCCCCAAAACGTTTTTGAATTTCCATCAATTCATCATAAATGATTTGATTGATCCGTTCGCGATGAGCAAGAATATCCTTGTAATCGGCAATCGCTGCCATTAATTTTTGGTATTCATCCTCTATCTTTTCACGTTCTAGACCGGTCAACCGAACTAATCGCATATCGAGGATAGCTTGAGCCTGTCGATCTGATAAACCATAATTATTCATCAACTCATTTTTCGCTACTTCACTTGTTTGTGAATTACGAATAATATTAATTATCTCATCAATATGATCTAAAGCGATCCGCAATCCAGCAACAATGTGCGCACGATTTTGGGCTTTCTTTAATTCAAATTCTGTCCGTCGCCGTACAACTGATTCTTGGTGTTCCAGATAATATTGCAAGATTTGTTTCAAGCTTAAAATCTTTGGAGCACCATTAACAATTGCTAGCATATTGAAGTTAAAAGTTGTTTGCATCAAGGTCATCTTGTAAAGATTATTCAAGATAACTTCAGCACTGGCATCACGACGAACATCAATTACAATTCGCATTCCGTCACGGTCAGTTTCATCGTTAACATCAGTAATTCCATCAATATCTTTATTCCGAGCTAATTCAGCAATTCGTTCAATTAACTTTGCCTTATTAACCATGTATGGAATTTCGTGAACAATGATCCGTTGCTTACCATTCTTCTGTTCTTCAATATCAACTTTTGCTCGAACAATAATAGTTCCCCGACCGGTTTCATAAGCTTTACGAATACCGGACTTACCCATTACTACTCCACCAGTTGGAAAGTCGGGACCAGGAATAGCCTTCATTAGTCCTTCCGTTGTAATATCAGGGTTATTCATTAACATATGCAGGCCATTAATAACCTCACCTAAATTATGGGTTGGAATATTAGTAGCCATCCCCACGGCAATCCCTGAGGCACCGTTAACTAATAAATTAGGAAAACGAGCTGGTAATACATCCGGTTCTTTTTCAGTACCATCATAGTTATCATGGAAATCAACGGTATTTTTATTGATATCCCGAAGCATTTCAACTGCAATTTTGCTCATCTTTGCTTCGGTATAACGCATAGCGGCCGCTCCATCACCATCAACCGACCCGAAGTTACCGTGACCATCAACAAGCATGTAACGATAACTAAAGTCTTGAGCCATTCGCACAAGTCCTTCATAAATTGAAGAGTCACCATGAGGGTGGAATTTACCCATTACATCCCCGACAATCCGGGCTGACTTCTTGTAAGGCTTATCTGGAGTAACCCCTAATTCATTCATTCCATATAGAATCCGGCGTTGTACCGGTTTTAATCCATCACGGACGTCTGGAAGCGCACGTGAAACAATAACACTCATTGCATAATCCAAGAATGAGTTTTTCATCTGACTCGTAAGATTTACATCCGTGATCCGATTAGGCATATCTTGTTCACCCAATGTCGTTCCTCCTTTTTTGCGTTAGCAGTAAACAACAGTTAATTACAGGTCAAGGTTTTCAACGAACTTAGCATTTTGCTCAATAAAGTCGCGCCGTGGTCCGACCTTGGTTCCCATTAGCATTGGGAAAATCTTATCAGCCTGTTCTGCGTCGTCTAGTTTTACTCGTAATAGGTGCCGATTTTCTGGGTCCATTGTTGTTTCCCATAATTGCTCAGCATCCATTTCACCTAGCCCTTTGTAACGTTGAATAACTGGCTTAGGACTTGGTTGCAGTGAGCTTACAACCTGTTCTAGTTCTTCATCAGAGTCAATGTATTTTACAAATTTACCTTGCCGAACTTGATATAGCGGCGGTTGGGCAATATAAACATACCCATGCGTAATCATTGGTTTCATAAAGCGGTAGAACAAGGTTAACAGTAATGTCCGAATGTGGGCACCATCGACATCCGCATCAGTCATGATAATCAATTTATGGTAATTAGCCTTTGTAATATCAAAGTCATCCCCAAAACCTGTTCCAAGAGCGGTAAATAGAGAACGAATTTCGTCATTAGCTAGAACTCGATCAAGGGTTGC
The DNA here is from genome assembly GCF_020784875.1 of Limosilactobacillus reuteri subsp. simiae. Taxonomy (GTDB): domain Bacteria; phylum Bacillota; class Bacilli; order Lactobacillales; family Lactobacillaceae; genus Limosilactobacillus; species Limosilactobacillus reuteri_H. Next base: position 205,422 of record NZ_JAJGUI010000112.1, on the reverse strand, counting down.
TTTTTCAACATTCAAGATCTTTCCTCGAATTGGAAGGATTGCCTGGGTGAGTCGCGAACGTCCCTGCTTTGCTGATCCACCGGCAGAATCCCCTTCGACAATAAATAATTCTGAAATTTCAGGATCCTTACTTGTGTTATCAGCTAACTTACCTGGCAAATTACTAATTTCAAGACCACTCTTTTTACGAGTAACTTCCCGTGCCCGTTTAGCAGCCACTCGTGCTTTGGAAGCGAGTTGACCTTTTTCAATAATTTGCCGCGCTTCGTCTGGGTGTTCTAATAAGAACCGGTTAAATGTTGCCGCAAAGACATGGTCCGTCGCTGTTCGTGCATCTGAATTTCCTAACTTAGTCTTAGTCTGTCCTTCGAATTGCGGATCAGGGTGCTTAATGGAGACAACAGCAGTTAAACCTTCCCGTACATCATCTCCTGATAAGGTCTCATTCGACTTTAAAACACCTGCTTTGTGGCCGTAGTCATTAATAACGCGTGTAAGAGCCATCTTAAATCCGGTCTCATGAGTTCCACCTTCGTAAGTATGAATATTATTAGTAAAAGTTAGTAAGTTGCTACGATATGAATCTGCATATTGTAAGGATACTTCAACAGTAATATCGTTTTCTTTACCTTCCACGTAAATTGGTGGGTCAAATAAGACATTTTGATCTTCATTAAGGTATTCAACATAATGACGAATCCCACCTTCATAATGGAATTCTTTCCGTTCATGGTCTGCTTGTCGTAAGTCTTCGATCGTGATTTTAAGTCCCTTGTTTAAGAAGGCTAACTCTCTTAAACGATCAGTTAAAGTTTTAATATTGTAAGTCGTTGTTTCACGGAAAATTTCTGGATCCGGCTTAAAGTGAACAGTTGTACCATGCTCAGTTTCTGGAAGTCCTTCTTCAATTACCTTCATTGCAGACTTAACATGACCATGATCAAAATCCATGTAGTAACGTTTACCTTGACGAGCAACTTTAACATCCAATTCAGTGGATAAGGCATTTACAACAGAAGCCCCTACCCCGTGAAGACCTCCAGAAACCTTATATCCGCCGCCGCCAAATTTTCCTCCGGCGTGCAGAACGGTAAAGACCGTTTCTAAGGCTGACTTTCCGGTTTCTTTTTGTGTATCAACTGGAATTCCCCGACCATTATCCTTAACAGTAATACTGTTATCTGGATTAACTACAACATTAATTTCATCACAGAATCCTGCTAAGGCTTCATCAATTCCGTTATCGACAATTTCCCAAACAAGGTGATGAAGTCCCTGGGCTGAAGTGGAACCAATATACATTCCGGGACGCTTTCGAACTGCATCCAATCCCTTTAAAACCTGAATTTGACTAGCATCATACTCGCTAGCCAATTCCATCTTGGTTTCTTTTTGTTGTTCGTTGCTCACTTTACTTCCTCCTTATTCAAAGTGCCGTGCTCAATTTCAAAAATCGTGGGTTCATTAATTAACTGGCGAGCAACATCACTCAGACTAGTGGTCGTCAAAAATGTTTGAACTTTATTCTGAATGGCTGTTAACAGGTGTGTTTGTCGAATTGTATCTAGTTCTGATAACACATCGTCTAATAATAATAATGGATACTCGCCTGTTTGCTCTTTCATCAAATCAATCTCTGCTAGTTTTACTGATAGTGCTGTCGTTCGCTGTTGTCCTTGCGATCCAAACGCCTGCACATTTTTATCATTTACCAGAAAGCGGATATCATCCCGATGAGGACCATAAATTGTTGTTCCTTGCTCGATTTCACGCTGTTCATTATCCTGATATAACTTAAAAAGTGCCTGATAAGCCTCTTCAACAGTAGTATCATCACTAACCTTTAATTGATTAACGTATTCAAGCCGTAATGATTCCTTATTTAGTGAAATTTCTTGATGCAAATCAGCTGCCCATCCTTCAAGGTGCTTTAAAAAATGTTGACGGGCAATAATTACTTCCGCACCAAAAGCAGCAAGCTGATCAGATAGGACTCCTAAAAGGACGCGATCAGTTTGTTGCTTATATTTTAGTTGCTTTAAATATTTGTTTTTTTGTCGTAAGAGTGTGCGATATTGGCCTGCATTGTAGAGGTATTTGCTACTCATCTGGCTAAACTCTCGATCCATAAAGTGGCGCCGTAAAGCTGGGGACCCTTTTACCAACGACAAGTCCTCAGGGGCAAACAATATTGCATTTAGTTGACCAACATACTGTGATAATCGCGCTTGTTCTAAATGATTTACCTTTGCCTTTTTTCCTTTACTTGAGAATTGTAATTCAAGCGGAATCTTACCAATACTTTTCTCTACCGTACCACTTATTAGGGCTGATTTTTCTTGCCAATTAATAAGTTCATGGTCATTACTTGTTCGATGACTCTTGGTCAGGGAAAGAACATAGATTGCCTCTAGCATATTCGTTTTACCCTGTGCATTATGACCAATTAAAACGTTCACTCCAGGGTTGAAGTGAACGGTTAGATCCTGATAATTTCGAAAGTGATGTAAATGCAATTCCGTCAGAATCATGCTTATCCCTACTTACTCTTAATAACAAGTAATTGGTGGTCAGGAATTTGAATCTTATCTTCGGGATACAATTTGCGTCCCCGCCGATCATCTGGCTCATCATTTACTAATACAGTATTTTCTTTTAGAAACCATTTAGCTGCTCCGCCAGTAGGAATAATCCCCTCTTCTTTGAGTAACTGGCCGAGTGTAATAAATGGACTATCAATCAACACTGACTTTTCTTCCATTTTTTTCACCTACTTTTGTAATTCTATTATACCACATTATTTGATCTAATTTTGCGTTATTAGCCTTTCTGAGCGCATTAACTTATTTTAGCCTTTTTTATCAAAATTCGGTTAAATTTGCTCTATGGTCAAAAATCTGAATATAAATCAAAAATGTTAATTAAAATTATTCTCAGTCTAACTATAATTGAGTATACTAATGCATTTTACTTGTCAAAAGTTAGCAGTGAAATATAATTATATAAATATTTATTGGAGGTAGATGAATATGGATTTAGGTTTAACAGGAAAAACAGCTTTAATTACAGGGTCAACTAAGGGAATTGGCAAAGCAATTGCAATTGAAATGGCAAAAGAAGGCACAAATGTTATTATCAATGGTCGTAAAAAAGCAGATGTTGATACCATTGTTAGCGAAATTAAAGAGCAATTCCCAGATACTAATCCTCAAGGGGCAGCATACGATATTTCCCAATCACAACAACGTCAAGAATTATTTGCAGCATTCCCAAAGATTGATATTTTAGTAAATAATATGGGAATTTTTAAACCGATGGATTACTTCGACATTTCTGAAGAAACTTGGCAACACTTTATCGATGTTAACTTCTATTCAGGTAATGCTCTTGCTAAATTCTATTTGCCTAAAATGCTTGAACAGGATTTTGGGAGAATTATTTTTATTGCCAGCGAAGAAGCTGTTATGCCATCTGGCGAAATGCCACAATATAGTTTGACAAAGACAATGAACTTGTCACTAGCAAAAAGTTTATCTAAGTTGACTAAAGGTACCCATGTAACAGTTAATACTATAATGCCTGGTTCAACTCTTACAGAAGGAGTCCAACAAATGCTTGTTAACATGTATAGCAATACAGATGTTCCTGAAAATAAATGGGAAAGTGACTTCATGAAAAATCACCGTCCACTTTCACAAATTCAACGATTAATTCGTCCAGAAGAAGTTGGTCGTTTTACTGCTTTTGTAGCTAGTCCATATTCATCATCATTTTCCGGTGAAGCACTCCGACTTGACGGTGGATTAGTCCCGACACTCTTCTAAAATCTAAATTCACAATTACACAAAAAGAGGATGTTGTAAAAATTTCAACACCCTCTTTTTTATGCTTAAAATGTCCGTACTGGCGTAATTAAGTGGACAAAGTTTTCTTGATCTTCTGTTGGTACCAAGGTAAATGGTCGCAATGGTGAAGTAAATGAAATCTTGATCGTTGCCTGACCAAAAGAACGCAAAGCATCTTTCATGTAGTTAGGATTAAACGAGATTTCAAGATCATTACCATCAAGAGCAGACGTTACTACCTCTTCTTCAACGGTACCGATATCTGGAGAATCACCGCTAATTCGGACAAGATTTTCTGATGGCTTTAGACTTAACTTAACCACATCGTTACGGCTTTCATGAGATAAAAGTGAAGCACGCTCAATTGATGATAGAAATGTCCCAGCTTCTAGCTCAACGGTTGTATCAGCAGTTTGTGGAATTAATTGACTGGTTTCAGGGTAGTTCCCTTCTAGTAATCGCGAATAAAAATGAGTATTACCAAAAATAAACAATACTTGATTTTCGGTTACTTGCATTTGTACATCTTCATGGACATCGCTAATCATTCCGGAAAGTTCTTCCATGCTCTTTCCAGGAATGATCACATCAAAATCTATGCCGTTATCTATATTTTCGAGGACCACTTTCCGTTGTGCAAGTCGATGACTATCTGTTGCAACAGCTGTTAGGACGCCATCTTTTAACGTCATATGCACCCCGGCAAGGATTGGGCGACTTTCTTGCTTTGATACCGCAATGACGGTTTGACGAATTACTTCTTTAAGGATGTCGTTAGGAAGAGTTACTGATTTGTTAGTTTCAATTTCTGGTAAATGGGGAAAGTTTTCAGCATCTTGACCATTAATTTGGAATTTAGCTGAACCAGATGTAATATCTGCTTGAAAACCACTTGTAACTTCAATAGTTACTTTTTTATCTGGTAACTTTTTGACAATATCACTGAAGAAGCGGGCTGGTAACACAATAGCTCCAGTATCTTCAATTGTTAAATCATTATCAGCATCATTAGCGTTAATAACACTTTCAATTGTAATATCTGAATTACTACCAGTTAACATAATGTTGTCTTCGTTTACGACCATCTTTAATCCAGTAAGAATTGGAATTGTGGTTTTAGATGAAATAGCACGTAAGACATTATTTAATTGACTAATGAATGCAGATCGGTTAATTGTAAAATTCATATGTTTCAGTCCTTTTGTGTAAGTATATAAATATATTTAATAGTTTAAAATATAGTCGTAGTAGTAGGGCCTGTTAATACTGTGGAAAACTATTTAAACACCTTTTATTGCGAGTTATCCACCTGTTGATAACTTGTGGATAAGTTTGAGGATAATTATTATACTTATCCACAGCTTATGATCGTAGTTTAGCTTTTAATTTTGTAATATCGTTTTGTAAGTCAGTATCCTTTTTTAGTTCTGCCTCGATTTTATCGATAGCATGTAAAACGGTGGTATGGTCTTTGCCGCCGAATTCGTTGCCGATTTTTGGCAAAGAGTAATCGGTGAGTTCTCGAGAAAGATACATAGCGATTTGGCGAGGCATAACGATTTGTTTAACTCGCTTTTTACCAAGGATATCTCCTTGAGTTATATTATAAAAATCAGCGACTTGTTTTTGAATTGTAGCGATTGATATTTCGTTTTTGGCTACGCGATGAAGTCCCTTTAATGCTTGAGATGCTAAGCTTGGCGTGATTCGCTCACCGCTTAAATTAGCAAATGCTTGAACCTTTGTTAAGGCTCCTTCTAGTTCACGAATGTTTGTATCGATTTGGCCAGCGATATAATTAAGGGTGTCGTTTCCAATATCAATATGATCTTCCTCAACTTTACTCCGCAAGATGGCAATTCTCGTCTCTAAATCAGGAGGAGTAATTTCGACAGTAAGTCCCCATCTGAAACGTGATACAAGCCGGTCTTGCAGTTCAGGAATCTCATTTGGAATCCGGTCAGATGTCATAACAATTTGTTTTTTGCGATCATGAAGGGCATTAAAAGTATTGAAAAATTCTAGCTGTGTTCCCTCTTTGTTGGCTAAAAATTGAATATCATCAATTAATAGGAGATCAAGGTTACGATATTCTTCTCTTAATTGTTCAGTCGTATTGTTACGAATAGCATTAATATAATCGTTGGTAAAATCCTCACTCGTCACATATTTGACACGCGAATTTGGATTAACTTGAAGCATATGGTTACCGATCGCTTCCATTAAGTGGGTTTTTCCTAAACCAACCCCCCCATAAATAAAGAGCGGGTTGTAAAGGCTGCCCGGGCTTTCGGCAACGGCAAATGCTGCAGCGTGTGCCATTTTATTTCCTTCTCCAACAACGAATGTTCCAAAGTTGTAATGAGGATTAAGAGGAGTATCCATCTCAAAAGAAGGAGTTGGATCATCTTCTGTTTTTTTATTTGTATAGGTAAATTCTCCCTCTAAAATATAATGCGGCTCAATATTGCGTCCCAATTCCCGTTGAGCGAATTCTTTAAGCTGCGTATTTAAATTTTTGCGCCAAAAATCGCGGTGCACCGGAGTGGGCACCTCGATTTCCAGTTGATTTTGAGAGAGAGAAATTGCTTTTGCCGGAGCAATCAAAGTGTCAAAGGTAACCGGAGTGGTATCCTGACGAAATGAATTTTGGATCGCTTCCCACAGAGAATCGAGCTCAGTCAAAATAATTTCCTCCTAAAGTATTAAATTACAAACGGTATTTTATCATTACATGGGAAAGTTTTCCACAACCAAGTGGATAATAATAAAAAAGTTTACACAACACTGTGTGTAAATTAATAATATTGCTGTGAAAAATGGGGAAAAGGAGATTCCGTCATCACTTATCCACAGAATTGTGTTGATATATGCTATTGATATAGCAGTAAACTAGAGAGTTATCAACACCTAAAAGACTGCTTGTGGATAACTTTATCAACAGGTGTTAATCTGGGGATAATCTCTGAAAAACGTTGTTGATAACTTGTCCACAAATTATGAATTTACACAACGCTGTGGATTATTTTACTAATTTTGTTAATAATCAAAAAAATTTAAATAAAAATTCGCCGTTTATTAATTTCGGTAAGTGTGTTATACTACCAAAGTATGTTTGAAGAGATCGTCTTTTAGACTCTAGAAACCAAACCACTCGAATTTAATAGGAGGTGCAATTGTATGAAGCGCACGTTTCAACCAAAGAAGCGTCACCGTGCACGTGTCCATGGCTTCCGTAAGCGCATGAGCACCAGTAACGGCCGTAAGGTATTAGCACGTCGGCGTCAAAAGGGCAGAAAAGTATTATCTGCATAACCACGGCCACTTTTATAGTGGCTTTTTTTATTGTGTGGGGCAGGGCAGTCAGCTTGACGAGCAATTTGAATCGTTAAAGTTGTCGTATGCCCGGCCCTATTTTTATATCTACTTAAATTAAGGCTGGGGATTATACAAATGAGAAAATCATATCGCGTAAAAAAGGAAAGTGAGTTTCAACGGGTTTTTGAAACCCATAATTCCGTGGCCAACCACAAATTTGTCGTATATCAAATGGAAAAGCCAGGACAAAAACATTTTCGTGTCGGTATTTCTGTTGGAAAAAAGATTGGAAATGCTGTGCATCGTAATTGGGTTAAGCGGCGTATTCGTCAAACATTATTAGAGGTGAAACCGCAATTACGGTCTGATGTTGATTTCTTGGTTATTGCTCGGTCAGCGGCAGATGGTTTATCAATGGCAGAAACAAAGAAAAACCTAGTGCACGTTTTAAAGCGAGCACATTTGTTAGATGAAAAAAGTGAGGATTAGGATTTGAATAAGAAAACAAAAAAATTCCTAAGCTTGGGAGCAATCATGAGCTTAACCCTATTTTTAGCTGCTTGCTCCAATAAGCCAATTACTAGTCATAGTACTGGTATCTGGGACCACTACATTATCTATAACTGTTCACAATTTATCATTTGGTTATCAAAGCACTTTGGCGGATATGGAATGGGGATCATTATCTTTACGATCATCATCCGGATCATCTTACTGCCATTGATGTTCTACCAAACAAAGACCATGATGAAGACGCAAGAACTTGCTCCTCAACTAAAGGCAATTCAGAAAAAGTACTCATCACGTGATCGCGAGTCAATGCAAAAGATGCAAATGGAAACGCAGAAGCTCTATAAAGAAGCAGGAGTTAATCCATGGGCTTCGATGCTTCCGTTACTGGTTCAGCTACCAGTTATGTGGGCTCTTTATCAAGCAATCTGGCGGACCTCAGCCTTACGGAATGGAACTTTCTTGTGGCTTCAGTTAGGTCACCCGGACCCATACTACATTATGCCTATTCTAGCGGCATTATTTACATTTATTAGTTCATGGTTGTCCATGGCTTCAATGCCCGAAAAAAACTCAATGACAACTACAATGACGTGGTTTATGCCGATTATGGTATTCTTCATGGCATTGGGATTCTCTTCAGCTATTACCTTATACTGGGTAGTAACAAATGCCTTCCAAGTTGTCCAAACGCTTATCATCCAGAATCCATTTAAGATTCGTCGTGAACGTGAAGAAAAGCAACGGGCTGAGAAAGCAAAACGTCGCAAGATTGAAAAAGCAAAACGTCGCGCTTACCAAAGTCAGCGGAAATAAGTTATTAAGGCTGTGACAAGTAAAGTTGTTGCGAGCCTTTTTATTTAGTAATAAATTTAAAGAGTGGAAATTAATTAAATTCACGGGGGATAAAAATGGCAGTTTTTACTGGAACAACAATTGAAGAAGCAAAAGAAAAGGCACGTGTGCAATTGAAGCCAACCGTTAATCAGACAATTGAATTTGCGGTTCTTCAACAGCCGCGGCACGGTTTTCTGGGAATTGGACGACGCCAAGCGCAAGTGGATGCAGTAATAAAAGATAAAGAAATTGCGATGCCCTCACTGGAAGAAAAAGATGAGCAACCGGCAAAAGAGCCAGAACAAAAGCCTGCAAGCTTAAATTCCGCTGAAGATGAGCTCGACCCTGCTGAAATCAAGCGGCGGCAACAGGCCAATCTTAAAAAGGTTCAAGCAACTAGTAAAGAATTGGTTGAGTATCTAACAACAGTATTTAAGGAATTGGGGATTGCTGTTGAACCACGGATTATTAATTTAGAAGCTCATGACCTCAAAATTGATCTTCAAACTGAGGAAAATGGACGAGTGATCGGGAAGCACGGTCGCCGGATCAATGCGATGGAACAGCTTAGTAATATATTCATGGATTACCATGGAGCGGCAAAAGTAAATGTTGAACTTGATACTTCCAATTATCGCGAACGGCGTCAAGAAGCAGTTCACAGCCTGGCCCAAAAGGCAGCGATGGAAGTAGTTGCAAGTGGGAAAGCAGTTTTTATGGACCCGATGCCCGCCCGCGAACGGAAACAAATTCACCATGAACTTGAGAATAATCACCACGTAAAAACATACTCCCACGGTCGGGAACCTTACCGGAGTATCGTGATTGCGCCCAAGGACTAACTTATTTGTTGACAATTTCTGATAATGATCTTAGAATATGAGCGGTTATAAATTTAATATTCGTTAAAGTAGTGAAAGTGCTTTGACCATGTTAGTGATATTTTTATTACTATGCATGGACTGGCACTTTTTTTGTTAGAAAGGAGTAAAGTAGCGATGGCAAATAGCGAGAATGATACGATTGCAGCAATTTCGACGCCGGTTGGTGAAGGTGGAATTTCCATTATCCGAATTAGTGGGGATGATGCGGTGAAAGTTGCTCAACGGATCTACAAAGGAAAAGATCTCGCCAAAGTAGCAACTCATACCATTAACTATGGTCATATTGTCGACCCTGATACGGATCAGGAAGTTGATGAAGTGATGGTTTCAGTAATGCGCGCTCCTCACACTTATACGCGGGAAGACGTGATTGAAATCAACTGTCACGGGGGATTGTTAGCAACTAACCGTATTCTGCAATTGGTACTGAGCTTTGGCGCCCGGATGGCAGAACCAGGTGAATTTACTAAACGGGCCTTCTTAAATGGTCGTCTCGATTTATCCCAATCAGAAGCAGTAATGGATCTAATTCGTGCAAAGACAGATAAATCGATGAAGGTTGCATTGAACCAACTTGATGGTGATTTGTCGCGGTTAATTCGTAATTTGCGACAAGACATTTTGGATGTATTAGCACAGGTAGAGGTTAATATTGACTATCCAGAATATGATGCTGTTGAAGAAATGACGACGAAACTCTTAAAAGAAAAAGCAGAGGACATTCAACAACGAATCCAAGGTCTTCTTAAAACAGCTAAGCAAGGAAAGGTTTTGCGAGATGGTTTAGCAACGGCTATCATCGGGCAGCCAAATGTTGGTAAATCAAGTTTATTGAATTCCTTGCTTCACGAAGACAAGGCGATCGTTACAAATGTTGCTGGGACAACCCGGGACGTAATTGAAGAATACGTCAATGTCAACGGGGTGCCATTGAAGTTAATTGATACAGCCGGAATCCGCGATACAAATGACCAAGTCGAAAAGATCGGGGTAGAGCGGAGTCGTAAAGCCTTGGGAGCCGCTGACTTAGTACTTCTCTTGATTGATAGTTCAAATGAATTGACTGACGAGGATCGCCAATTACTGGAAGCAACCAAGGATAAGCAGCGGATCATCATCTTAAATAAGACGGATCTTCCACGCAAGGTTGATTTAGAGGAATTGAAATCACTAGCTGGCAAGAGTGCCGTTATTGAAACTTCAATCGTTAACCATGAAGGAATGGACCAACTTGGTAAACAGATTGGTCACATGTTCTTCAACGAGGGGATTGAAAGTAACCAGAATAATGTAATGGTTACCAATGCTCGGCACATTGGTTTACTCCACCAAGCTAATGATGCTTTAAGCGATGTCTTAAAAGGAATTAATGATGGAATGCCGGTAGACCTAGTTCAAATTGATATGACCCGGTGTTGGGAATTATTAGGTGAGATTACTGGGGATAGTTACCAAGATGAGTTACTTGACCAGTTATTTAGTCAATTCTGTTTAGGAAAGTAGGGAATAGAAGAATGAAGAGTTCAGAAGCATTGCAAACATCTGATGCCGTTCAATACGAAGCGGGATCATACGATGTAATTGTTGTCGGGGCGGGTCATGCCGGAAGCGAGGCCGCCCTTGCCGCAGCCCGGATGGGGAATAAAACCTTATTGGTAACAATTAATCTTGAAATGGTTGCTTTTATGCCATGTAATCCCTCTGTTGGTGGTCCGGCAAAAGGAATCGTGGTCCGCGAAATTGATGCTCTTGGTGGTGAAATGGGTCATAACGTTGATAAGACCTATGTCCAAATGCGGATGTTAAATACCGGTAAGGGTCCCGCTGTCCGTGCATTACGAGCTCAAGCAGATAAACATGCTTATCACCGTGCAATGAAGCAGACGATTGAGGAAGAACCTAACCTTACTCTCCGTCAAGCAACTGTTGACCAGTTAATTGTTGAAGATGGTGTCTGCAAAGGTGTTATTACTAATACAGGAGCTCGTTACCATGCTAAGACGGTTGTACTAACTGTTGGAACTGCAGCGCGCGGAAAGATCATTATTGGTGAATTACAGTATGAATCTGGTCCAAATAACTCTAAGACAGCGGTAAAACTTTCGGAAAACCTTGAAGAACTTGGCTTTGATCTTGAACGTTTTAAGACGGGAACGCCACCACGGGTTAACGGAAAGACAATCGATTATAGTGTAACGGAAGAACAACCAGGGGATGAGGAACCACATCACTTTAGTTTTGATACTTCTGATAGTGCCTATATTCCAATTAGCGAACAATTATCTTGTTGGTTAACTTATACAAATGAAGGGACGCATGCCATTATTCGGGAAAACCTTAGCCGGGCACCAATGTTCTCTGGTGTTATCAAGGGGGTTGGACCACGCTACTGTCCTTCAATTGAAGATAAGATTGTTCGTTTTGCTGATAAGCCGCGGCATCAAGTTTTCCTTGAACCAGAAGGACGGGATACGGATGAGTACTATCTTGATGGAATTTCAACATCAATGCCAGAAGAAATCCAACAAAAGATTGTGCACTCAATCAAGGGGTTAGAAAATGCTGAAATGATGCGTCCTGGATATGCAATTGAATACGATGTAGTTGCGCCGTACCAACTTCACCCAACCCTGGAAACTAAGATCATTAAGAATCTCTATACTGCAGGCCAAACAAACGGTTCTTCAGGTTATGAAGAAGCAGCGGGTCAAGGATTAATTGCGGGGATTAATGCAGGATTACGGGCACAAGGCAAGGAACCATTTGTCCTTAAGCGTTCGGACGCATATATCGGTGTGATGATCGACGACTTAGTAACAAAGGGAACGAAAGAACCTTACCGTTTACTTACAAGTCGGGCAGAATATCGGCTAATTTTACGTCATGATAATGCTGATTTCCGGTTAATGGAAATGGGTCATCATGTTGGCTTAGTTAGTGATGAGCGGCTTGCTAAAATGGAAGAGAAGAAGCGCCAAGTCGCAGCTGAAATTAAACGATTAGAAGAAATTAAGCTCAAGCCAAGCGATGATAAGGTTAACGAATTTATTGAAGCGCACGGCGATAATCGCTTAAAAGATGGAATTGCGGCAGCTGACCTCTTGAAGCGACCATACTTCGATTACCAAACGTTGGCCGAATTCATTCCGGCACCAGAACAGGAACTTGATCGTCATGTGATTGAGCAGGTTGAAATTCAATTAAAATATGCTGGTTACATTAAGAAAGAGGAAGTTAAGGTTGAACGGATGAAGCGGATGGAAGCTAAACGGATTCCGGATGATATCGATTATGGTGATATTGACGGTCTAGCAACTGAAGGACGCCAAAAACTTGAAAAGATTCGTCCAGAAACTTTAGCCCAAGCCTCACGAATTAGTGGAGTTAACCCCGCTGATATTGCAATCTTGAGTGTTTACGTCCGCCAGGGGAAATTTTCCAAGAAGGATCGCAAATAAAATTTCCCGGGAAATAAAATCTGGAGAAACAGAGTAATGGCTCCGCTCTCCAGATTTTATTATGGTTTTCTTAAAGCAAAGGGATAATATACTTAAGTTTGGCATTATATGGTATAATTTAGGTTCGAGTTTTAATAACGAATTTTAAATAACTATTTTGTGATCCGTGAATTTAAGAGAAAGAAGAGGAAATTTATAATGTGTGGGATTGTTGCATTTGTTGATAATGAAAAACCACAAATTAAAGAACAATTAATCAAAAAAATGAAGGACCGGATTATTCACCGGGGGCCTGATGCGGAAGGTCAATATGTGGATGATGATGTAGCACTTGGCTTCCGGCGCTTGAGTTTTATTGATGTTAAGTCTGGTAATCAACCAATCTTTAATGAAGATAGCTCAAAAGCCATTGAATTCAACGGTGAAATTTACAATTTTGAAGAATTACGTGAAGAATTAATCAGTAAGGGTCACACATTTAAGACACATGCCGATACTGAAGTAATCTTGCACGGATATGAAGAATGGGGCAAGAACGTTGTTAACAAGCTGCGCGGAATGTTTGGCTTTGTTATCTGGGATTTTAAGACTAAAGAAATGTTCGGTGCCCGTGACCATTTTGGAATTAAACCATTGTATTATGCTAAAATGAACGGTACTTTCTTTGTGGGGTCTGAAATTAAGGCATTTCTTGATCACCCTAACTTTAAGAAGGAACTTAATAAAGAAGCGCTTAAACCATACATGACATTCCAATACCCAGTTACTCAAGAAACTTTCTTTAAGGGTGTTTACCGTCTTCCAGAAGGGCATTACTTCACTTATAAAGACGGTCAGTTTGAAATGACCCAATACTGGGACGAAAACTTTGAGCCAGAAGACGAGACGTTTGATGAAGCTGTTAACAAGATTGACGATGTTGTTAAGAATTCTGTTAAGGCACATACCTTTGCAGATAAAGGAATTAAGGTTGGTTCATTCCTTTCCGCAGGGGTTGATTCAAGTTTAGTAACGGCTTTGATGCGTCCAGATAATACGTTCTCAATCGGATTTGATAGTACTTACGATGAGACCAAACAAGCACGTGAATTAGCAGCTAAGATGGGCTTGAAGAATACTGATGAAAAGTTGACTAACGAAGAAGCTTTCCACGCATTCCCAATGATTCAATACTACCTAGATGAACCCGATTCTAACCCATCTGTTGTTCCTTTATACTTCTTGAACAAGTTGGCAAAGGATAACGGCTACAAGGCCCTTCTTTCAGGTGAAGGTGCCGATGAATTGTTTGCGGGATACATTGATTATGGTTTTAATACGAAAGTTAAATTTATCCGTTGGGTAACTGATCAATTAAAGAAGATGCCTCGTGAACGTCGGTATAAGTTTGCTAAGTGGTTAGATGGAAAACACTTCCACGGCCAAGAGCATATGTACCGCAACTTAGCGCCAGCACGGGATACTTTTATTGGCCAAGCATACATTTTTAGTCCTGAAGAAGCTGCTGACTACTTGCAACCAGAATTTGATTGCGGACCAAGTATTGCCGACATTCTTAATCCACTTTTTGATAAGATGGAAGATAAAGATATCGATGAAGTCGCAAAGAAGCAGTATATTGACTTGCACCGTTTCATGCCTGGCGATATTTGCTTAAAGGCGGATAAGATGAGTATGGCTAACTCTGTTGAAATCCGGGTACCACTTCTTGATAAAGAGGTAATGAAAGTGGCTGAAACAACACCAACTAAGTATCTCTTTAACTATAAGGATACAAAGTGGGCATTCCGGATGGCTGCTAATCGGCATTTACCGGAAGAATGGGCTACGCGGCCTAAGATGGGCTTCCCAACTCCGGTCCGTGCATGGCTTCGGGAAAAGAAGTATTACCAAGAAGTACGTGAATTATTTGAACAAGACTTCGTAAAAGAGTTCTTTGATCAAGAAAAGCTTCTAAAACTTGCCGATGATAACTTCGAAGGCAAAGTGGATGGTCGTCGTAAGATTTGGACAATCTACACTTTCTTAACGTGGTATAAGTTATACTTCATTGATAACTTCAAACCTGATGAATCAGGAATTGACCGCGCACAAAAAACGGCTACAACAGAAGCATAGAAAAATATTAAAGGAGGCTGGCGAAGGGCTGTAGGACTCTTCTAAGTCTCCTTTTTTGTTAGTTGATAACCCTTATTTATTTTTATGATAAAAAATGAAATAATATAGGGCAGATTAGATTGAAGGAGAGTCATTTGCAAGATGGAATTGCATATTACACCTGCTTTAGCATTATTGCGCGAGCACCATTTATTGGATCATGTTAGTAATTTGACTGATTTTACCGCAACTAGCGTGTCTTATGATTCACGGAAGGTAAAATCAGGAACTTTATTCTTTTGTAAAGGGAATTTTTTGCCTAAATACCTAGCATCCGCTAAAGAAAAAGGTGCGGTTGCGTATGTGGCTGAAAAAGAATATCCAGAGGGCGAAGGATTGCCAGCTATTATCGTGAACGACGAACAAAAAGCAATGTCCTTGCTGGGAGCAGCATTTTATGGCTATCCACAAAATGATTTGTTCATTATTGCGATTACAGGAACAAAAGGCAAAACAACAACGGCTTATTTTGCTGACCATATTTTAGCCCAAAGTACAGATAATCATATTGCCCTTTTTTCAACGCTTGATCGGATTTTAGGCAATAAGCCGGAAGATAAATTTAAATCTGATTTGACTACTCCCGAATCCTTAGACCTTTTCCATGATATGCGTGTTGCTGTTAATAATGGAATGACACACTTAGTAATGGAAGTATCATCGCAAGCATACAAGAAAAACCGGATTTATGGTTTGAAGTATGATGTTGGAATTTTCTTAAACATTTCGCCAGACCATATCGGACGAAATGAGCACCCAACTTTTGCTGATTACCTTCACTGCAAGGAACAATTATTAGTAAATTCTGCTAAATGCTTAATCAACGCAGAAACTGAAAAGTTTACCGATGTTTATTACACTGCTAAGGCAACTACACAACCAGAAGACATTTTCTTATTTGCACGGCGAGGAGCAAACATCGAATTACCTGATAATGCCCAAATAGATTTTGAATATCGAAATGATTTAGAAGATCTTCATGAAAGTGAATTTGAGTTAACCGCCTTAACTGAAAAAGCAAAGCAGTTGAACTTAGATGGTCGTTATAAAACGAGTGTCCCTGGAGATTATAATGAAGGAAATGCGGTCGCTGCAATCATTGCCAGTGGATTAGCTGGGGCGAGTGCTAACGATGCCGTAGAAACGTTGAATCATGTTCACATTCGTGGTCGAATGGAAATGATTAACAGTAATACTCATGGAACAATTTATGTTGATTATGCCCATAATTACGCTAGCTTGAAGCGACTCTTGGCATTCTTAAAACGACAAACTAATGCTGGTAAAGTAACAGTTGTCTTAGGAGCAACCGGTGATAAAGGCATTTCGCGCCGTCCAGGGTTTGGAAAAGCTTTAACTGAAGAACAACCAGATGAGGTAATTTTGACGACTGATGATCCAGGGTTTGAAGATCCGATGACTATTGCCCGGGAAATAGATTCTTATATTGATCATGATAAGGTTAAACATATTCAATTTGAAATGGACCGCGAAACGGCAATCAAAAAGGCAATTGATGGTAGTGGAAATGATGATATTGTAGTCCTTGCAGGGAAGGGTGAAGATCCTTACCAGAAGATTAATGGTGAAGATGTCCCTTACCCAACTGATGTGAAGATTGCACGTGATTATATTAATGATTTAGAAAGATAAAGAGGAGTGGGGATCTAATGAGTGAACAACCTTTTGTTCCATTGATTCTAGGTAGTGATTTCAACGCTTACGGAATGGCACGATCGATGTATGAAAAATATGGGATTAAGTCGCAATTATATGCGCGCCAACCATTGGCACCAACCCGTTATTCAAAAATTGTCGAGTTGCACTATAATGAACAATTACAATCACCAGAAGTGTTTACGAAGGTATTAATTGAAGCGGCAGATGAGTTTGCCAAGCAGGGTAAGAAGACCGTTTTAATTAGTTGTGGGGATGACTATACTGAATTAGTTGCGAAAAATCGTAAAGAACTTTCGCAGCACATGTTCTGCCCGTATGCTGATTATGATGAAGTCGCAACATTAACGGATAAAGAGAAATTTTACAATGTCTGCGAAAAGTATGGTTTACCTTATCCTAAAACCGATATTTTAAAACCAGACCTTGATTACAAGAACTATAAATCACCATTTGAATTTCCAATTGCTTTAAAGGCTGCTGATGCGGTGCAATGGCATAAGGGAAACTTTGAAGGATACGAAAAGGCTTATATTATTAAGACACCAGAAAGATTAGCGGAAGTTCTGGAGATTATCTATGAGCATAGTCCATACAATGGTGACCTCGTTTTACAAGAATTTATTCCTGGTGATGATAGTAATATGCGGACCATCAATTGTTATGTCGATAAAGATCATAAGGTAAAGATGATGTGTCTTGGTCACCCGCTACTTGAAGATTGTAATCCAGCAAATGTTGGTAATTATGTTGCGATTATGCCAGCATATGATCAACAAATCTATGACAACATCAAGAATTTCCTTGAAAGTATTGAATTTACTGGATTTGTTAACTTTGATTTGAAATATGACCGTCGTGATGGCCAATTCAAGGTATTTGACCTCAATCCTCGCCAAGGTCGTAGTAGTTTCTTCGTTTCATTAAATGGCTATCAACTTGCTACTTTCCCCGTTGAAGATTACGTTTTTGATAGCTTAAAAGATCAAGAGACGATTTATGGAAACAAGGATGAAAGCAACTACAAGTTATGGCTGGGGGTTTCAAAAAAGACCTTCCTTCAGTATGCTAAAAATAATGAAATTAAAAAGCAGGCTGAGAAGCTTATTAAAGAAGGCCGCTATGGAACAACTTTCCATTATGACAAGGACATGAATTTCATGCGGTGGTTAATGGAACAACGGATTAATCATAACTATCAAAAGAACTTCGAAAAGTACTTTGTCGAAAAGAAATAAAAATTAAAAGGGACTGTGACATAAGTTAAGTTACTTTCATAAAAAGCAAATACGCAGTACAACAATGGCCTCTAACGTCCGGCAAAACCGAACGTTAGAGGCCTATTGTTGCTTGCGGGGGCTCCCAGAGGCTAGCTCCGCGTCGAAAAACGAAGTCACAAGTGCCTTCTGTCTTGCTCCCTTTTGACCCTTAATATCTTTTTGATGTTATTAAATGTGAAAATAATATATTATTTATTATAAATAACTTTTCAGGTTTTATTACTAGTTGTATGATTAATAACAGTTAAATAAAGAAATTGAGGAATTATAATGAAAGCATTTCGTGAAGCAATGAGTTGGATTATTCCCATTTTAATCGGGTTAATAATCGCATTAGTAATTAAGCAGTTTTTCTTCCAAATTGTTCGGGTTGATGGGCCATCCATGCAACCAAACTTACAAAATAATGAACGAGTATTTTGTTTGAAAACTGCCAAGATCCATCATGGAAGTGTCGTTGTATTTGATGCTAATGGTGTTGATCCGCAAGTATCGGTCAAGACTGATTATGTTAAGCGAGTAATTGGACTTCCTGGTGATACTGTTAGCTCTAAGAATGGAAACATTTATGTTAACGGCAAAAAGATTAATCAAGACTACATTAGCAAGAGTCAACGAACAACCGGAACTGGGAACTGGACACTGCGTAGTATCTCAGTTCAGAACAGTTGGTTAAAGAATAATGGTGCCACAAAAGTTCCGAAGGGTGAATACTTTGTTCTTGGGGATCACCGGAGCGTTTCAAACGATGGCCGTTACTGGGGATTTGTACCTAAGAGTAAGATTGATGGGGTTGTAAAAGTTCCATCATGGACTGGGACAAAGACGACTCGCGAAAACGTTAATAAAGAATGGCAGCACTTCTATGATAAGTAATAATTAGTGGGTAAAAATACTGTAAGGAAGCTTTGATATGGATTACCAAATTCGGTTAGCAACAATAAATGATTTACCAGCGATTGTCGATATATTTAATCAAGCAATTCCGCTGCAAGTCAACGATGAGAGTGCACCGATCGAAGTTGCTGATCGACGTGAATGGTTTATGCAGTTTGACAGTACTCATCCAATTTGGGTTGCAACAATGGATGACCAAGTAATCGCCTGGTGTGCTCTTGAGTATTTTTATCCGCATCCCGCCTATGATCATTCGGCACAGATAGCTATTTATATTCATGAAGACTATCGACGGCAACATCTTGGCCGTGATTTATTAACATATGCGCAAAAACAAATTGAAGATCATCTAGATATAAGAACCGTAATTGCGTATATTTATATTGAAAATCAAGCAAGCTATCATCTTTTTACCTCCTGTGGGTACAAAGAATGGGGCACATTACCACAAATTTCTGAAATAAATGGTCAAATGCGATCTCTTTATATGATGGGCAGGCATTTTAATGAGTAGCAAACTTTACGAGGTTGAGCAATTTTAAGCTTTAACCTCCTTTTTTATTATTCTGGTCAAGGCTTACCAGTTTACATTTATGGAAAAAATGACGACAATAGCTTTGTAGGGATAACTTGAAATGTGAAAGGATGGAGAACAATGATTTTAGATGAGACAATTACTCTTAATAGTGGTGTGAAAATTCCAAAGTTTGCATTAGGAACTTGGATGATTGATGATGACCAAGCAGCCGAAGCAGTTCGCAATGCAATTAAGATTGGTTACCGGCACATTGATACTGCTCAAGCATATGGAAATGAGCGGGGAGTCGGTGAGGGTGTCCGCACAGCTGGCGTAGATCGAGATAAAATCTTTGTTACTTCAAAGGTGGCTGCCGAACACAAAGACTATGATGTAACCAAGAAGTCAATTGATGAGACCCTTGAAAAGATGGGGCTTGATTTTATCGATATGATGATTATTCATAGTCCCCAACCATGGAAAGAAGTAAATCAGTCTGACAATCGATACCTTGAAGGAAATCTTGCGGCATGGCGGGCCATGGAAGATGCTGTAAGTGAGGGTAAGATTCGGACAATTGGGGTTTCTAATTTTGAAAAAGCTGATCTTGAAAATATTATCAAGAATAGCGATACTGTTCCCGCTGTTGATCAAGTTTTAGCTCATATTGGTCATACTCCATTCAATCTTTTATCATTTACTCATGAACACGACATTGCGGTTGAAGCATATTCACCAGTTGCTCACGGCGCTGCTTTGGACAATCCCGTAATTGAAAAGATGGCGAAAAAGTACAACGTTTCAGTTCCACAATTATGCATTCGGTATGATTGGCAATTAGGAATGATTGTCTTACCAAAGACTGCTAATCCAGAGCACATGAAGGAAAATGCTGAAATCGATTTTGAAATTTCTGAAGCTGATATGGACTTATTACGGCGAGTAAAGCCATTAGACTACGGCGATTTTGATGTCTTCCCAGTTTATGGTGGAAAAATGTAAAGATAAATAAAATGGCAGGTCTGTTTGAGTGCTGATTACATTCAAATAGGCCTGCTTTTTTGCTATACATAACGTGCATAGTAATATACATGAAAGATAATTTATTTATT
This sequence comes from Limosilactobacillus reuteri subsp. simiae, assembly GCF_020784875.1. Classification (GTDB taxonomy): domain Bacteria; phylum Bacillota; class Bacilli; order Lactobacillales; family Lactobacillaceae; genus Limosilactobacillus; species Limosilactobacillus reuteri_H. The sequence continues at coordinate 184,930 of NZ_JAJGUI010000112.1, read as the reverse complement.
CCGTTTACTTCCTTAAAATAAGTTATAAAGAAATGAGGAGGAAGTAAATTATGGCAAAATATTTAATCTTAGCTGCGACCGGACAAATCGGTCAAATGACAACACAAGATTTACTAGATAATACAGATGCTGACTTGGTATTGTATGGACACAATGCCGAAAGTCGTTTGAGTAAGTTTGCTGGCGATCGGGTAACCCTTATTGATGGTGATTTAAAGGATACCGCAACCTTAAAGAAAGCAATAGATGGTGTTGATGGAGTATTCCTAGCTTATGTTGCTACGCCAGATATTATGAAGCCACTAATTAAGACAATGGATGAAGCTGGCGTTAAGCGGTTTATCGCAATGTCAGTTCCTGATGTTTATCAAGAAGTTGCTGGTCCTTTCCAAGCTTGGTATCGTGAACACACTGGTTTAGTATGGCAAACTAATTACGTTGATAGCGTTGATGCAGTTGAAAACTCAGACCTTGATTACGTAATTTTGCGGACAACCTGGTTATATAATGACCCATCAAAGACAGAAGTAGATGTTACTAAGAAGGGTGAACCATTCAAGGATGCTCAAATTACCCGTGAAGCTGTTGCTAAATTTGCGGCTGAACTTCTTACAGGTAAGCAAGACTACCATCGCGAAAGTCTTGGTATCGGTGAACCAAATACTGAATGGACAAAGCCCAGTTTTTACTAAAAATAAATGATTAATAAAAGACGTCAATTATTGAGTTACTTTAGATTCGAATAATTGGCGTCTTTTCATGTATTGTTGATTTATTTAGGCCAAATCTGAATAAGATGTTTTAAGAAAGGTTGGATTAATTGTCGATCCTTTTTTAAATAAGTTCCATAAAACTCAATTTTATTATTTTTATCAACAATTGGTAGTTTAGTATGATTACCATTACTAAATCGTTCAAAAGTAGCTGGTGTTTCTTCTGTTAGGTTGGAATAGAAAAAAGGAAAATTCGAGTATTGGCTAAGTTCGCGCATTGAAGAGAGATCTTGCTGATACAGAAATTTCGCAGCGGGAATGTGTTCTTCGATAATTTTTTCCCAAGGTCCTGTATCCTGAACAACCAAAAAAATAAGGCCAGCTAACTGTTTAAAAGAAACACTTTTATGCTGAGCTAATGGGTGAAATTTGTCAATTCCGACACCGATATACTCAATTCCAATATACATCGATTCAACTTCATCAGTGTTATATTCTTTATCGGTAAAGATTAAACGTTCTTTAAGTGTTTGGAGATTGGTAAGGATATTCTCAAGTTTTATTAATTGATGGTTGAGTTCTAAATGACTTGTAAATTGATTCTTAAAGGCATCAATAAGTCTAATCGGTCCAGGTGCAATTGACGATATTGTTATTTTATGGCTTAAGCGGTCAAAGTTTAGGATTTTTTCGGTAAAGTTATTCTCTGCTTGAAGTAATTTTTGAGCTTCGGCAGCTGCAAGAAGGCCAGTTTCGTTAAGCGAAATTCGATTACTAATTTCACGATTAAATAGGGAAACGCCTAATTCTTGCTCCAGCTTTTTCATTCCACGAGTGACGGTTGGTTGTGTAACCATGAGATGTTCAGCCGTTGCACTCAAGGTCCCATACTTATGGAAGGCAACTAATTCGGTGAGAAGTTCTAAATCGACCATAATATCCAACCTTTCTACTATTCGTTATCTGTATAGTAACATACTTAATTAGTAATTTTCTTTTTCAAGCTTGCTCACTATACTATAACCAAGTTGATAAGTTAAACCAGAGTTTGCAAAGGAGATTGATTTATATGGATTATGTAACATTAAACGATGGAAATAAGATGCCACAATTAGGTTTCGGTGTTTTCCAAGTACCAGATCTTAGTCAAGCAGAGCAAGCCGTTAGTGACGCACTTGAAGTTGGCTATCGTTTAATTGATACTGCTTCTGCTTATGGTAATGAATCAGCAGTTGGTAATGCGATTAAGAAGAGTGGTATTGATCGAGATGAAATTTTTGTTACCTCTAAACTATGGGTTGATCACTTTACATATGAAAAAGCAAAACAAGGGATTGACGATTCATTAACTAAGCTTGGTCTTGATTATATGGACCTATATCTTCTTCACCAACCATATGGGGATGTTGCTGGAGCATGGCGCGCATTAGAAGAAGCTCAACAGGCTGGTAAGATTAAATCAATCGGAGTTTCTAACTTTGCGCCTGACCAATTAATTAATTTGGAATTGATGAGTAATGTAAAGCCTGCTGTCAACCAAATTGAAATTTCTCCATGGTACCAAGAAGATAATGCTGTTAAATTCAACCAGCAACAAGATGTTCAAACAGAAGCATGGGCACCATTTGCTGAAGGTAAACATGATATCTTTACCAACGAAACAATTGCTAAGATTGGTGCAAAATACGGTAAGAGTAACGGTCAAGTAATTCTTCGCTGGTTAATTCAACGGAGAATCGTGGTTATTCCAAAGTCTGTTCACAAGACACGGATGGCTGAAAACTTTGATGTCTTTGATTTTGAGCTTAGTCCTGAAGATATGAAGACAATGGCAAGCCTTGATAAGAATGAGAGTCAATTCTTTGACCACCGCGACCCAGCAGCGATTGAGAGTATTTTTGGATCAAGTTTAAAGGCATTACGGGACTAAAAGAAAGAAGGCAAATTAAATGGCAGAAAGTAAAGTAGTAGTAATTACCGGTGCATCGAGTGGGATGGGTGAAGCAACTGCTAAACTCCTTGCTAAGGGTGGCGACAAGTTAGTTCTTGGCGCTCGTCGTGAAAACCGCCTTCAAGAAATAGCTAAGGATATTGAAAAGCTTGGTGGAGAAGCAGTTTATGCCGCTACAGATGTTACTAATGATGATGAAGTTGAAGCATTAGCAAAACTTGCAATCGATAAGTTTGGTCGAATTGATGTGTGGATTAATTCTGCTGGTATCATGCCTCAATCATTGCTTGCACAAAAGAAAGTTAAAGATTGGGATATGATGATTGATATCAATACCAAGGGAACATTATATGGTATTGGTGCTGCTTTGCCATACATGATGAAGCAAAAGAGTGGTCAAATCATTAATATCGCTTCCATTGCTGGTCACATTGTCGGTCCATTGAGTTCAGTATATTCTGGAACCAAGTATGCAGTTCGAGCAATCAGTGAGGGCCTTCGTCAAGAAATGGCACAAGCTCAGTCTAATGTTCGGGTAACTTTGATTTCACCAGGGGCGGTTGATACTGGCTTAGTGGATTCAATTACCGATGAACAAGTTAAGAAGGGAACAGAAGAATTCTACAAGAACTTCAGTATTCCCGTTGATCGGATTGCTCAAACCATTAAGCAATCGATCGACTTACCAGCAGATGCTGCTTGGAATGAAGTAATTATTCGACCAACTAGTCAACAAATGTAAGATATAAATAATCTAAGTGATACAATGCGTTTAAAAGTTGAGGTTACGGTGATTCCGTGGCCTCAACTTTTTCTAAAAATTATTTCTACTTTTTTGAAATTTTCTCTTGCCTTGAAGTCGACTGCAAGGATTAAACTATTGTCAATTACTAAAGGAAAGAAGAGTGAAACGTATGCTATACAAAGATTTAGCAGGTAAAGTAGCAGTAATTACTGGTGGTTCTAAGGGAATTGGAAACGCGATTGCTGAACGTTTCGGTCAAGAACAAATGAAAGTAGTTATTAACTACAATTCAGATAAGGCTGGTGCTGATAAAGCAGTTGAACAAATCAAAAATGCTGGTGGTGAAGGAGTTGCTGTTCAAGCGGATATCTCCACTGAAGAAGGCGTACAAAAATTATTAGATGCTGCTGTTGATACTTTTGGCGACTTGGACATTTGGATTAACAATGCGGGAATGGAAAATCAACACCCAACAAATGAGTTGAGCCTGAAAGACTGGCAACGGGTAATTGATGTTAACTTGACTGGTGTATTTCTTGGTGCCAAGGCAGCCTTGAATTACTTCTTAAAGAATAATAAAAAGGGTAACATCATTAACATGTCATCTGTTCACGAACAAATTCCATGGCCAACATTTGCCCACTATGCTGCAAGTAAAGGTGGGGTAAAGCTTTTCACGGAAACAATTGCGATGGAATATGCTGATAAGGGTATCCGGGTTAATTCTATCGGTCCTGGTGCAATTAATACCCCTATTAACGCGAAGAAGTTCGCTGATCCAGAACAACTTGCCACTACTACTTCAATGATTCCAATGAAGCGGGTTGGTGACCCATCAGAAGTTGCTGCCGCTGCTGCTTGGTTAGCATCTGACGAATCAAGTTACGTTACTGGAATTACCATGTTTGTTGATGGTGGAATGACACTTTACCCATCATTTGAAGGTGGCCGGGGTTAATAACATAAATCTAATTAATATCAAAAGTGCGGTTGACGTCAAGTCGCCGCGCTTTTACTACATATAAGTTTATATTGAGAGGGAAGTGTTTATTTATGAAGAAGAAGCATTCAGTATCAAATTTAGGCTGGCGTACTTTAATGTCATTTGTTGGAATTACAATTTTATCGTTAGGGACAGCATTTTTACGTGGTGGTCAAGTAGGACTAGATCCATTTACTGCTACTAATACAGGGATTTCTGGACATTTAAGTATGAGTCTAGGAGTTTATCAATTATTAGCAAATGCTGCGATCTTTATCTTTATTTTGATTATGGATCGGCACAAAATTGGGATCGGAACCTTATTAAACATGGTTTTAGTTGGCTTTGAAGTTCAATGGTTTATTGCTCTTTATCAACAAATCTTTGGAACACATGCTAATATCATTGTCATTATTTCTGACTTGATTATTGGATTAATTCTATTTACGTTAGGAGCTTCAATGTATATGGGGGCAGATTTAGGGGTTGCCCCATATGATGCGATTGCGCCTATTCTATCTGATCGTTTGCATACCCAATACCGGACAATTCGGATTGCACAAGATATTCTCTTTATGATTGTCGCTTACTTTATTGGAGGTCCCGTTGGTGTTGGTACTGTCATTGTTGCCTTCTTTACTGGTCCCCTCATTACTTTCTGGGATAACCATGTTAGTTTACCAATGCGCCGGACAATTGATAATGCGCAAGATATGTCTGCTGGACGCCGCGTGGGTTATCTATTAACTCGTTTTGGTAAAAGTAGTTATGATCTTGTATCTCGTTCATATGAATTAACAAACTTAATGCAACGGCGATTATCTCAATATTCTCCTAAAGATATTGAAGACCAATTAAAAATCACCCGTCGAAACATGGAAATTGCCAAAGCTTCATATCAAAGTTCTGAACGGCGTTATGATATGCTAAGAGCAGAACTGCAACGGCGAAAGAAGCAAGCAGCTACTGGTCCCAAAGCAGTAAAAAATCAAACAGAAGAAGGCTAATTGATAATGACAGAAGATTTTCTAATTGGTACTTATACAAATAAAACAAGTCAAGGGATATACCGTGTAACGTTGGAAAATAATCAGTTAAAGCTCCCCCGCTTGGCTGTTCGCTTACTAAAACCATCATATTTACAAGTAGGGGCTAATCACTTAGTCTATACAATTAAAAAGGAAATAGACGGTCAAAAAGGAGTTGCTATTTACGAACTTAAGGATGAAGGCCCAGCTAATGCTCAACTAGTAAAAGAAGAATTATTTAACGGACCATCCCCTGCTTATGTCGGTTTAGATGAAAAACGTCACTTATTATTCGGGGCTAACTATCATGGTAGTCGAATTGATGTTTTTGACTTAGGTGAAGATAATCGTGACTTAAAACGAGTTGATAGTGTTACTCATACAGGTAAAGTAGGTCCACGTCCTGAACAAAATATTCCACATGTACATTATGCAGACGTAACTCCTGATGGGCGCTTAATTACCTGTGATTTAGGGCTAGACTTAGTTACGATTTACGATATATTAAGCGATGGTACATTGAAAGAAGTATCACGTTATCAAACAGATCCTGGGTGTGGACCACGTCATTTAGTCTTTCATCCTGATGGAAAAACGGTCTATCTTCTTGATGAATTAAGTAGTGAATTAGAAGTATTAACTTACGATCAAAACACCGCCCGGTTAGAACGGATTCAAATATTAAAGACAATTCCTTCTACCTGGACAAAGCATAACGGAGCAGGCGCAATTCGAATTTCAAGTGATGGTAAGTATCTCTATACTTCTAATCGTGGAGAGAATACGATTGCGGTATTTCGGATCCTGCTTGATCATACGGTTAAGCATCTTCAGTCAATAGATACTGAAGGGGACTACCCACGCGATTTTAATTTCAGTCAGGACGAAAACTTTATAATTGCTGCTAATCAAAATTCAGATAGCCTGACATTATTTCAGCGTAATCCAAATAATGGTAAATTAACTTTATTACAGGCTGAAATTCCTTGCCCCGAGCCTATTTGTATTCAACATTACTAAATATTTTTGATTTTTTTGAAAAAAGGTATTGCCTTATAGTCTACTTCAAGGATTAGGATATAAATTGTTGAAAGGATATCAAAAATAATGAGGTGAAAATGATGGAAGAAACATTTACTTTGAACAATGGTGTAAAGATGCCAGAAGTTGGTTTAGGAACTTTTAGAATGTCATCTAGTGCTGCTCAAAAATCAGTGGAAGCAGCTCTTGCGGATGGCTACCATTTAATTGACACTGCTGAAGCTTACTACAATGAAGACGGTGTTGGCCAAGGAATTAAAAACTCAGGGGTAAACCGTGAAGACTTGTTTGTAAGTACTAAGCTCTGGACTACTTCATATAATGATCCAGATGCAGTTGATAAGGCCCTTGATCGTCTAGGCCTTGATTACATCGACTTGTTATTCCTTCACCAACCAACTGGTGATTGGAAGACAGCTTACCGGACATTAGAAAAAGCCTACAAAGATGGCAAAATTAAGGCAATTGGTATTTCTAACTTTGATCGAAGTGCTTCATTATTAAAAGATATTATGGATTTTGCGGAAGTTAAGCCACAAGTACTTCAAGCTGAAGCACACCCATACTTCCCACAAACAGAAGCGCGGGAAATCCTTGAACCATATGGTACCCGTCTGATGGCTTGGTACCCACTTGGTTCAGGTGATCGTTCCCTAATCAATGAACCAATCTTTACTAAGCTTGCAGAAAAGTATGGTAAGTCCAACGTCCAAATTATTCTTCGTTGGCACACTCAAATGGGATTTGTTGTAATTCCAGGATCTACTAACCCTGCACATATTCACGACAACCACGATATCTTTGACTTTAAGTTAACTGATGAAGAAATGGCAGAAATTGCCAAGGTTAACAAAAATAAGCGTTATTACTAATCAATTTGATGTGGAGGAATAGAAATGAAATTAGCAATTTTAGCAGCAAACGGACAAATCGCCCGGATCGTTGAAAATCGTATTCTTAACGAAGATAAATTTAAGGATGTTGAATTGACATTATTCTTACGTAACAGCAGTCGGCTCAGTGACCTAGCTGATAATCCTCGCGTTACGGTTATTGAAGGAGATTTAAATAACCCTGAGGATGTTGAAAAGGCTGTTAACGGCCAAGATATGGTCTTCAATGCTGTTATTGACCATGATGATGCTGGTCATAATCGGCCAACTCATAACATTATTGATGCCATGAAGAAGGATGGTGTAAACCGTCTTATCCTTACCAACTTACTTGGAATTTATGATGAAGTTCCTGGTGAATTTGGTAAGTGGAACCGTGATACTTGCTTCGGTGGAACTGTTCGAGATGACAACGCTGCTGTAGTATCAGACCGGTTAGCTGCCGAATCTGGATTAGACTACACTACGCTTCGTTTACCATGGCTTAACGACCGCGATGAAATTAAATACACTATCACTCATAAAGATGATGAATACGTTGGTGTATCTGGTTCGCGTCAAAGTATTGCTGACGTTGTTTTGAAGATTGTTGCTGATCCAACGTTTGGTAGCAATGATAGTTTAGGAATTGCTGATCCTGATACTCAAGGTAGCAACCGTCCAGTATATTAATATTTATTTTTCTCTCCCAAAAGAATAAATACTCCCTTAATAAAAATAGTAAATATTCATTAATACAATAACCTTTCATATCCCCATAAGAGACTGAGAAAAAACTTTTGTTTTTTCAACAGTCTCTTTTTTTATACGAATATTGTTACGATATCGTGGAAATTAATTACAAAAAAAGGCCTTGCGTTGCAGTCGACTTCAAGGTCTATACTTTTGACAGTCAAATTTGGAAGAAAGGAAGAAGCCGAATTGAATAAGATATTCACGTTTTTGGGTAAACCGCGAACAATTAATCATCAAATCGCTAATCGTAAAGTAAGCTGGTTAGAATTGTTCTACGATTTAATTTTTGCGGTTGTTATCGCTAGATTAACTGATAGTTTGTTAGAAAATTTAACGATTACTAGTATTGGGTATTCAGTACTTATATTTGGCTGGTTTATTTGGGGCTGGAATGAGGTATCGGGCTATTTTGATAATCATGGAAATGACTCAATTATTAACGTGCTCATTATTAATACAGAAATGATTCTAACAGGAATTGGGTCATTGTTTATTTCAGAAGCGATTGACGGTGAATTTACTCGAATCAGTATTGTATTAATGCTGATTGAATTATTGATGGCAACCGTTTGGTTCGGCTTAGCTTATTTTGATCATATCCATGGTCCTGCTTCTCGAGTGTGGGGATCAGTTCATCTTTTTTCATTAGCGATAATGTTGATAACGTATTTTATCGGTAATGTTGTCTTAGTGATTGGTCTTTGCTTCGGCCTATTACTCAATATTTTTGATGTTGTTGCGGCCAATCCGCGCTTAGCTAGAGAGTATGATCAAGCTGAGATGGAACACCAAATTAAAGATTCAATGATTGAGCGATACGGCTTGATGACAATGATTGCCCTCGGTGAAATTATTGCTGGTTTGTATGAGACAGTTAATAGCCGAATCACTAGTGATACAATTATTCGCTTTATCATCTGTATTATTTTAATTGCCTTGATCGCCGCAATCTATTACCAGGTTCTTGGAACACTCCACATTATTTTATCTTCATCAATTGCGACTATTTTGACTGGTTGGCTCTTTATTCTTGCAATAATGTTCTCATTTTATATGGGGGTCACGATTCAAATGGTGCTTCGCTATGAAGGGACTGTTCGTCAAATGATGGGTAATTTAGCTTTTGTATTGAGCTTGATTTTATTTTTAGCGGTTATTCGCGCAATTGTCTTTATTGGGACAGAAACAGAAAAACAAGAAAATAAAAAATTAATCACTGGGTATTTAATCATTGAAGGCATTATTTTAGTTGGAATTGCATTTGCACCAACAATCTGGTTCTTAAGTGGAGCGGTTGTTGTTTTGCTAATCATGATTACGCAAGGTCGATTATTAAATTAGTAAAAATTTAGGAGGATACAAATGAAGTATTTATGGTTATTATTACCAGCAATCGGTTGGGGTATTTTGCCTTTGATTGTTGTGAAAACAAACAGTAAAGTTGTTAATCAAATTTTTGGTACTGCCGTTGGAACATTAATCGTTAGTATTTTTGTGATGATTATTTTACGGCCGTCACTATCAGTTACTACGTTTATCATGGCTGCTGTTGCCGGTGCGATGTGGATTGTTGGTCAATTAGGACAATACACTGCCTATCAACGAATTGGCGTTTCCCAAACTATGCCGATCTCAACAGGATTACAGTTAGTTGGGACCTCATTAGTTGGGGTATTCATTTTTGGTGAGTGGGCAACGACAACTGCTCGGATTGCTGGTTTTGTTGGGATTGCCCTTTTGATTGTTGGTGCTGTTTTAACGTCAATTAATGACCACGGAGAAGCAAATAATGTTCATGGTAGCAAGCCAACAACGCTTTTGATGCTTCTCTTAACTACCATCGGTTATATTATTTACAATGCCATTCCACGGGCTTTAACAACTTCCGGAATCGCTATCTTCTTTCCAGAATCTGTTGGGATGGTGATTGGTGTATTGATCTATATCTTTGCTACTCACCGGACTACAGCATTACGTGAACCGGCAAGTTGGCGTAGTTTAATCATTGGGTTTGTCTTCTCAATTGCATCCCTTACTTATATCCTCAGTGTTCGAGATAATGGGGTTAATACAGCTTTTGTTGTTTCACAATTATCCGTTGTAATTTCAACGCTTGGTGGCTTTATTTTCCTTCACGAACGGAAGAGTAAGCGCGGGTATATCTTTACCAGTATTGGTTTAGTATTAATTGTTGTTGGTGCAATTATTACATCAGTCTTTTAAAAAGTTAAACGCCAGATCATGAAAAGCATCCATGGTCTGGCATTTTTTAATCTGATATCTGTGTCAAAATTTTTGTCATTTCTGATATCAAAGGGGTAACTTTCTGGCGATCATTTTTTAAATAAGTAGCATATAGTTCAATCGCAGAATGGGGATCATTAATTGGAATAAATTTTCTCTTTCTATCAACAATTGCTAATCTTTCATCAAGGTAATTAGTAATATTCGTTTTAAAAATGGGAAAATTTGAATAGCGCACTAATTCACGAAGCGCTTCAGGTTGTGCTTGATAAAGAAATTGTGCATTTGAAATATACTGTTCGATTATTTTACGCCATTCACCAATGTTATCAGAAAGAACAAATTCATGACCATTTAAGTCATTAAAATTGACAGTCGCCCGATGATAAAGCGGGTTGAACTTAGTAATTTTGATTGCTAGTTTCTCCATCCCAATAAATCGTGATTCGATATCAGCATTTTGTATTTCATGGGCACTAAATATTAAGGCATAATTATGGTTATGAAGAAGAGATTCAATGTTATTTGACAGAATTGTTTTCGTTTCAATAACAAGCTGGTTGTCGAGACGTTCAATTATATTTTCTAGTAATAATAATGGCCCTGGTATAGTTCCAGCAATTCGTAAATAGTCATTCTTACTAGCAAAATGTTGGACAGCTTTTTTGAAATCATGTTGCTGTTGTAAAAGGATACGGGCTCGTTGCGCGGTAAATTTACCAGTGGCAGTTAAAGAGAGTTTTTGTGGCTGACGATCAAATAACTTTACGTCCAGTAGAGTTTCTAATTTTTTCAGGCCTCGACTAACAGTTGGTTGTGTAATATTTAATTGCTCAGCAGCGCCAGCAATTGTTCCGGTTTGCGCAAAGGCAACAAGATATTCTAAGAGATAATTATCGATCATAATTCTTTTCCTTTCTTAGCTTGCGTCACACGTAACCTACCATAGTTAAGTAGTAATTTTCAAGTAATCTCAATCCTCTTACAATTAGCAACATAAATTAAATTGTGAGGAGGATACGAAATTGGAAAATCAAACCGATGATTTAGTAAATGATTCTGGTAAATTTGGGATTATTTTACCGATTGTTTTAATTAGTTACTTTTTGATTTTATTAAATAATTCATTAGTATTTACAAGTACTGTTCAAATTAGCCGCGATATGCATATGAATAGCATCATGATTGCATGGGTAAGTAATGCATACGCTTTAACTTTTGGTGGATTCCTATCATTTGGGGCTCGGCTTGGCGATATTTTAAACCGACGTGCTGTGTTATTAACAGGATTATGGATTTTTACGATAGCGTCATTCTTAGTCGGAATCGCGCCAAACCAAACGATATTAATTGCAATGCGGGCAGTTCAAGGAATTGGTGGAGCATTATTAGCCCCAGCAACATTGGCCTTACTAATGGACTACTATTCTGGTCCAATGTTAACAAGAGCCATCGCTTATTACGGAGCTACTGCTGGTATTGGAACGAGTCTTGGTTTAATCGTTGGTGGAATTATTAGTAGCTATTCAAGTTGGCGAAATGGTTTTTATCTAGATATGGTAATGGGATTAATCTTAATCATCATGTCTTGGCGCTACGTCCATCCAACTGTTGACTATCAAAATAAGTTAACGATTGACTGGTGGGGTACCATCACCTCAATTATTGGCTTTAGTGCTTTGGTTTACAGTATTAATGGAAGTCTATACCGTAGTGCAGCAATTATTGTTACTATTGTTGCATTAGTAAGTTTTGTATTGATTGAGGCCCACACAAAGAATCCGCTCATGCCATTAGTTATTTTTAAGGATAATCAACGGGCAAGTGCATTGGTTTCCCGGTTCTTTATGTTGGGTGCCAGTATGTCTTATTTCTTCCTAATGCCTCAAGCACTACAGCGAGTCTTTGGCATTACACCATTGCTAGCTGCCATTGCTTTCTTACCATTAACAGTAATTCAGTTTGGCGTTTCCCTCTTAGTAGCTCGCTTGACTTTCCGTTTCTCCAATGCAGCTGTACTTATTAGTGGGGCAATTATCGATACATTGGGTTTATCATTAGGCGCAATTATTGGCATCCAACAAGGATATTGGTTGGGCGTGGCATTACCAATGGTCTTCATTGGTATTGGTCAGGGATTAATCATGAGTCCATTAACAGTTGCCGGGGTTGCTGATACATCCGGCGATATTGCCGGTGCAGCTTCTGGCGTTGTTAATACCGTGCACCAAATTGGCGGAGCTGTGGGATTATCAATCGTTTCTGAGATGGTTGCCGGAATTGCTTCCCCAGCAACGATGATAGATCATGCTCAGATGTGGATGGTCGTTCTAGCTGTAATTATGTTAATTGCTGGTCTTAATATTTTACATGGTTCACATAAATAAAGTCCTTGCCTTATAGTCGACTTCAAGGTTTAGAATACCAATATCAAAAAATGGAGGGATGTTTTTATGGAAACACGGACATTAGGAAAAGATTTAACAGTAACAGCAATCGGCCTTGGTTGTATGGGATTTTCTCATGGATATGGTAAGCCAACAGATGTTGATGAAGCTGTGAAGACAATCCGTGCCGCATATGACATGGGTTACCGTTTCTTTGATACTGCTGAGATTTATCGAGGCACGAATCCGGATGGTTCAATTAATTACAACGAAGAATTAGTTGGGAAAGCTCTCCATGATGTGCGTGATCAAGTTGTGATCGCTACAAAATTTGGAATTGCGGCTCATGAAGGAACCGGAATTAAAGTTGATTCAAGTCCAGAAACGATCCGTAAGTCAGTTGAAGGTTCACTAAAGCGACTTAACACGGACCATATTGACCTTTACTACCAACACCGGATTGATCCAAATGTTGAACCGGAAACAGTTGCCAAGGTTATGCAAGAATTGATGGATGAAGGTAAGATTACGCATTGGGGTATTTCTGAAGCTAATGAAGATTACCTCCGTCGTGCTAATGCAGTTTGCAAGGTAACCGCAGTGCAAAACCGTTATTCAATGATGTACCGGGAATACGAAGCTCTTTTCCCAGTACTTGAAGAATTAAACATTGGTTTAGTTGCATTTTCACCATTAGCAAATGGTTTATTAACTGGTCAAATTAAGCAAAGTAGTTTTTCCGATAAGGATTTACGGAATAAAATGCCACAATTTACGCCAGAAGCCTTAGAAAAGAACAAGGAATTATTAGCATTGCTTGATAAGATTGCAGCAGATCACGATGCTACTCCGGCACAAATTTCCTTGGCATGGATGGTCAACAAGAAGCCGTACATTGTGCCAATTCCAGGTAGTCGTCATCTTAACCGGATCGAAGACAACTTAAAGGCAGCCCAAATCAAGATGACTCCTGAAGAAGTTGCTCAAATTGATAAGGCACTTGATGCTGTACCAATGTCAGAAGTATTTGGCGGGACAAAAATTGAAAAGTAATTATTTAAGATGAGCGGGAAAGTGCAGATTTTCTGCTCATTTTTAATGATATTAAATTCTTGCCTTAGACTATACTCAATGGTTTATTATGATCATAAATAAAGGAGTTGATGTTTAATGGGTAAGAATGAAGAAGCAGTTAAAAACGATATGTTTGGTTTGGGCGAAAAGAATGTTGCTTTTGCGAAATACTTTACTGGAACAAGTTACCTTAATGGATTAGTCCCAAGTGACGATAATATTGATATATCTGTTGCTAATGTTAACTTTGAACCTGGCTGCCGTAATAATTGGCATATTCACCATAATGGTTATCAAATCCTGATGTGTACTGCGGGCGAAGGATGGTACCAAGAAGAAGGAAAACCAGCGCAATTAATGAAGCCTGGTGATGTGGTTACAATCCACGAAGGTATCAAACATTGGCATGGTGCTACTAAAGATAGTTGGTTCTCCCACATTGCGATTACAAAGGGAACAGCTGAATGGTTTGGTCCGGTTACTGATGAAGAATACGATAAGTTAGGTAAATAAAATATGGAAGGGAAGTAGTTCGAATGGCAAAAAAACAAACTGCTGGACGCGATAACTTAGGGGATTTTGCTCCTAAGTTTGCAGAATTAAATGATGACGTATTATTTGGTGAAGTTTGGTCCCGTGAAAAGGAATTAAACCTTCGTGATCGTAGTATGATTACTGTATCAGCATTGATTACTAAGGGTGCATTTACTCAACTTCCAGCACACATGAAGTTAGCTAAAGAACACGGCATTACTAAGGATGAGATTGTTGAAGTAATTACTCAATTAGCCTTTTATGTTGGCTGGCCAAATGCTTGGTCTGCATTTAATATTGCAAAGGATATTTGGAATGATTAATTAAAAATAGGAGTTTGAGAAAAGTAAAGAGTTTCTCAGACTCCTATTTTTTGTTTTTATCGCTTGCCTTAAAGTCGACTACAAGGTCTACACTATTACCAAATAAATTGAGGATAGTGAGTTAATAATGACAAAATATGAAAAGTTATTTGAACCAGTTACTTTTAGCAATGGAGTTAAAGCACAAAATCGCTTTATGCTTGCTCCAATGTGCGATGATTCAGCAGAAAATGGACAAGTTACAGAGCAGCAACTTGAATATATGAAAACGCGTGCAGCTAATGTAGGAATTGCAGTTACCGGTTATGCCTATGTTAATGATTCCGGTGACCAAGTTCCGGGGCAACTTAGCGTGGCTCATGATAAAGACATCAACGGCTTAGCAAAATTGGCCACGGTAATGAAGGCTGGGGGTGCGAAAGCTATTTTGCAACTTTCGCATGCTGGTCGTGGTGCTGGCGGTTCCGTAGCAAAAGGTTATCGAGTATATGCACCAAGTAAGCTTTCATTTCCTTGGCTTGATTACGATGTTGATGAGATGACGACTGCTGATATTGAGCAAGTAATCAGGGACTATGCTCAAGCAACTAAACGCGCAATTGCTGCCGGTTTTGATGGGATTGAGATTCATAATTGTAATCATGACTTACTGCAACAATTCTTTTCTGCTAGTGCAAACCACCGAAATGATGAATGGGGCGGTTCGCGCGAAAAACGAATGGCACTACCATTGGCTATCCAACGTGCAGTAAAAAAAGTAATTGCCGAATCAGGAAACGCTAACTTCATTCTGGGTTGGCGTATTAGTCCACAAGAAAAACATGGTGATGAAATTGGCTATGATGTCGATGATATGTTTGCCCAAACTAAAAAGGTCGCTGAGCTTGGAATTGATTATCTAAACATTTCATTGAACTTATCGGCAGACTATTCTAATAGTGTGCGACCAAGTTATGACGTAAAAGTAAAGGGAACTGATAAGAGTTTTCCTGAATATTATCGGGCTGCATTACGCGGATATTGTCCAATTTATATCGGAAGTAATGTTTTAACAGCTGATGATGCATTGGCGGCTGTAACTGATGCCGAAGGGGTATACGTTGGTCGTGAATTATTAATGGATCCTGATTTTGTTCAAAAGATTGCGGAAGACCGACCAGAAGAAATTGTTAATACGACTACTATTGAAAAGCTTAAAGCTGTTGGACTACCTGATGGATTCGTAGATAACTATGCAGATAAAGATGGGTCAACACGAGTAGTTTCATATCGTAATGGGATTCCATTACCAGGTTTAGATTAATCGATATTTTTAATAATTGATAGAAGAGGTGAATGTAAAAATGCTCCAATTTCCAACTCAACTGCAAAAAATTCCTAGTCGATATTTACAGAAAAATAATGCTAAACCAGGAAAACTTGTTAGTTTTAACTACGATACCTATGAATCATTTAGCTATCAACAGAAGAATCAAAAATTGACAAAACGTGCTATTGTATACCTCCCTTACAACTATTCTTCAGCTAATGAATACAATGTTTTCTATTTAATGCATGGAGGTTGGAGCGACGAAACTACGTATTTAGGTACTCCTGACAATCCTCACCCATTAAAAAATATTTTGGATAATGCGATTGCGGAAGGAAAGATTACTCCCATGATTGTGGTATGCCCAACTTATAACAATCTAAGCGTTCAAGATAGTAGTGATTATGGGTTGGCGTTGCAGTTAACTGATAATTACCACAATGAACTTGCTAATGACCTCCTTCCAGCGATTGAAAATGAATTTAGTACTTATGCTGAAAATGTTACAGAACAAGGCTTGATTGATTCTCGAGATCATCGTGCATTTTGTGGCTTTTCAATGGGTTCAGTAACTACTTGGCATGTTTTTCAATACTGCTTAAGGTATTTCCGCTACTTTTTCCCGTCTAGTGGTGCTTTAACCGCAAACGCCGAGCTTCTTGCAAAATTTGTTAAAAAGCAAGGGTATCGTTCCTTTGATTTCTATATTTTTGCGGCTTCAGGGACGGCGGATTTTGCTTATTCGGGGTTTACTGCCCAAATTCAAGCAATGGCATCCTATAAAGAGATGTTTAAATTTGCGGGAAACGAAAAAGACGGCAACTTATATTATCTTGTTGCCCCTGGTGGAACACATAGTCCGGAAAATGCCCTCGAAGATTTTTACAATTGTTTAATTCAATTATGGAAGGAGAATTAAAATGGCTCAATTTACCCTTAACTCAACAGTCAATGATGTAGAAAATTATTTTGGGACTGCTGGCCGATTACTATTTCCAGTGGATCGTCCATTTAATCCAAATGAAACGTTAGCGCAAATTAGTAACAGCGCTCACTACATTTGGTATTCAAATATTAAGGCAAATAAAACAGTAGAAGTTTTAAATTATTTGGCAGCAGAACAAGAGAAGCACCAAATCTTTTACCCGATCTATTCTGAAGATGAAATCGCAGCTCATCCGAGTCGAGCTAATACTGGCCTTTATTTCTTTCGTGGAAAAGAAGGAGCACCATTTGCAATTAATAATGCAGGTGGTGGCTTTGCATATGTAGCAGCAATGCAGGATAGTTTCCCTCATGCTTTAGAGATTAGTAAGTATGGCTACAATGCATTTGCATTAATCTATCGGCCAACGAATCCGTATGAAGATTTGGCCCAAGCAATTTGCTTTATTGAGGATCATGCCACAGAACTAGGAGTGAATTCACGTCATTATTCGTTATGGGGAGGATCTGCTGGAGCGCGAATGGCAGCCGAACTCGGAAATAAAGAAGTGCTTTATCAATTAACTGGTCGCTCAGATATTCCACAAGCTGATGCAGTTATTATGCAGTATACCGGCTTTAGTAGGGTATCCTCGGCTGACGCTCCTACTTATGTTAGCGTTGGTGATAATGATTGGATTGCTAATTGGCGAACTATGAAACAACGTCTCTTTTATTTGGAGCAACTTGGAATTCCAACTGAATTTCATGTCTATTCTGGACTTAACCATGGTTTTGGACTAGGTGAAGGAACAGTTGCAGAAGGTTGGATTAATGACGCCATCAATTTCTGGGAAGTTAATATGCCTGATTAAAATATCATGAAAAAATTTTAAAAAAGGTATTGCCTTGAAGTCAGCTTTAAGGTCTATACTACTCACAATCTCAAATATAAATTTAGGAAGTGAGTAATGATGCGAATGCAGAACCGATGGATTATTTCCATCTTAACAACAGTAGTTACAGTTTTAGCAATGATTATTGGCTTTGGACAAACTCGTCAAGTTCAAGCTGCCTCAAATAATCGAACATTGATTATTTACTTCTCAATGTCCGGTACAACTAAAGAAGCAGCTGAACAAATTCAACGTGATACTGGCGCTGATATTGTCCGATTGCAACGTGCGAAAGCTTATCCTAAGGGGTACGACAATTATGCACGGGTAGCTGATCGTGAACGCCGTCGAAACATTCACCCAGCAATTAAGCGTAATATTCCTAACTTAAATCGATATGACACGGTTTTAATTGGTTTCCCAACATGGTGGCAACAACCGCCAATGGTAATCCACTCCTTATTTGATACTTATGACTTCCGTGGTAAGACGATAATTCCATTTACTACCAGCATGAGTACCCCAATGAAAGATTCAATGCCAACGATGCGTCGGTTAGCGAAGGCTGATGGAGCAACAATCAAGTCGGGCTTCCGCTATGATAATAACAACGCTCAGTTACGGCGCTTCTTACAACGTAATGGTCTCCTACAAAATAATAACTAGAAAGTAGGGAAGACCAATGCTTGCTAGACTCTTAAAAATAGTACTTACTGTTGGAGGTGTTTTAGGATTAATGATTTTAATTAATTCAAATCATGCTGAAGCGGCTTCTCGAACAGAAATGATTCGGTATCAGACTGAATACCAAGGTCGTCAATATAATAAGCAGGCTTTAGTTTATCTCCCAGCAGACTATACCAATACCAAAAAATATAATGTTGTTTATTTGTTGCATGGATCAACGGAAAGTAGTCAAGATTTCTTTCGCGATGGACGATTTAAACGCTTATTAGATCGGTTAAATCAAAATGGACGCTTAAAAGATACGATTGTTATATTCCCTACCTATTATCCATCGAGAAGTTTTGTTACTTCAAATTATTATCGCGATAATCGTTTAAATCGCGCATTTGCTCAAAATGAATTAGTTAATAATCTTATTCCAGCTGTCGAAGGTCACTATAGTACTTATGCCAATGGGACAAGTAAAACAGAATTAAGAAATTCACGAAACCACCGTGCATTTGGCGGCTTTTCAATGGGAAGCATCACTACTTGGTATGTTTTTGAATATCAATTGCCATACTTTAGTACTTATCTTCCAATGGCTGGTGATAGTTGGACAATTACTGATGACGGTGGTGCTGCCGCAAGTACACGAACTGCACAACGTCTTGCAAAGACAGTGCAGGACAATCCAAATATGAAATTTAAGATTTTAGCTGGTGTTGGTGCTGATGATGGAACGTCTGGATCAATGACACCGCAGATCAATGCAATGCGCCGCTTATCAGAATTCGATAAGCAAAACTTAAAGTATTATCAAGCGCCAAATGGGACCCATAGTCCGCAAACAATTGCGCAAATTTTTAATCACTATGCGAACCAAATCTTTAATTAAAGAAAGAAGGAGTCAAATCATGAAGAAATTTTGGTCAGTTATTACTGTGGTCGTAACTGTATTTGCTGCGGTAGCTAGCTTTGCGGTTAATCCAAACAGTAGTGCACAAGCTGCTAGCAACAACAAGAAAGTATTAGTTGTTTATTTCTCACGAACTCAAGGTGTTTACGGTGGCAGGTTGAAACGTGGAAATACTGCCCGGGTAGCAGATTTTATTCAACAAAAAACTAACGCTGATACTTATGAAATTGTTCCGAAGAAGGCTTATCCAAAGAGCTATGATCGAACTACTCAAGTGGCTCAACGTGAACAAAATCAAAATGCTCGTCCCGCAATTAAGGGCAAGTTACCAGATGTAAGTAAGTACGATACTGTCTTCATTGGTGGCCCAATTTGGTGGGGTGAATATCCAATGGTTGTTCGGACCTTCCTTGATAAGGAAAGTGGCTTGAACGGAAAGACGTTAATTCCATTTACCACTAACGAAGGTTCAGGATTAGGAAATACTCGCCAAGTCTTGAAGAAGCAATTCCCTAAGTCAAAGGTTCGCCAAGGATTTACTGCTACTGGAAATACGGTTAAGAACAATCCTAACCGTGTACGGAGTCAAGTAAATAGTTGGTTAGACGACTTGGGCTACTAGTACTAGGCAGGAGTAAAAGATGAAAAAAAGCCGTCGAATTTACCTAGCTTTAACGTGGTTAGTACTAATAATTTCACCGTTTCCGTTAATTATTATCTTAAATCGCGGTTTAATTGATACCCCTGGACACTTACTAGCATATGACTTGGGAGTTGTTGCTTACGTCTGGTGGCTAATGATTATTTTGATGTCAACGCGTCCTCATTGGCTAACACAACAAATTGGCATGCCCGCATTATACGCCATCCATGGGGCATTAGGTGTAATGGCATTAATTGCTGCAACAATTCATCGATTTACATCTTTTTCCATGTTTCCGTTAATTAAGCAAACAGGAAATATTGCCTGGTATTTGGAAATCTTTTTATTAGCTTATGCTGTTCTCTTTTTATCAGGCTGGCTAGTAGATCGCTTGCGTAATTTAAATCGGCTAAAGGTGTGGATTGAACGTCATTTGTTAAATCACCAAGTAACAATGTGGATTCATCGATTGAACTTTGTCGTCATTGCTTTGATTTGGGTTCATGTACATGTAATTCCGCGACTTGGCGTGGTTCCTGGATTTCGGTTAACTTTCGATATTTATACCGGACTAACAGTTATTTTCTATTGCTGGTGGAAGTTAAAAATTGGTCGTTATCATTCAGCAGCAAAAGTAAAAAATAATGTTTCACTTGGTCCATCGATGCAAGAGTTAACGCTGCAATTTGAAAATAATAATGAAAGTTACCAAGCTGGTGATTTTTACTTCTTATCATTCAGAAATGCAAAAGGAATCTCTAAAGAACTGCATCCATTTTCTGTTGCATCGGCGCCACGGAATAAGCCGAATGAAGTTAGTTTTATGATTCATCGTCTAGGAGACTTTACGCAAAAAATAGCCAATGTTCCAGTAGGGACGGAAGTAAAATTAGAAGGACCTTTTGGCTTATTTAACCGTGAAGTAAAAAATAGTCAAGACCCTCTTATCTTATACGGCCTTGGGTCAGGAGTTGCACCATTAATTAGTTTGGCGCAACAGTATGCAGGATTAAAACAGTTACATCTTATCTGGTCAGGACCACAAGTAAATAATCCTTATTATCAAAAAATACTTACTGATTTAAGAAAGAAAGGCGTAAAGGTAGATGCACAAGTTCATCGCTTTACACCAAAGGATTTAATTCAAGTTATTAGTAGTAATGAATTAAAAAATGCTAATGTGATTATCGTTGGCTCTGCAGCACGGATTCTTTATGTACGTCGAAAATTACGGAAACTTGGCTTTGAAAAAAATCGGTTAATGGATGAACGGATGACAATGTGATAAAACCTTGTCGTCACAATGATAGTTATAAATAAGCGCCAATCATTCGGAGCTTCGGATGATTGGCGCTTATTTGGTGTGCACATGTAGATACAAGTTAAAGAAAGAAGCGATTAAATGAGAAGAAAGAATGATTCGTTCTTTTCGCGAGATATTGTTTTAGTTATGGTTGCTACATTTTTATTTCAGTTTAGTGTGATGTCAGTCAACCCATTGATTAATGGTTATGCGAAAAGTTTAGGCGCTAGTAGTGCATTTGCAGGAATTATTGTTGGAATAATGAGTATCACCTCAATGTTTCTACGACCGATTGCCGGTAACTTGACTGATCGAGTTTCAAAGTTTCGATTGACGCTTATTGGAGGAATTTTGTGTACAATTGGTAATATTGGTTACATTTTTACGCCAAAAGCGGGATTACTACTCTTATTTCGGCTAATTAATGGAACAGGGTTCGTCTTTTGTACCGTCTGCATGGCTACATGGTTAGCTTTTCTTGTGCCCCGTAATCATGTTGGAGAAGCCATGGGATATTATGGTCTGTTAAATGCAACCTCAATGGCACTAGCACCAGCATTAGCAATTAGTCTTTACCAAGTGATTGGCTATAAGGCGATGCTTAGTATTTCAACTGTTGCTGTTATTTTAATGGTTATTGCGATTCAGTTTATTGGTAACCGCGCTCAACCAGTAACAACTATAAAAAAGACAAATCACTTTAAAATCCTTCAACGTGATGCCTTACCTGTAGCAGTAATCGTCTCGTTGTTCTCTATCCCCTATTTTGCAACGCAAGCTGATATTGTAGAATATGTTGCACAACGCGGATTACATGTTACCATTAGTCTTTATTTTCTGATTTATGCAATTGTTTTGTTTATTATTCGGATTTCGCTAAAAAATTATTTCGATACTGTTAGGTTTGGGATCTGGTTTGGTATTTGTACTATCGCAACAGTAGTCTACATTATTTTTTTAACAATTATGAATAACAATTTCGAAATGGCAATTGCAGCAGGGATGATGGCGCTTGGCTATGGGATAATGTTTTCAATTTGTCAGTCAACATCACTCTTGCTTGCACCAATTGAAGAGCAAGGCCTTGCCAGCTCGACTTTTTATCTTGGCCTTGATATTGGCATGGCATTAGGCCCTATTCTGGGTGGCTTAATTAGTAATATTTTCTCAATTCGTTGGTATTATCCAATAATGCTTATTTTAATTCCAATTATCTTATTGGTTTTCATTTTGAATCGTCAAAAATTAAATAGTGCAGTTGATCAAAACTAAAATCATATAAAATATTATTTTTTCTAAAAAACACTTGCCTTACAGCGAACTTTAAGGTTTATAGTACCTACATAATATCAATGAGAATCAATGCAAAATTTAAGGAGGAAAGGAAATGATAGTAAATCAATTAATTGGACTTAGTGTTTTATTTATACTGCTTTTAATCATGAGTACAGGTACGACAAATAGACGTTAGGAAGTGAACATAATGGCGCTTTTTAAACGAAATGTACAAATTACAGCTAAAATTGATGGTCAACCGATTCAGGCACCTCAATTAGGAATGCCGTCACTTCAATGGCGAAATGGCTATGGGGTTTCTTCGGATGGAAAAGATACTAATAGTCAAAATAAGCCAACTCGGCGATTAACAAAAGACGCAAAAGAGATTATTATTTATTTTTCACGATCTGGAAGTACCGAGTTATTAGCCGCCAAATTGGCTAAACTTACCGGAGCTGATATTCTAGAAATTGTAGTTGATGAACCATATTCAGGAAATTATCGACAAACGTTATCAAGAGCAAATTTTGAACGCCAAACTGAATCTTATCCAGAGTTAAAAATGTCGGTACCAGATTTAAGTCAATATGACCGTGCCTATTTAGGATATCCGATTTGGGCAATGACATTATCACATCCAATGACTTCCTTCCTGCTTGATTATGGAAATTTATTGAATCAAAAACAAATTGTTCCTTTTATGTCTGAAGGCGGTTATGGACAGGGAAATAGTGTTCAGCGAATTTCACAGATTCTCCGCCAAAAAGGAGTACAAGCTACTGTGTATTCTCGCCCATTAGTAGTGGATGGTAATAAGGTTGACCGTTCTGATTATCAAATTGAACGGTGGTTAAAAAGTTTAAATTAATATCTTGCCTTAAAGTTAACTGCAGGGTTTATAGTAGTAGCAAAGTTTAGATAAGGGGGACGAAATAATGTCAAAAGTATTAATAGCGACTTATTCCTGGTCAGGACGAACTGAAAGTGTTGCGCAAAAATTAAAACAGATAATTGATGACGCTGATATGTATAAAATAGAGGCACCTGATAATACTTTCGATCAAGATATGTATAAGACTGATGAAATTGCGACAGCACAAATTAACAATAACCAATATCCTGATTTAGTTAATGAAATGCCAAACACCGACCAATATGATCTTATTTTAGTTGGTAGTCCTGTATGGCGAGGGGCACCAGCAACTCCAGTTCACACCTTCCTTGAAAAAATCCAAAATTATTCTGGTAAAGTAGCATCTTTTTATACTGATGCCGGAATGGCAAATGGATATGAAGAAACATTTAAGCAATGGGCTGGTAAACTAAATGTGCTCCCTGCACATGAAGGATCAAATAATTTAGCAACATGGCTTAAAGAATTAAATTAAAGGAGTAAAACAATGAACATTCAACAAGTAGCGGAGAAACTATCTATTTCTACCGATACAATTCGTCGTTGGGAACGTCTCGGAATGATTCCACCTGTTACACGCGATAGTGACGGGTTAAGAACCTTTACTGATGCGGATGTTCGATGGGTTAAATACGCTAAACTACTAAATATGATGAATGTTTCTCCTGATTTTCAAATAGAATATGTCAAGTTAGTGAAGTTAGGTAAGGATGCTCTTCCAGCGCGGCTAAGCCTCCTTAATGAGCAAGTCGACCAATTAAAAGAGGATCACAAATGCTTAGTTGATCAACTCAATCAAATGGAAAAGACGATTGAAGAAGAAGAACTCGCTTAACGTGTTAAAATAGAAAATAAACTACAGGAGGAAACTAAATGAATATTAAAGAAGCAAGTGAGCGTTTAAATATTCCCAAAGAAACATTGCGTTACTGGGAAAATAGCGGATTGATTCCGGAAGTTCCTCGTAATAGTAGTGGCTATCGGGACTATACTGAAAATGAAATTAAGTGGGCTCTTTTCATTAAAGCCATGCGAAATGCAGGGATGTCAGTTGATTCGCTAATTGAATTTATTAACCTTTATAATGAACATAAAAGTAGTCGTGAAGTTCAAAAGTCTTTAGTAAAAGAACAATATGATATTCTTTTAGCTAAGCGAAATGAGCTCGACAAGACCCTTAATTACTTATCATATAAGCTTGATCATTTTGAGGACCATGTAATACCTTTCTTAGAGGAAGAGAATTACTATGAGCTGAGAAAAGACAAGATGCTTGATGATAAAAGTGAAACAAAATAAAATATAAATAAAGCATGTGGCTGGTGAAAATAAGATTATGTTTCACTAGCCATTTTTTAAATCTTTTTCTATATGAATTCTGTTATTTTTGTAGAGCCTAATTAAAAAAAGTTCTTGCCTTGTAGTCGACTCGAAGGTTTATATTGTATATTGTTAATTAGATAAAACGTAAAGGAGCAGATATAAATGAAAGCAGCCGTATTTATGGAACCTGGTAAGATGGAAGTTCATGAAGTAGAGAAGCCAACCATCCAAAAGCCAACCGATGCAATTTTGAAGATTGTCCGTGCTTGTGTGTGCGGGTCTGATCTTTGGTGGTACCGTGGAATTGCTGACCGTGAAAAAGGATCATTAGTTGGTCACGAAGCAATTGCAATTGTTGAAGAAGTTGGATCTGACGTTAAAGATGTTAAGCCTGGTGACTTTGTAATTGCACCATTTACTCATGGTTGTGGTCACTGTGCTGCTTGTCTAGCCGGCTTTGATGGTAATTGTATGAACCAAGAAGCTGGTGGTAATGGTGGTTACCAAGGTGAATACCTTCGTTTTACTAACGCTAACTGGGCATTAGTAAAGATTCCTGGTCAACCATCAGACTACACAGACGAACAATTAAATGACCTCTTAACTTTAGCTGATGTTATGGCAACTGGTTACCACGCTGCTGCAAGCGCTGAAGTTAAAGAAGGCGATACTGTTGCTGTTATCGGTGACGGTGCTGTCGGCCTTTGTGGGGTAATTGGTGCTAAATTACGTGGTGCTAAGCGGATTATTGCTTTGAGTCACCACGAAGACCGGGCAAAGCTTGCTAAAGAATTCGGCGCTACCGATATTGTTGCTGAACGTGGCGATGATGCAGTTAAGAAGGTTCTTGAATTAACTGATGGTAATGGTGTCGACGCTGTTCTTGAATGTGTGGGTGCCGTATCTGCCATTGAACAAGCTGGGAAGTTAGCTCGTCCAGGTGCAATTATTGGTCGTGTTGGTGTTCCACAAACTGAACCTGCATCTAACAATCTTTTCTGGAAGAACATTGGCCTTCGGGGAGGAATCGCTTCTGTAACTACTTATGATCGTGATGTCCTTCTTGATGCAGTATTAAAGGGTGAAATTCATCCCGGAAAAGTCTTTACTAAGAGCTTCAGTCTTGATGAAATTCAAAAGGCATATGAAGCAATGGATAAGCGTGAAGCAATTAAGTCATTAGTAATCGTAAGTGAATAAAAACTAAAGTCTGAGACCAAATAAATGGCTCAGACTTTTTGTGGTTTAAAGATAATTTTTAATGAGGAAGACTTATGAATAAAAATGAAAAACTAATTAAGTGGGCAATGTGGTTTAACCGCTTGTCATTTGTAGAAATCTTTCGTGAAACAATGATAATGTTATTCCCCGTTGCTTTAATTGGAACCATTGTTTGGATCATTAGCGATAATCTTTTAGCTCCTAATGGCTTTTTGGCGAATGTATTATATATTCGGCAGTGGTTTCCAGAACGCCAATTTTTTAGGGCATTATTTAATGATGCAACGATGATTACTGTTGGCTGGTTAGCGTCTTATGCAGCATTTGTCAGTGCCATTATGACCACCCGCCGCTATCGACGAGAAAATCTAATTGCGGGTATTTGTGCAATGATTAGCTATGTATTAATCTTTTATCATAGTGTTCGTGGTGGTCAGACGCTTGAAACGCGGTATTTTGGCGCAGGGTGGTTGATTATTGGAAGTCTTGTGGGTTATGTCATTGGATTGATTTTTGTGAAATGGGGCTATCATTTCACTTTGAGTGATATTCGCTTAGGGAGTAGGAAGTTAATGGCAAGAGTCTTACGAAATCTTAAGCCGTTTACAATTTCCTTTAGCGGGGCCTTCATCCTTCATACCCTATATGCAGTCTGGCGGACATTTAATCTTGACGCAATCACGACCCAAAACATTTCTTCACTAATTGGCCGTCATAGTAATTATTTTCTTAATATCACTTTATCATTTTTCAATACACTTTTAGTTTGGCTAGGATTTGCGGAGCCAGTTAACATTACTAATGATGCTTATAGTAATGAGGTCCGAAATAATCTAATCTATGCTTTAACCCATAAGTCATTTGCTGTTCCGTATCCTTTTACGCCGTCATCTTTATATAATGGCTTTGCTAACTTTGGCGGAATTGGCGTTACCTTAGCATTAGTCATTGGTATTTTATGGGTCGGCCGACAGAATAATCAGCAAGAAATAGCGAAGTTAAGTGTTTTTCCTGCAATCTTTAATCATGGATTACCAATCTTATTTGGCTCGCGTGTTTTCCTTAATCCAGTTTATGTTTTTCCGTTTATCCTTTTGCCAATCGCTAATATGTTGATTGCGAGTGTATTTATCTTTATTCATGCGATTCCGCCAATTGTTTATCCAGTCCCCAATGGTACACCTGGAATCCTGATCCCATTCATTGGAACTGGTGGAGATTGGCGAGCCCTTTTAATCTCAATCTTATTAGTGATTATGGATATAATAATTTATATTCCGTTTATCAAATTAGCATTTGCAGTTGAGGAACGCTTAGTAAAAGAGCAGGAGGAATTTCAAAATGAAGATAAGTAAGCGTCATAAAATAATTATTATTTCTTCAATAGTCATTCTCGTGCTTTTAACAGTGTTTTCTTATTGCTGGTCTCGAAAAAGTGTTAGCATTCTTGAAAAGCGGCAACAATCGCAAATGTCTCCAGTAATTATGATTCCAGGAAGCAGCGCGACTGTTAACCGGTTTGATACGCTGGTGGCAAAGATTAACCAACGTGACCGGCAAAATCATAGTTTGCTAAAAGTTAAAGTTTATAACAATGGTAAAATCACTTACACTGGACAGATCAGACAAGGCGATAATGAACCTTTTATTGTCGTCGGGTTTGAAAATAATCATGATGGCTATAGTAACATCAAAAAGCAAGCCCGCATGTTTAATACAGCCTTTAACCAGTTAAAAGCGCAATATAATTTTAATAATTTTAAGGGCATTGGTCATTCTAATGGTGGGCTAATCTATACGTATTTCTTAGAGCATTACTTTAATGAGCGACAAATTCGGATAAAGCGATTAATGACAATCGGGACACCGTATAACTTTGCAGAACCCTCAAATCGGCGGACGCAAATGCTAACTGATTTCATTAAAAACCGTAAAAAATTACCCAGCAATCTGACAATGTACTCGATTGCTGGGTCAGAAAATTATGTTGAAGATGGGTTAGTACCATTAAGTAGTGTGCTTGCTGGAAAATATATTTATCAAGGAGAAGTGCGCCACTATACACAAATTACGGTGACGGGAAAGTTAGCTCAACATTCAGCGTTGCCACAAAATCAAGAAGTCTTAAGCTTGATTAGAAGGTATATTTTAAATTCGCATCCTGAACGTGCACGACCAAATAATTAGTTATCAACAATTTGTCCGGCTGAATTACGTGAAAAATGTTTGAGAAAATCCCAAGAATAAGTTGCCTCTGCGCGGTGGGGCCGATGATCTGCTCGATTAATGAGGATAAATTGGGCGAAGGGCGAACGATAACCATCTTTTTGATAATTATTAATTGTCCATTTAGTATTATTAACTATTTGCTGAGTTGAACTATCAGGTCTGTATCCCCAATAAGGAGTTTGGCGATAGTTGGTTTTGAGATTTGCTTGGGACATTTGATTATAACGGAATAATGACCGGATAGCAGTACGGACATCTACACGAACCATTGGATGTCCGTTTTTTGTATGTTCAGTTGCTTCGCGGGAACCTGAGATAAATTGAAATGGAATTGGATAATTGGACGATGATCTTTCCATATTGTTGGCCCATCCATAAGCAGCGATCCCGGCAAACATACGGGGATGTCGACTTGCCATTGCGATAGAAGTTGCGCCGCCGTTAGAAAAGCCAAGTGAGTAGGTTCGATGTTGGTCAACAGAATAGTGACGTTGCGCATAACGAACCACTCTAGTAATAGATGGAACGTTATCATATGTAACATAATCGTTGTAACTAGGTGAGATAACAATCAAATTAGATTGTCTTGCTTTTGCAGCCCAACCTGAAGCAATTACTTCTTTTTGAGGATCTCCACCAGTTCCATGCATAAATAGAATTAGTGGTACTTTACGCTTTTGATGAAGTGTGGAAGGACGACCATAAACATAGACTTTCCGATTATTAATAGTATATGTAGCTGCTGGGCGATTACTTGATGCATAAGTCGGAAAGGCGAAAGTAATGAAAGAGAAGAAACTTGTTATGAACAATAAGAACTTTTTTCTCATAATGATATCTCCTCGTATTCTATAAATATATCCTTACGGATTTTGCTACATTAAAACTTGTTTTCTGGTCACCGCATGATAACCTCTAATTATCATTGGCTTTGGTCAACTGGTATAGGTTAATACCTCCTGTAGTTTTTAACTACTTATGAAGTCTGCCGCCCAGCCAATCTACTGATTTTCGAACTCACATGCTGTATCGATTAGATAGTTTACTAATTCAGAGTAGGATTAGGTGCAGCTTTAACTCTCTAACCAATGAATACTGATACTTGCGAGGATGTTTTTAGTGATTGTAATTAGGGGCTATCATGCAGTGATCAGATTAAGACCAGTAAATTTTAATGAAAGGAGGCCATTCCAATGAAACTTTTTGTCGGTATTGACGTTAGCTCAAAAGATTTAGTAACTTCAATGATTTCTGAAGAAACAACTGAAGTTGTTTTCCATGGTAACTTTGTTAATGATTTGAAAGGCGCAACAGAATTAAAAAACATGATTATCGATACGGCGAATTCAAATCATCTCGACCAAGTTGTGATTGGCATGGAAGCCACTTCCATTTACAGCTTTCACCCAGCAATGTTTTTCCAAGAAGACTCGGACCTTAAAAAGTTCAATACACAATCCGTGGTTATCGATCCTAAGAAAACTAAGCGCTATCATGATGTCTTCGCTGAAGATAAAAATGATCAAATCGACGCTTTTTACATTGCTGACTTCCTACGTGTTGGACGCTATTCAGTAGGGATTGTTCGTCAAGAGAACTACATTGCCCTGCAACGCTTAACGCGTTCCCGATATGAGCTTGTTCAAAGCTTAGCTCGGGCTAAGCAACACTTTATTGAGAACCTATACTACAAGCTCAATAAATTAGTAATTTCTGATGAACTGAATACTTCTATCTTTGGTTCAACGATGATGAGTCTGCTAACTGAAGATATGACTACTGATGACTTACTTAATCTTTCGATTACTGATTTAGCCGATTATCTGAATGAACACGGCCGGGGTCGCTTCGCGAACCCTGAAGCCTTGGCGAAAACAATTCAAAAGGCAGTTCGTGCTTCTTATCGTTTAGACAAAGTAATTGCTAATTCAGTTGATACAGTTCTCTCCGTTTATGCCGAGGAAATTAAAGCTTTTCAGAAGATGATTAAAGACCTCGACAAAGCAATTGAGAAAGTAGTTCAAGTAACTGATGAAGAACAGATTTTGCGCTCCATTCCCGGAATTGGACCAGTATACGCTGCTGGTATTTTAGCTGAAATTGGTCAAATCGAACGATTTGATAATGAAGCTAAATTGGCTAAATATGCTGGGCTTTCCTGGCGAGAAAAGCAGTCCGGAGCTTACGCTAGTGATAATACTCCGCTCAAGAGAACTGGTAATGCTTATCTTAGATACTATTTGGTTGAAGCTGCCAACAGAGTTAGAATCCAAGATCCAGTTTTTGGTGAATATTATCGGCGTAAATATCAAGAAGTAAAGCATACCCCATCAAAACGCGCTCTCGTCCTTACCGCACGTAAACTTATTAGGGTGATTTTCTTCCTACTCAAAAATCATCAAATCTATCAGGAAAAGAGGTAATTGGTATAGGAAGATAAACTGATTCTCGACGCTTAGCTTTTAAAACACCTTGGGATCAAGGCTTATTTAAGTGCGTCAAAAATCTGGTCAAAACAAGTTTGTCAGTGATAATTTTATCTTGACTTATTACCACATGACTTATAGTTAATTTAAAAGAATTGTATTAACAAATAAGGAATATTGAAATTACTATTTTTCTATATTAGGATGCGCAAAACGTAAACTTATCGAAAAAATTATAATTCATAAAATTGCTTTAGCTGTAATTTCTCTTCTTCGCGGAAAGCAAAATAATATTTTACTAGTGCTGTGTCATCCATAATAGGCAAAGTAATTTTAGAAGGCGGAACTTTATATTGGTATCGAACTAGTGACGTATTAAAAACAGGTAGTTCGGAGGAAAATACTAGCTGTTCAAGGGTTTCTATTTTTTCTTGTGTAATTAAATTTAAATTAGGAATATTTTCCTTAATAATGTCGAGCCAAAATGCTGCTTTTTGATGACCAAGAATATTTCGCCCGTTAAGATCGGCAAAAAGAAGTTCATTTTTATTAGCTAGTGGACTAGTCTTTTTTAAAGTAAGCATTAAGCGTTCGTCTCGATAGTATTTATTGAGTAATCCTGACTTGGTTAAATTGTTATGTAAAATTATTAAATCAAGAGAGTTGTTAGCCAATTGATCAAGCAATTTTGAATCATCTGCAACAGTTAAGCGGATTTTTTGTTCAGGAAATGTTTTATGTAAATTTGTAATGAAGTGGGTTGCAATAAAAGCAGTGCATGCTCCAATTCGCAATATCTGTGCATTACGATTAAATCGCTGAGTTTGTTGAATGACTTCCTTATTAGCAGCAATCGCTCGTCGTGCATACCTAACTGCTACTTTACCATTTTCGTTTAATTCAATGTGGCTTTTAGAGCGATTAAATAGTGGTACGCCAATTCGGTCTTCTATTTTTTGCATTGAGCGACTAATTGCTGGTTGCGAAATATGTAATTTTTGGGCGGCAATCGAGAGGGTTCGATTATCGGCAACTGCCACGAGTTGTTCAAGGAGATAATACTCAATCATTTTTTCACCTATAACTATTATTTATACCTTTCTAACTATTAGCTATTTTACTGGTTTTTTAGCAGGTTTTAAACTAAGACTAGGAGAATAGGAGGTCAGTGAATAATGGAAAATGTTCAAAATAAAGTGGTATTAATTACTGGAGCATCTTCGGGTATTGGTGGAGCAACAGCAAAATTGCTTGCTAACAATGGAGCGATGGTAGCGTTAAGGGCTCGTCGTGAAGAACGCTTAGGAAAAGTAGTAGATGAAATTGGTACTGATAATGCGGTTTACCTTAAGTCAGATGTTACTGACCTTAATAGTCTTAAACAATTAGTAAAACTTGCTAAAGAAAAATTCGGAAAAATAGATGTATTATTTGCAAATACGGGTCTATATGCAGGATCGCAACCAGATAACGTTGAGATTTCTGAACTAGCAGTCCTGTCAAACAATGGACACTTAAAATAAACTTCTTTAGGATTAGGAAAATGAAAGAGAATATTACCGGATTTAATTCAAAAGAAGCAGCTGCATATTTTGGGATTTCGCCAGATACGCTACGTTTTTATGAACGTAAGGGAGTTATTCCGCCAATCCGTCGTGATAAAAATGGCTATCGTATTTTTACAGATGTTGAAATGAATTGGTTGTATATAGCACTAAGCCTAAAACAAGCGGGGTTATCTTTAGAAAAGATTACTGAGTTTGTTCATCTAACTCTTCATCAATCACAAAACAATAATGTGGCCCAAAAAGAAATATTACGAGAACAACTAGAAGAGCTTGAGGCAAAGGTAACCGACTTAAGAGAAACGAAAAAAATTCTTCAGTGGCAACTTAATAATTTTGATAAGTATTTAAGTTGGATTAATAATCTTGAAGCTAAAGAAAATCAAAATAAATGGAAGAAGTTTAAAAAAGATAGTAACTCATAAGACAAAATTCTTGCTATGAAGTGTACTTCATAGTTTAAAATTAAAGAAATAGTTAAGGAGGCATATTTTATCATGGAAGAACAAAAAGTTGTATTTACGAATAAGGATTTAAATTTACGATTGGCGGGTATTTTGCGGTTACCCGATGATTTTGATCTTAGTGAAAATTATCCAGCCATTGTCGTAACTGGACCAATGCTTTCAGTAAAGGAACAAGCCCAAAGCGTATATGCTTCTCGTTTAGCTAAGCTCGGTTATGTAACTCTTGTCTTTGATGGAGCTTATTTCGGTGAAAGTGAAGGAACTCCTCGGCAACAAGAACTTCCTGAAGTAAAAGAAAGTGATATTGAAGGGGCAGTTGACTATTTAACTAGTTTGCCATACGTTGATAGTGCCCGAATTGGCGGATTAGGAATTTGTGGTTCAGGCTCATATATGTCAGTAGCTGGTGTTAAGGAACCACGGCTTAAAGCAATTACTGCTATTGTTCCAGCAATCGCGGATATTGCTAAATCCCCAATGTCTTCATTCTTCCTTCCTAAAGAAGAAGTTGAAAAAGCCAAAAAAGATTATGAAGACGGCAACGGTGAGATTAAGTGTCTAAACTTTATGCCACGTGATTTTGCTGAAGGTGCGGCATATTACTTTACAAAGCGTGGAAATCGGCCACGTTGGAGCAATCAAGTGGTAGCGTGGAGTCAACTTTCTCTAATTAATTACAATGTGCCAGCTATCATGAAGGAGATGAAGAAACCTTACTTGGTAATTACCGGTGAAAATGCTTGGAGTAAAGATGCTTCTACTGAAGTATTTAATGCCGTTCCAACGGATGATAAGGAAATGCACGTTATTCCTGAAGCTGGTCATTTTGATATGTATGATCTAGATCCTTATGTTACCGAAGCGTTTGAGTACATTACTCCATTCTTTAAGGAAAAATTATAAAAATTAAACATTATTGATTAAAAGCGTCATGATTAAGTAAGTGTCATGGCGTTTTTTATTTAAATAATAGTCATTTTTAAAGCGATTTCATTCTATAATAAAAGTATCTTTGGTAAGGATATCTGAAGCTGAAAGGAGTTAAGCTTAATGCCTAAGCAAACATTTATTAACGGTAAGATCTTTGTTGGGGATACTGAGGACCATTTTGTTAATAGCATGGTAGTTGACGATGGAGCGGTTAAACAAATTGGTGATAATTTACCTAATGAAGGCGAAGTTATTGATCTCCAAGGACGAACAGTATTGCCAGGATTGATTGATTGTCATACCCATCCTAAATATATCGCTGATGCCCTCCATGGTGTTGCTTGTACCCCGCCAAATGTTAATAGTATCAAGGAAATGCAAGAAGCACTTCGCAATTCTCCCGCATATGGTCAAGGCGAAGATGTGTGGATTGAAGGTTGGGGTTTTGATGAGACAAAATTAGCAGAACATCGGAGTCCTAACCGTGATGATTTAGATGCTGTGTCAACAACGCAACCAATCTTTATTTATCGCTCTGACTGTCACTCTTCTGTTGGCAATTCTAAAGCCTTGGAACTTGCAGGAATTGATGAAAATACGCCTGACCCGGTTGGTGGGAAAATTGAACGATTTGCTGATGGCCGACCAACTGGTTTTATGCGCGAAGTAGCTGCCTCACAACTTCTTATTCGGGCTAAATCGGCACAGAGCTATGAGAATGACGTAGCTAATATGGTTAATAGTTCCGAACACTATCTTAAAGAAGGAATTGTGGCAATTGGTGAAATGATGGGCCGGATGAAGCCATATACTTCTTTAAAACTATACCAAGATGCAGTTAAACAAGGGTTTGGTCCTAAAGCTTCGATCTACTATGTTTTTGATGAAATTGATCCGCAGGTTGGACTGCAACCAAGCGGGGATGAAAAACTCCGCGTTGCTGGAATTAAAGTCTTTATGGATGGGAGTATTTCTGGTGAAACGGCCTATAATACTGATCCGTATCCATCGGGAAAAATGGGAGTTAGTTTGACTTCAGTGGAAAAGCTTAAGCGAGCAGTTGAGATGGCGCGTGATAATAAGCTTCAACTAGCTGTGCATGCGATGGGCGATAAAGCAATTCAAACAGTAATTGATGTAACAAAAGATATGAAGCCGTGGCTAACAACGATGCCATCCGTACGAATTGAACACGCATCTTTAATGACTGATCAAATGTTTGCAGAAATTGCCAATAGTGACATGAACTATGCGTTAGTCACACAACCAATCTTTTTCTTTGCGGAGGATGAATCCTATCGTCATTATCTTTCACCGGCCCAGTTTAAATTAGCTTACCGCGTCAAAACAATGCTGAATTCTCAAGCAATGTTAGGGTTAAGTTCTGATGCTCCATGTACGCCATGGGCCGAACCTGATAGTCCCTTTTATAGTATTTATGCGGCTGTAACGAGAAAGGCAGCTAATGACGATGTTGTTAATGCAGAAGAAGCAATTACGGTTCCACAAGCTATTCTTGGTTATACTCGGGATGGTGCTAAGATTGGCGGCTTTGATGATAATGGAACCCTTGAAGTAGGAAAGGCCGCGGACTTTGTTATCTTAAATGATGATATCTTTACAGTTGCTCATAGCGAACTTAAAAATATTCACGTTAATGAAACCTGGATGGCAGGGAAGAGAGTTAAATAGAAAGTAGAAGTGATGCTAGGAAAAATTCTTAACATCACTTTTTAAATTAAATTAGCTTTTTGCAAAAACTTGCGTAATTTTTTAAGTCCTGTTTCTAACTCATCAAGTGACTTATTTGCGGACAACGAAACACGGAGAAAATGGTCATTTGAAGAAGCGTTAATTTGAAAACGATCAGAGCCAAAACAACGGATATTTATATTAGCAAGGGCTTGTTCGATCTTGGCTGTATTTTGAATACTTTTAAGCGGTAATCGCCGAAAAAAGGCATAATCGGTTAATTGGTTTGTAGGAGCAGTCGGAAAATATTGTTCAAAAAGGATATTAGCTTGTTTGGCAAGGGTAACTTTATTTTGAATGATTTGTTGGACGACATGCTCTTTTATTGCCGTGGATGCAATTGCTGTATTGAGTGTTGATGTTTTGACTGTTGTATTAAAGAAGCCATTTTTAATTTGCTGGGCTAATTGTGCTGGAAAAACTAGATAACCAACACGGAGTCCTGATGCAAGAACTTTTGACATGCTGCAAACGTAACAAGTCTGGTCTGGTAGTAATTCCATTATTTTGGGCGGCCGTTCTGGATTGAGTTTACTGAGAAAACTTAAGTAGTCATCTTCAATTATTTTTAGCCCATATTCTTGCGCAAGCGTTGCGATTTCTTTCCGGCGAGCTATCGAGAGAACAGCGCCAGTCGGGTTACTATATTCCGGCATGATATAAAGGCCAGCTAGATTGTTGTTTTGACAAGCGTGTTTTAATGCTTCAATATTCATCCCGCCTTGATCATTTTTTATTGCTACTAAATGGAGATTGTTTAGTTGCGCGGTTGCAATCAGGTTGGCATAGGTAAATTCGTCGACAGCAATCTTATCGCCACTTGAAAATAAGGTCATTAACAGTAATGTAAGTGAGTTTTCTCCTCCCGCTGTAATAAGGATATGCTGAGTAGGAGTTAATCTCACGCCAAGCCAGTCAAGATAATGCCGAAAAGCCTCCTTATCAATCGGACGCCCAGTTGGTGAATCATAGGTTAGAAGTTGCGAGGCGCCTTGCTTAACGGTGTTGCTAAGAATATTGTCAAGGAGGTGGTTTGTCTGTTCAAAGGAAGCAACAAAGCCAAGGTCGATGGTACGATTCAAAGGAGAATTGGCAGTTAACGGATCGATACCATTTGAGTTAACAAAGGTTCCTTTACCATGAATTCCATAAGTTAAACCAAGTTGCGCACTTAATTTGTAAGTACGAGTAACGGTGGTGAAATTAATGTCGAGATAATCGGCGAGTTCGCGTTGCGGAGGCAGTTTCGTTCCGGGTGTAAGAATTCCACGCTCAATCGCTGACTTTAGTTGGTCAAGCAAGCTCTTATAAATTGGTCGCGTCAGCTTATTTTTGTCGGGGTACCAGGTAAGCTGATAGTGGGAGAAATCATTAATAGGCATAGTTAATCACTCCAATATTGTAATCCATACAATTAATTCCTTGTATGGATAAAATACTCCTGTTTAAAATAAATTCAAGTTATTTTAAGGAGGGAGAATTCGACCATGAGAAAGGAAGTACGTTACGCTTTTCAAAAAACTAGTCCGGTAATGCTTGGCTTTCTATTTTTAGGCGCCAGCTATGGGATATATATGCATAAACTGGGCTTTAATTTTTTATATCCGTTATTAATGGCTGCGACCATTTTTGCTGGATCAGTCGAATTTGTAATTGGTAATCTTTTAGTCCAGAGTTTTCAGCCATTGACTGTTCTTATTTTAACTGCCCTTGTTAATTCACGACATATTTTTTATGGTATTACGATGTTAAAAAAATATTCCAATACGGGAAAGCTAAAGCCGATTCTTATTTTCGGAATGTGTGATGAGTCTTTTTCCTTAAATGCAACGTTAAAAGTACCAGCTGGCCTCGATCGCTCATATGTTTATTTTTACATAACCGCGTTCAACTATTTTAGTTGGGTAGTTGGTGCAGGCTTAGGCGGACTTCTTGGTGGGATGATTAATCTCAACTTAGCTGGTTTAGATTTTGTAATGACGGCGCTTTTCATTGTTTTGTTTACAGAACAGTTGAAAAATGCCCGAACTCAGCGTGATGCTCTAATTGGTTTAGTATTTGCAATTATTTGTTTACTATTTTGCAATAAGAATGCTTTCCTATTAGTGACATTAGTAACACTTGTCGCGCTGTTTTCATTAAATTATTTAATCACGAGGAGAAAAAATGACATTAACTGAACAAATTATTTCAATTTTAATCGCCGCAGTTGTAACTATGGCGACTCGCTTTATTCCATTTCTGATTTTTGACCAGTCAAAAGAATTATCACCATACCTGGAAGAACTGGGGAAATTCCTCCCAGCAGCAATCATGGGAGTATTAGTAATCTATTGTTATCGGAATATTTCTTTTGCTGAGCCTAGTAAGGCATTATTAGAAATCGTTGCCGGCTTAGTAACATTATTTATTCACCTTTGGAAAAGAAATATGCCACTATCAATCTTAGTCGGAACTGGCTTTTATATGGTGATGTTGAATTTGTTTTAATGAAGCTAAATTATGATCCGTAGTTTAGTTTTTTTAGTTATAATATTCTTGAATAAAAAGGGGCGAGCTAATATGACAGCATTAACTGAAAATATGTTTGCAATCTTTGACCAACCAGAATTTTCCTTTAAGAAGATTAAAGAAACTCATTCGCCAGAAGAAGTTGCAGACCTAAAAGAGAAGTCTAAAGCAGTTTGGCAAGTGTGGAAGAAGGTAAATCAAACTGTCGCTAGTCAACTGCCAACGGGCGAATTTGCGAAGGTTCACGTTGAGAGTTGGACGAATGGCTGGAACCTGCGTGATCATTACTGGGCCTCTTATCGTTTAGCATCATTAGCAGACTATAATCCCTGTATTGGGGTGATGCTTGATAAAAAACAGTTACAGGTCTACCTCATGTTTCAACATTATAAGAGTGAGCAACGACAAGGTACACCAGATGAATACAACGAATTACTGGATAAAGTACCAGAATGGGCTGATAATATTGACGCCACTAACTGGTATCTTTGGGATAAGGATGAGATGGAATTTTCTGATCATCTGTCACTGTCTAAATATCTTAATAATCATGATGTTCAGCAACAGTTTAATACTGAGGCCCGACAAACAAGTTTCTTACTTGGAAAGTTTGCATTTCGGGGAAAAGATCAAGTTGATGATATGGAAGAATATATCGATTCAGCTATTAGGCACCTTACCCCACTATACGAAGAATTGAAGTGAAAAATTTGGAAGAATTATACACCGCAGATGGAATTGTAGGTGCACTAAATGAAAAACCAGTGGGGATGCTACCAAAGGATGTTAAGTAAGCTAAAACGTCTCGACATAATTATGATATAATTATGTCGAGGTGTTTTATATGCAATATAAACCAGTAAAAGCGCGAAAACAAGGGACGTCTTTAACATTAACTATTCCTGCTCAATTTAAGGTAAGTGAAAATGCATTATTCGAACCTAGGTTAAAGGATGATGGAACAATTATGTATTCTCCTATTGTCAGTTCTGAAGATATTGAACATGATCGGAAAATGATTGAAGCATCTTTTGCTAGTGATAAATTATTTACTCCTGAGGAAATGAAAGAACGTTTTGGCAAGTATGGTTGGGGAAAGCATGAAGATTAGGTATACACGTCAATTTGGAGATTCCTTAGAACAAATTATTAATTATTGGCAAAATAAATTACAATTGTCTTCAATAACTATTAGCTGTTTTACAGACCATATTAGCCAAAAGATAGATTTATTAACAGATTTTCCGCAAATGGGGACAGATATAACAGACCTTTATCAGTTTAATCAAACTACATACCGGTTATTGATTGGACATAGTTACGAGATTTTCTATCGAATAGATAAAGAAAATAATTCTATTATAATTGGATCGATTTTCAGTACGGCGCAAGTGAAAGTAAAGTTTTAAAAAGGCACCAGAAGTTATGACTAACAGCTTCTGGTGCCTTTTTAGTTAATATTTAAGTGTTAAATTCGCTAAAATTTGTTCTTGCATAATGTCAAGATCATCGTTATTTACTGGTAGGCCTAATAATTTGTTCTGCAAGACATAAGTGAGAATAGGGCCAATAAAAATACGAGCGAGTTGAAGTGGGGTTAATTTTGGATTGATTTCAGGGAATTGTCCCTGTAATT
Organism: Limosilactobacillus reuteri subsp. simiae; assembly: GCF_020784875.1. Lineage (GTDB taxonomy): Bacteria > Bacillota > Bacilli > Lactobacillales > Lactobacillaceae > Limosilactobacillus > Limosilactobacillus reuteri_H. The sequence continues at coordinate 145,369 of NZ_JAJGUI010000112.1, read as the reverse complement.
TTTTGAGTTTGACAAGAATGCCATCATTGTCACTAAAGAAGTCTTGATACGATTTATCTGTTAATTGACCTGTTAGAATTTCTTGAAAGATTAATCGAATAAAATCAAAATTTACCTCGATAAAGTGAATTCGGTCAGTAACAATAAAACTTATTAATGAAGGTAAGTTTGTTTTATCATCAAGATTACTAAAAAAGTTGTTTTTAATTTCTATCAAAATAGGTTGCAATAACTTAGCAAGTAAATCATCTTTTGAGGAGAAATATTTATAAATTGTTCCCTCACTAACACCAGCTTGTTTAGCGATTTTGGCCGTAGTAGTAGCATGAAAGCCATTATTTGCAAAAAGCTTTAACGCTGTGGTTAGCACTTTCTTTTTACCAGCTGGCATTTTGGCATTGGCGAGTTGTTCTTCATAATTTGCTAAAACTTGCGTCATTTAATTCACCTCTTAATAAATTATACTTTGCGATATCGTTTAAGACCAATAATATTTAACCATAGAAGAATGACGAGGAAGATAAGTAAGGCTAAAATATCACCACCAAGACTAGTTAATCCCTTTCCGTCCATGACAATTTGAGTAAGAGCATCTCCAGTATAGGTTAACGGGAGAATCTTTCCGATATATTGAACCCAGTGGGCCATGGAGTCGAGCGGAATAATCCCAGAGAAGAAAACTTGGGGAACAACAATTAACGGAATAAATTGCATCATCTGAAATTCAGAATTAGCAAGTGTTGACATTAAAATTCCGAAAGCGAGGGCAACGAGGGCAAGGAGCACACTAATGATAATGACGTTAAAAACGTTTCCGACAACTTCTACTTTTAGAAGCCAAACAGTTGCCAGGACAATTACAGTTGATTGGATAATTGAAATGATCCCATAGCTTAACATATACCCAAACACGATTTCACTTCTTTTTACCGGAGTCGCAAGTAAGCGGTCAAGAGTACCAGAAGTCCGCTCTTTTAATAAGGCCATTCCAGAAATTAAAAAGACGAAGAAGAAAACAAAGAATCCCATCAAAATAGGTACAATTTTGGCGAAGAAGCCAGTGTCGGCATCCCCATATTGGTAATGATTACTGATCGTTGGTGAGCTTCCAGAATTAGTTGTAGCAATTGGCAGATTAGGATTTGTTGTTTTAACAATTGTTTGTAATTGTTGAATACTATTTGCTAATGAGCTAATGGTAGTTTTGGTAATCGCAGCATTCAATGCCTGTTTTGTTAATGCTGTTTTTCCTGTGTCAGTATTCGCATAGGTCACATTATATCTATTTTTTGCTTGATCATATTCGATGATGGCATCCGTAGAATTATCTTTTAGCTTTTTCCTTGCATGTTCACTTGAATTAGGCGTAACAGATACACCGTCCACTTTTTTGAGGTTACGTTCAATGGATTGGCTGACATTTACTGTTGAAATATTAACGTTAGTGTTGGAAGTTACAGAAAACATTACGTTCATTAACCACATAATTAAGATTGGGGCTAAAAACATCAATGCCAGCGTTCGTTTGTCACGAAATAATTCTTTTAAAACGCGTTTAGTAATTGCTAGGGTCCTCATGCTTCTTCCTCCTCAGCCTTTAAAAAGACATCTTCAATTGTTGGCACGCCATATTGCTTTTCTAGTTCTTTTGGTGAAGCAAATGCAATTACATCTCCATGCAAAAGTAGCGCAACTCGGTCGGTAAGTTCCGTTTCATCCATGACGTGAGTAGTAATAAGAATACTTTGTCCCTGATTACGAAGTTTAAGAAGTTCTTGCCAAATTTGCCGCCGAAGAGCAGGGTCAATTCCTACAGTCGGTTCGTCGAGAATTAATAGTTCTGGCTGGCCTAGCAACGCAATCGCCAGTGAAAGTCGTCGCTTCATTCCCCCAGAATAACCACTAACGCGCTGATTGAGGTAATTTTGAAGATTAACAACTTTACTGACATGGATAATTTCTTCGGAGAGTCTTCTACCAGTTACCCCCTTCATCTTGCCAAAGAATTCAAGGTTCTCTTTAGCCGAAAGACTTTCGTATAAGGCATCCGATTGCGCCATGTAGCCGATTTTACTAAGCACTTTTCGATTTGGCATCGTTTTACCAAGAACAAGGGCAGTTCCTTGAGTAGCTTTTTCCATTCCTAACATTGTCTTGATTGTGGTCGTCTTTCCCGAACCCGAGGGCCCAATTAGCCCAACAATTTCACCGGGAGTGACAGTTAAATCAATATCGTGAAGAATGGTACGGTCACCGAATTTCTTACTCAAGTGACTAAGTTGAATAAGATCTGCCATATTTAATTCCCTCATTTCTTTCTAGTGAGTAAACACCTACTTTTTTGTTTCATTATAGTGAGTGTTTACTCACTAGTCAAGGCGAAAAATAAAACACTATTAGTAAGAGGTTTATCTATTAATAGTGTTTTTAATTGTTTTTTACTGGAATTCGCAATACTGTTTTTAGATTTTCAACCTTGGTCCGCCGGGGATCTGACAAATAGATCTCATGGTGATGACGGTCATCGTTAATATCTACTTGTAAACCCTGTTCCTCAATAAATTTATGTATTTTGTCGATCGTTGCAGGTTCATCATCATATGACCCGATATGAAGTGCTTGCACACAGAGACCTTCTTGTATTGATAGGAATTCTACGTTATGTAAATCAAGTTGCTTCTTTTTGCTAGCCTCTTGAATTGCCCAGTCGAAAACGTCTTGAGTAACAAAGTTAGGAAGCCGAATCATCGCAATGAAATTGAACATTTCTTTGTGAGCATAGTCAATTCCCACAATGCCATCTTGCCACCATAGTCCTTCTAGTGGAGGAACAACAAAATCAAAATAATCTGGAATTTGGTAGGTGCCTTTTTTGCTCATTTTTATGGTATAAGCAACAGCGTAAAGCTTTTCAATTGCTTTTTTATACTCACTATTTTCCTGATTAGGATCCCCATGTCCCCGTACAGCAAGATACTTCATCACTGGTACATTGATTAAGCTAGGACTCTTTCCGGGGACATACAATTCTTTCTGCTCTTTTCTAAAATTATAAGCCATCTTGTCACTTCCTATGTTTTTATTCTAGCTCAACTTTTTTAATGTTGCCTAGCTCAGTAAGATCAGTAAAGACGTTTTCTGATTTGAAGCCAGATCTTAATTCACCATAAAGTTGACAGGAAATTTTTCCGTCTCCATAATCATAGATCGAGTATTTGAGCGGAACTTCAAAATATTTTTTGTTTAACTGAGTAATAAGCGCATGCAAATCATCAGTATTTCCTTCTAATTGAATAAAACAGGAGAATCCTTTACCTTGTCTGAGTGCAAACTGATCTAGATATTTTCCGATAACTTCTGCTAAAAGAACGCAACAGGTGCCGATAATCCCAATGCTGTATAAACCACTACCATAGGCAAGACCGATTGCGCCGGTAACCCAAATTCCAGCTGCCGTAGTTAAACCATCGATTATTTCATCGTGGCGATTAATGATTGTCCCAGCGCCTAAAAAACCAATCCCGCTAACAACTTGAGCGGCAATCCGTGATGGGTCGACGTTCCAATTGCTATGGGTAACTTTCAGTAAATCAAAAAAGCCATACTTAGAAATAATCATGACCATTGCTGCCCCCACCGCAATTAAGGCATGGGTCCGAATTCCCGCCATTTTAGCCTTGCTTTTTCGCTCAAACCCAATGATTCCACCACATAAGGCAGCCATAAGCATTCGTAAACACCAGTCAAGCCTAAGCAACGATTACCCCTCCTTTACCAAAAATCAATTATTATCAATTTTATTAGCCTAACTGTACTATATCGCGTTTAGATGTTTAAAGCCAAAAAGAAAGCTGAAAGAAATAACATTTTCTCTCAGCCTTTAATTATTATTCATATACGGAACGTTTTAGGACGCCCACGAATGGAAGATTGCGGTAGAGACCATCAAAGTCTAAGCCGTATCCAACAATAAATTCATTGGGAACCTTAAAACCAACATAATCGGCTTCAACATCAACTTCACGCCGGTCTGGCTTATCGAGTAAGGAGCAAATCTCAATACTCTTAGCGCCGCGATTAGCGAAAAGATCAGCGAGATACTTTAATGTATGACCAGTATCAATAATGTCTTCCATAATAAGAACTGGCCGATCCTTAATATCATGGGAAAGATCTTGAATTAATTTAACTTTTCCGGTGGATTCTGAACTTTCTTCATAACTAGAAACGTCGACATAATCAACGTTTAACTTGAAATTAAGGCGCTTCATCATTTCGCTAGTGAAAATCATTGCTCCTGTCATTACGGAAACTAAAACTGGAAATTCACCTTGGTATTTTTCAGTAAGGGTATTGGCAAGTTCATCTAAGCGTTGGTTGACTTGATCTTGAGTATATAAAACTTTTTCGACGTCGTTATTCATTCTAGCTCTCCCTTGATAATGTTCGTTATTTACGAACTATTTTTGCGGTTTTTATTTATTGACGTTAGAATTTTAACATAAATCGAATGAATTTAAAGTGTTTTAGCAAGAAAAATCAGATTTTTGTTCTGCTTTGTAAGATGAGGCATAAAATTTGTATAATACAGGTAGATATTTTTTTAAACGGATGCCTGGAAGGGATACTTATAATTATGAAAAAAGTTAATTTATATATTTTTTTGACGCTCTGTTCCTTTGCTATCTTCTTATTAACCACGCCATCAAAGGTAAAGGCAGAAGTGGTTGACAAGCAAACGCAACATCAACTTCAAGATTATATGAAGGACCATCATATCAATGGGGTGATGCTAGTTAATGGCAAAGATGGGAAGCCGGTTGCTATTGAGAATAATGAAACCACGAATAAGGATCAAATTGTAAAAGCAGATCGACTATTTCCCACGGCATCGCTTCAAAAGATTGTAACGGGAACCGCTGTCTATCAATTAAAGCAAAAGAAGCAATTAGATTGGGACACTTCGCTAAGTAAGTATTATCCGCAGATTGATGGTAGTAAAGATATTACGATTCGGGAATTAATTAATCATACCAGTGGCTTGATTAATAATGATCGTCCCTTCGAACCGCTTAGAGGTCAAAAAGCACAAATTGCTTATATGCTTAAACATCTCAAGTATGATCATACGCACACGTGGGATTATCAGGATGTTGATTATGAAATCTTGGCAGCCATTATTAGTAAGCAAACACATCTAAGCTATAATGCCTATATTCAAAAAAACTTTGCTAAACCGCTCCATCTTCACCAAATTAAAGATTTTTCTGAGGTTTCCAAAAAAGAAATTCCGCAACCAATGGATCCAACAGTTGATTGGCACCGGGTAACTGTAACGACCTCCTCAGACTTTGGGGCAGGGAACCTATTTATATCGCCAAACGATTACTGGAAGTTTGTATATAATGAGGTGCTGAAAGATCCAAAAATGATTAATGAATACTACCAACAAGCGCAGCATCAAGAAGTTGCCTATTTTGGTGGGGTCTACTTTGACGGGGATGTAATCCGGGCCAACGGGAGTATTCCTGGATATAACAGTTGCTTTGTCGCTGATTACAAGACGAAACGAATGATTATGCTGTTTTCTAATAATATTGATTATCTAAAATTAAAGGCAACTTCGGACGATATTCTCCATAATTATATGGAATAACGATAAATGCCTTCTGAGTAAACAAATGAGTTTTGCTCAGAAGGCATTTTTAGATATTAGTATAATTTTACGGGTTGCTTGCTAAGGCTAAAATCCGCTGCTTAATCTCATTACGTACTTGCCGGAAAATTTGCAACTGCTGTTCAGGAGTTCCGGTGGCTTGTGCTGGATCTGGCAGAGGCCAGTAGATACTGTGCGTTGGAGGAGCGATGACTGGGCAACGGTCTTTGGCGTCTCCGCATAAGGTTACAATTAAATTGGCGGTCTTAAAATAATGAGGATCAATCGTTTTAGAATATTGGTGACTAATATCGATATTGTCTTCTGCCATTACCTCAATTGCTAGGGGGTTAACGCCATGAGCTTCAAGGCCAGCACTTTGGATTTCGTACTTGTCTTTCAGAAAAATTCTTGCATATCCTTCCGCCATTTGACTGCGACAAGAATTGCCAGTACATAAGAAATAAATTTTATTCATTTTAGTAATATCTCCTGGGATAAAATTAGGATCAAGTAGGCTGAGGGACTAGAGAGAAGCAGAATTACTGATGTAATAACATGAAAAAGTTAGGAATTTAAGTTGAAAACTAGTAAAAGTGAACACGAGCTTAAAATAGACTTATATATTGCTTGTTACTTATTCCTAATAGGTACGTTATGTCACAATGTAATTTCCTGACGGGGGATCACCTTATATCTGAAGGTGGCTCTGTTTTTTACTTGAACTTATTTGCTATTAGTGAGAACATTACAAGACAAAAAAACTCCCCCCAAAAAAGAGGGGGCTAATCGCGATAAGTAATCGACTGGTGGTTACAAATCAATAATTTCTGGTTCAAAATCAATCTGCTTAAGAAATTTGAACAAGTCATCTGTCTTAATAAAAATTGTATGAGTATTTTCGTTAGGATGGAAAGTCTGAATTGGTTCGTCGACAATGTCCTTGTCAAAATATACCTTTACATTATGAGCTTCATTATTTAGGAGGCCAAATGGTGAAACAATTCCTGGTGCTAAGCCAAGCTGTTCTTGCAGATATTCCGGTCGAGCCATTGAAACCCTTTTAGCTCCAGTTAGGGCCATAAATTCATGAAAGTCCATTGGTTTTTTATCATCCATAATAACCATGTAGAAATTCTTTTTCTTCCCTTTCAGAAACATGGTTTTAGTGCGAACACCTTCATGACCAGCGATATATGCATCAGCTTCTTCGGTGGTGTGAGCAGCAGGGTGATCAATCACAGTATAATCAGTTATTCCGAAATTCTTTAGGGCATCTTTAACTTGCTGATAGGTTCCTAATGTCATAATTTCGCTCCTTAATTAAATCTTTTGTCGTGAAACGCTTACATTAATTATAGGATAAACCATCAAAATTAGGGAGTGAGAGGTTGTCTTTTTCATGAGATGAGCAATAAAAGGATAAATTACATCTTTTGAATCAAATAAACTAATATGCTTCAACATCCATTTTTAACTTTTCTGCTGCTTTTACAATCCCAAGTGCAGTAGTTCCATCAGTAGTGGTTTTTGTAAATTTTCGCAGAGTTGCTAATGAAATTTTAGAGCCGTAATTATGAAAAATCATTGCTAGTGCTGCTACTCCACAATCAGCTTCATCAACTTGATTTATATAGTGTCTTCTAAAGTTATACATAAAGTGCCTCGTTAACAAGTTGGATTTTTATATAGATTATTTAATTCTTTAGCTCTGCTTCTAGAATACTTAAGATAATCATTGTTGGAAAACTTAATAAGCCGTTTTTTGGTATTAATTGTTTCAACATTTTGTAAGTTAATTAAGCTAGACTGAGAGGCCTTGAAAAATAGAGGATAATTTTGTTCAATTGTTTTAATATCACCTGAGAATTCCCCTTGACCATTAGATGTAACAATCTTTAATTTATGAGGGAATTTTGTAGTAGAGATATAAAGGATATTACTGAAGTTTACATTTATAATCCTTGTACCAACTTTATAACTGAATGTATTTTTTTTAATATAGTTAAATTCATTCAGTTTCCTTATAGCTAGTTCTAGGGTTTCGGTTAGCCGTCTTTGTAAATCTCGTTGGTTTGTAGTTTTAGTTATATAGTCCAACGGATTAATTCGACGTTGAAAGGTGAGAAAAGCTAGTTCTTCATGCGTTGTAATAAAGATTATTTGTGCTTTTTCGCTAAGTGTTTTTATCTTTTGAGCTAAATCTAGACCGCCTTTTGAATTAGAATTTTCATCTAACTGAATATCTAAAAAGGCAATAATATTATTTAAATCACTATTAAACTCAAGGTAATCTAATACACTCTCTGCGTCGGTTGCAATCAAATCAATGGTCGGATGAATATCTTGTTCTTCAAGAATAATTGATGACATTTTAAGTAGTGTAGCGATATTTTTTGCTTGAGTCCTGTCATCATCGCAGACAAGTAAATGGTAGTCCATATTTATTCCTTTCTATTCGATTGAGATGGTGAATGTAAAGTAACCATTATCAGAGGAGTAAGCAATGTATACGTTACGGTATTTGTTAGCTATTTTTTTAACAGTTGCTAATCCTAGCCCTTCATGATTAGCTTTATTTGTAATTCCTTCTTGGTGGAGTTTATTAGTGATAAGTTGATTTCGACAGGTATTTTTAATTTCAAATTCTAGTTTATTAGGAGCGTCTTGATATAGCATTGAATTGATTTCGACAGTATTTATTCCTGAGTGTCTTAAGTTTACGCATTCTTCGAGGGCGTTATCGTAAGCAATCCCAATTATTCGAATTAAATCAAATAGATCTATATTAGGAAGACTTGTAATTTCAGTTAAACACTCAAAATGATAGTTAATATCTTTTTGATAAATTGAATTTAATTTATTAATAAAAATACTTCTCAAAACTTCATTATTAATGTTTTTAGTATCTTGAAACTGCCAAAGAGCATCTTCACCAAGATTATCACGAGAATAAGCTTCTAATTTATTAAGTAAAGTTTGATTATCACCATTTAAAGCACTTAGTTTAAGGCTATTTAATAAGTTTTGGTAATCGTGTTTAAACCTTTTTAGCTTGGATTGATTTTCCTCTAGGTTTTGAATAAGAAGTAATAAGTTCTTCTTTTCTTGAAGTTGGAGTTTCTTTTGTTGAATTTGTTTACTAACTCGGTATACAAAGACTGTAAAACTGCATTGAAGAACCAGTAAGCAAAAGATAAGAATAAAAGCTGGGGTTACCCGTGGAGTTGTAAAAATGGTAAATCCTGCGATATTTAAGGTAATGAAAAGATAGGATAAGATCCATAAATTAATAGTTGTATTATCTTCTTCTATTTTATCAAGAGGATGATAATAGTAGAGAATAATAAAAGTGATTAGGTAAAAGAATGGATCAATAAATAGAATATAATTGATTGGTAGTGAAAGTACTTTATCAATTGTAAAGGTTGAGAAATCAATTACAATTGATGTCGTTAAGGTTAATAGGATAGCACCAATTAATTTATGATTAGAGGTTCTGTTTTTAAAATACAAATATAGGAACCCGCCCTCTAATATTGGTGAGAGATATGCTCCTGTATAACCTAAGCCAATCATAAGGAATACGATAGTAAAAATAATAGTTAAGAAAAATATATCTCGTTTAGTAATCTTAATTTTTACGAGATAAAAGAATGTGAAAAGTTCAAAAGTAAGTCCTTGAATTACTGAAATAATTTGAATAAAAAAATTCATATTAAAATTAACGGAAGATATTTTGCAAGTTATTTATAATTTTATTAGTGTAAGTATATGTATTATTATTTACAGCATTAAAAGTGAGTATATAACCACTCTTAAGTAAAGACAGTTGATGAATTGATAGTTTTTTCATAAATATATCATCTCTCCTATTGTTTTATCAGTAATTTATTCTAACAGGATGCATTAAAAAAATCATAAATAATCAAAAGTAGTTGTTTAAGGTTCAAATCCTATAAGAAATGAGTCCGATTATTCTGTTAGTAAAAAATAATAAATGTTAAATTTTTGTTTAACTTCTCAATAAGGAAATTGCTTTCAGTTAATCTTCCTTAATTAAAAACATACTTATTATTTGCCCCTATACCATGTAATAATAGCCATAAGCGCCCCATATATAATTCCGATTATAGTTGGGATTATATAACTCATGGGATTTTTTAATTCGCTAATGAGTGAAGTATGAAAGCTAAGAGCATTTGTAAGAGAATTAAGTAAATAAATAATCAGTGTTATATATACAGCTGAGGTAAAACTATTCTTTACAATATGTGTGTTATCATGAGTCACGACTCTATTAATTTTACGTTTTGCATATATAGAATAGCCACCAACAATATAAACAGTAAAAATCAGTAACGCTCCAGCTAAAATATTAAAAGACAATTTATAATTCTCTGTTGTAGTAACAATGAAAAAGGAAATAAGAACAGCAACGAGGTTAAAAAGAAATAAGCTAACAGCGATATTAAGACTAATCTTCGCCATATAATCTTTATTATCTTGATTTGTTAATTTGGGCATATTATAGAACCATTGAAAAAGTTTATTGTTCATTAATTTACTCCTCTTAAAAAGTTTGGTTTTTACCATAACATAATTTATCTTTTTTAATAATTTTCTTCTAATTTTAGTGGAATTTTAGCATATTAGGATATTGAAGCAGGATATGAGTGTAATTTGTACAAATTAGAAGTTTTTATTTAGCTGTCTTAATTTACTTTATGCTTAAAGTATAGAAATTGAGAAGGAAATTATTATGAAAAAAATTTTGTTTGATCCATTATATTTTTTTGTCATAGCTTTTATGTATTTAATATTTGATTACAATTTTGGCATGATATCGATGTCAATCTTTTGTGGACTTTCATTATTAATTAGTAATCTAGGAAAGAAATTTTTATATCTGCAAGCACTATTGTTCATAATATATGGATTATTACTTTTTATAGTTCATCCAAGCACATGGATAGTTTCTGTAATTTTGATCATAATTGGAATAATTTTCTTTATATTTTATTTTAGAGGATGAACTGGCTTTTAGAATAGTTAGAGTCGGAGGAAAAATTGTTTCGACTATCATGGGGAGTTTTAATGATTTTGATTGATTTTCTTAAAAAGAATAAATGGAATATAATTGCAATATTAATATTTTTTGGCCTTTGTATATATTATGCTTATGATAAAAACATTGTTATGGCCAGCGATTCCTTACTGGGTGCAATAATTTGGCTGATTAGTTGTTTGAAGAAAAAATATTCTTTCTTAGGAGGGATAGCACTAATCTCATATGCCGTGTTTATTTTAATTATTCGGGCAGATTTATGGCCGGGAGCAGTAGCATGTATAGTAATAGGATTGTTTATCTTATTTTTCTATCTAAAGAAACTTAAAAAGCAATAATCTAGAGAATAAAAGTTATGATCTCGGTTGGATACTGGAATCATACCTTTTTATCTTGCACTTCAACTTTATAAATTTCATTACGCAAGACTCTTCGTTACTTTAGTTTAAATACTCAAAGTATATGTGAGAGTTCTTGCGTTTTCTTGTTTTTAAAGCATAAACGCATAGAATCACAGTAAATTACCACGATCCTATGCATTCAAATTTCAGGTACTTAACCAAATACCGTAACCAGACCGCTCCATCATCAAAACTTGCAACATCTTTTAATTGCAGAGCGATTGGATGACTGCTTTCTGGACGGCCATCAAAAAGGCTTGGTTGACCGGTTCGCCCATCGACACCAGTCCCAATTAAAATGCTGATTTCATCAACTAATCCAGCTTCAAGAAAACCGCCATTGATTTTCCCACCGCCAACAATTGCTAGACGATTAATGTTAAATTCATCAGCAAGGATTTCCATCGCTTTAGCCAGGTCAATTTGATCTTTCCCAGTTGTGATCCAAGAAATATTTTGCCGATTGAGGTAATCAAGGTAATCTTTAGTAACTTGCTCACTCGTAATAATGAGGTGAGGGAAGTTATTACCATTTTCCGTGCCCCATTGTAAAGTTCCCTTAGTATCAACAACGATATTATAATTATCAGCAGTTGCATTTTTAGCAAAGTCAGTTTTACCAAGGATCTCTTTGTTTTGCGGATTAAATTTCCCTCCGCGCGTCAATTCAGTTTCTGCAGTAATACGCCCACTAATCCTTGTAGAAACATTTAAACTGTCCAATGTGGAATAGTATTCGGGTTCACCGGCTAATTGGGCCGTCATTCCACAATCAATTCGTCCATCAACTGATGTCATCATATGGACGATAATATATGGTTTATTCATTTATAAAGCCTCCTTAATATCTAATTCCATCATAGATTAAGGAGGCTGTTATTTGAAATGCTTATTATATTTAATGCTTTATTCAAAAATCGTATATATCATTACCACAAACCAGCAAACCAATAGACTAATGGAATAGTTACTAAACTCAAAATGGTTGAAATACTCATTAAGACGGTTGCTGGCCGTGCATCTCCATTTGATTCTAAGGTAAAAAGAACGACTAATCCTGCTACTGGACATGCACTAAGAATTACTGTGGTGAAGAGTGGAACACCGGTGATTCCTAATAATAAGATAATTGTCCCTAGAATTGGGAAGAAAATATTCCTTACGAAGAGACTTCCCCAGAGTGCAGTTGGTAATTTGATATTTTTAATACTTAGATTGGCAAGATTACTTCCGATGACAATCATTGATAGTGGAGTAAACGCTGGACTGGTGTAATCAATAAAACCAGCAATTAATTTTGGCAACCGAAAAGAACTAATGAATAGGAAAAGGCCAATAATAATAGCGATAATATTAGGATTTAAAATAATTTTCTTTAACTGTGTTCTCCAATCATGAGGCTGCCGTTTTTGAAAAATTCCAATTCCCTGGGTCCACGACATGACATTAAAACCAATCATTGAGGCGACAGCATAGAAGACGCCTACGCTTCCAAAAAGTCCTTGTGCTAATGGAACGCCCATAAAGCCATTATTAGAATAGATACTTCCATAAGTTGCAATTTGACGAATATTTTGGTCCTTTACTTTATGAAAAAGTAGTTTTGCAATCAAAATTGAAACAAAATAGGTCAGAAAGACACCAGCAATCAATAGTAATAATTGATAAAATCGTGATCGCGAAAACGGCTGTTCAAAGGCCTTAATAATTACGATTGGCGATAAAAAGTAGAGTGTAATATTTGTTAGGTCATTAATTGATTGTGGATGGAGAAATCCGAGCTTTCTAATAACTGCCCCTAAAAGCATTAATAAGAAAATAATGACGACTTGGTTAAAAATTTGCCCAATTGACATTGCACCACTTCCTTCAGTTAAAAATCACAATTACTATTTTATAACAAAAATCTCCCCTTTTTGTTGACAAGCAACATAAAACGAGTAAAATATATCAAAAAGATGTTGATAAGCAACAAAGATGGAAAAGGGAATGATTTTATGAGTACATTATTAGTAATCCAAGCACATCCACATATTGAAAATAGTCTTTCTTTAACGGTCGGGAAGCAATTCGTTGATACCTATAAGGAAACGCATCCTAACGATCAAGTTATTATCCGTGACCTTTATGCCAAGGGCGTCCCACCGTTAAATGATGTGACGATGGAAGCATGGCGAAAACAAAAATTTGATGAACCAATGACAGAAGAAGAGAAAGATCTTCTAAAGCGTCATGAAGAATGGTTAGATGAATTTATTAGCGCCGATAAATATGTATTTATCAATCCAATGTATAACCATTTCTTACCAGCAGAAATGAAACAATATTTAGACCTTACAGCAGTTGCTCACAAAACATTTAAATATACTTCCAATGGGCCAGTTGGTTTATTGACAGGCAAAAAGGCAATTCACATTCAGGCAGCCGGTAGCGAATATCATAAAAGTGGAAAGTGGGGAACCGTTAAATTCCTAATTAAAAAGGCATTCGGAATTAAGAGCAAAGAAAGTTCAGCATTAATGGATCTTGGTGATATGTATTTGACGAATATGCTAAAGTTCTACGGAATTACTGATGTTGAAAAATTATTTGTTGAGGGTGCCGATGCTCACCGTGATCAACGGCAAAAAATTCTTGATAATGCATTAGCAGAAGCAAAATCGATGGCGAAAGTATTTTGATATAATGGCCTTAATAATAAATAGTGAGGCCAAGTAATGAATAAAGTAAACGAAGAAACAATAACTAAGATTCGCCATACGATTGAACTATTACGCGTACAACACAGTAATATTCATGGCTCACAAGAACAGCAGTGGATTCAAGAACACTTAACCGATGAAAAATTAAAGCAAGAAGTACTTAATTTGTCGATTGTCGCATTCCATATTCTGTCGGCACTTGAATCAGGCGAACAGACAGGGATAGAAATTGCTGAAAAAATAAATGTTACACGAGGGGGAGTTACGCGAGCCGCAAAAAAACTCCTTCAATACGATTTAATTTTGGCGACTAAACATTCTGACGATAAAAAGAAAATATATTATTCACTAACGGATGAAGGAAAGAAACTAGCAAAAGTCCATGATCAGATGCATGAAACAATAAAGAGAGAATTGGTTGATAAATTAACCGCAAAATACTCAATGGATGATTTAAAAATTGTTGCGCGTTTTCTGAATGATTTATATCATTTAGAAAGCAAATTTTAGTTTTAGCAAAAAAGTTTCATATGAAACTTTTTTATTTTCCTTCAATCAAAACAGCTAAAATAGTATATAGGACAAAATAATTGGAGGCAAAATAATGAAGAAAGCTGTAATTATGTTAGTTGAGGATGAGGAAAGTCTTGCTAGTTTCTTAATAACCGAACTAGAACTTGAAGGCTATGAAGTCATCTGGACCAAAGATGGGCGTGAGGCACTCGATATTTTTAAAGAGAAAGATATAACCTTAATCTTATTAGATTGGATGCTCCCAATTTATGATGGTCTCACAGTTCTACGCCGAATTCGGCAATCAAGTAATGTGCCGATTATTATGATTACGGCTCGTAGTCAAACTTCTGATATTAGTATGGCACTTGATCAAGGATTAGATGATTATATTACTAAACCGTTTGAGATTGAGGAACTTTTAGCACGAATTAGGGTTGTATTACGACGATTGGGTCAAGAAAAAGCAGAGAAATATGATTATAAATTTGGACCATTTGAAATTAATTTACTGAAACATCAATTTATGGTTGATGGCAAGCAGGTTCATTTAACGCCTAAAGAATTTTCCCTCATGGTTGCCCTAATTAAAGAACCAGGAGTCGTTCAAACCCGTGATGATCTTCTTAATGAAATATGAGGGTATGATTTTGATGGTCAGACCAATACTGTTGATGTCTATATTCGTGCTTTGCGCAACAAGTTAGGCAAATACCGCGACTTAATTAAAACGGTGCGAGGGATTGGTTATGTATTAGGTGATGAGCAATGAGTAACACACATCCAGTAACTGCATCGCGGCAATTAACTCGTCTTTTCTTAATGTTGTTTGCAGTGATTTTAGTAGTTATTAATCTTCTTTTTGTGGTTACCGCCACTAATTTAATCTATCGTTATGCTGATGATCAGGCAGAAGAAGTGATTGAGACAATTGAGGAAGATTGGCCCGAAAATCAAAATCGCGAAACTTTTTTGAATGCTTATGTTGCTCGTCAAGACGATGACGCAATCGAGATCACTGATGGTAAACGAGAATATACCTCACCCAAAGCCCGTAAAATTTTTAAACGAATTGACCAGCGAAATTTAGCGATCAAGAATCTACAGTTAACCCGGCATGGGGTCTATTATTTACGGCAGCAAAAAGTCCATCATCAGCGAATTGTAAAAGTAGCGATTAATGTTGATGATTTAATCAAATTAACAGGCTGGCTCTTGGTAGTGACTTTGTTAATTAACCTTGCAATAAGCATCATTACTCTCCCAATCATTCATCGGTTGGCTAAAGGATGGACCCGACCATTGACTAGTTTAGATAATGAAATCGATGCAATCACGCCTCAAAGTGATCGATTACAAACTTTGATGGTTCCCCAACAGCCGTTAGAAGTACGAAAAGTTGCGCAGTCTTTTAATCAGTTATTAGACCGGCAGTATCAAGCGATGCAACGAGAAAAAGAATTTATTGCAAATGCATCTCATGAGTTGAAGACACCACTTGCCGGAATTCTGGGACATGTAAACTTGATAAGAAGGCATGGGGATAAACATCCAGAATTAATTGGCAAATCATTAAAGTACATTGATCAAGAAGCACAGCGAATGAGTCAATTAATAAATGAATTGCTTATCCTAGAAGGACATCAAACTAAAAAATTAACAGAAATTAACTTATCGAAAATTATTCTTGCTGAAGTTGAGTCACTCCACGGCGCATATCAGCAGAAATTTATTACGGACTTAAACCCGAATATATCTTACCGTATAACAAAGGGTGACTTTCAAAGTCTTGTGCATAATTTATTAGAAAATGCGGCCAAATATTCACCAATTGATTCACCAATTGATGTGCTGTTAACGACAGATGATCGCCGCATAATTTTAAGAGTTGCTGATCAAGGTCAGGGAATTGCAAAAGAAAATCGTCAAAAAGTTTTTGAAAGATTCTACCGTGAAGATGAATCACACTCCAATAAGGTTGCTGGTTCGGGAATTGGACTTTCAATTGTCAAAATGATTATTGAAAAATATCATGGGGAAATTACGATTCATGACAATGAGCCAGTTGGAACAATTTTTACAGTTTATCTTCCTAAACAAAAATGAAGATTTCTTCATCATACTTTCACCTGTTCTTGGTTTTAGTTGGCAGATTATTTCGTAAAATAAAATTACCAACTAAAGTTAAGAAGGGAAGGATAAAAATGACAGAAAAAATCGAACAAAGACAAGATCATCAGCCAAACGCAGACAAGAAAAAAACAAGGAAATTTCCTCAAATGACTAAAAAAATGCTTATTACAGCTTGCATTTGCGGTGGAATTATTTTAGGAGTTGGTGGAACAGCTGGAGTAGTGGCAATGCATGACCATCATGACCAAATCGAAGCGGCCATCAAACATGAAAAATTAGCCAAGAAGAGTGATATCAAGATTGATCAGCAAGCAGCAATTGATAAATTTAATCAAAAGTATCAAAATAAGCAAATCGATGAAGTTGAATTAGAAAGCGACAATGGAAAATATGTATACAAAGTAAAGGGCTTTGACAATACAAATGAGTATAAGGTCAAAGTTAATGCCAAGGATGGTAAAGTAATTTCCAGCAAGTCGGAAAAACTCGATAAAAATGATAAAAAATACACCTTAGATCCAAGTAAGGCGATTAGTCGTGATGAGGCGAGTCAAATTGCAGAAAAGGCAGCTAAAAAGGGTAGTAGTATTGAATGGAAATTAGAACAAGAAAAGGAAAATCAAGCTGTTTGGGAAGTTAAAGTAAAAGACGGCCGGACAGTTAAAGAAGTTAAGATTGATGCTGGCTCGAAGAAAGTATTAAACGTTGAAAACGATCATTAATAAAATCCCCCGCATGTGTCAAAGCCGCATGCGGGGGATTTTATATTTAATGATGATTTTCGCGATATTGTTGCGCACTCACTCCTGTCCAGGTATTAAAGGCACGCAGAAATGAATTGGTTTCTTGGTAAGCCAAGAGAAAAGCAATATCATCGATTGTCATTGTTGTATTCAACAGATAATTTTTAGCTAGCATTTCTCGCGTTGCATTTAATTGTTGTTGAAAGTTAGTATTCTCAGCTTTTAATTTTCGCTGGAGAGTTCTTTTACTAATGCCAAGCGATTTGGCAACATCTTCAATTGCTGCTTCACCACGCGGCAATAATTCTACTAAGGAACTCCGAACTCGTTTTCCATATGAATCATCGATGTCAAGGTCAGCTAATTTTTTCTTTAATTCTGGTTCGAGATATTCAAGGATTGAGGTGTTCTCCGTAGTGAAGGGGACAAGCAAATCTGCCATTTTGAATGTAATTGAATTAGCTGTACCTAGCTCAAAGGGAACGCCGTAGTAATCAATAATTGCTGACTGGTCATCGTTGAAAGTTGCGGTAATTTTAATCGGCTTTATTTTTTGACCAGTGGCGGCTGACATTAGTTGAATCATGAACGCAAACTCACCTTTGACAAAGAAGTTAGGTAAGGGTTCCGTTGCGCTAAGCGATGTCAAAGTTATTGTTAACGTATCGGGTTTTTGCGTACCGTTATAAGTAACAGGACCGATTAATTTTTTATAGTGCGCCAACCGTTTAAGAAATTGATAACCATTTTTACTACAATATGCAGCAAAAATAGGTGGAGAAAAGGTTTCAATATTATCAGTGGCAACTAATTTAGTCGGGAATAGCGGATCTTCGGTTACCGAATCAATAGCATTGATCATTGCGAAGTACTCTTGTTCAGTTAATTTTAATTGCTGACGAGCAAATGTATCTACTGGTAGTTTTACAATCCGCAAAATTTCTTGAGGATTAATTCCATTAGCAGCTAATAATTGTCCATAACGGCCATCAATAATAAATTTTTCCACCTAATTCACCTATTTCTTTTTATTATTTGATTGCTGGTCTGCCACAAACTTCATTGTTGGCTTTTTAGGCATCATTGGCATCAAGCTAACAAATGGCCGTTGCCAGCTAGTGAGACCCGCAAATACATTTAACTTACCGTCGAGCATTGCTTGGTAGCCTTCTTCGGCAACTTTTTGTGGACTAACCCCATTAGCAAACATCTTTGTATCAGTTAAGCCACCAGCTTTAGCAAATCCAGTGTCCATTGCGCCCGGCATTAAGGCTGTCACCGTTACCCCTGTGTCTTTTAATTCATACCAAAGGGCGCTTAATGATGTGAGATAAGCTTTTGTCGCATAGTATTCAGCTTGTAATGGTCCAGGAATAAGGGCAGCAGATGAGGAAACATTTAGGACATGTCCTTTTCCTCGTTTAACCATTTGTGGCAAGATTAGCTTCATTAATTTTGTAGGAACAATCATGTTAACCTTAGCCATATTAATATCTTGTTCCATTGTCCGATCGAGGAAACTTCCTTGTCCCCCAAGTCCCGCGTTATTAATTAAATAATCGACTTGGGTGTTAGTTTCTTGTAATTTTTCAAAAATTTCTTCGGCAGCATCGAACTGTGTGAAATCAACAGCGATGGTCATCACTTTAACATGGTATTTGTTAGTAATATCGTGTTCGAGTTGGGCAAGCTTTTGTGGGTTCCGACCGACCAAAACAAGGTTACCACCTTTTTGCGCATGGATCTTAACAAATTCCATTCCAAGACCACCTGTAGCACCAGTAATTAAAGCAGTTTCTTTTGACATAATAATTCCTCCTCAAAATCTTATCTTTCGTTTGATGTTGATTCTAGTATATGCTGAAGAAGAGAATAAGTAATATCATATGATGCCAAACTGATATCAAATGGCGCCAAGTAATTAATTTTTGATGGCGGTTGCTAATCTTTCTAAACCATCTTTGACTTGTGAACGGGGGTAGGCGATGTTAATACGAATAAATTGACTGCCATTGCCATGATAATAGGTTCCTGGATTAATAATTAAACCAGTTTGTTCGCGAATCTTTTGTGCCAAAACAGCGCTGTTATCAGTTACTGCGCTAACATCAATCCATACAAGATAAGTTGCCGTTCCAGGGACAACATGGAGTTTAGGAAGGTTCTTCTTAATAAATTCAACAAGATATTCGCGGTTCCCTAATAAATACTTTTTAAGTTGATGAAGCCAGTCTGCACCCTGTGTATAAGCAGCGATTGTTCCAGGAATTGCTAAGAGGTTTGGTTCTGCTACTTCATATTTATTGATTGCGCGCGTAAAGTGTTCCCGCAAAAGAGGATTAGGAATGATTCCCGTCGCGGCATGAAGGGCCGCCACGTTAAATGTCTTACTGGTTGATACTAATGTAACCACGTTTTGGCGACAATCTTCTGGTAAGGAGAACGTAGGGGTATAATCTGGACCTGTTAATACTAGATCACCATGAATTTCGTCACTAATAACAATGATGCCGTGCTTTTGAGCTAGCTTAATAATCCGAATTAACTCATCGCGTGACCAAACATAACCAGTAGGATTGTGAGGATTGCATAAAATCATCAGAGTAGTAAGCGGGTTACTCATTTTTTCTTCAAGGTCATCCCAATCGACAGAATAAGTATATGTAGCTTGATCGTATTTTAGTTGGGTAGGAAAAGCATGACGACCGCTATTGAGGATAGAATTGTAAAAGGTATTGTAAACCGGCTCCATTAACAGGACGTTATCA
Source organism: Limosilactobacillus reuteri subsp. simiae (assembly GCF_020784875.1). Lineage (GTDB taxonomy): Bacteria > Bacillota > Bacilli > Lactobacillales > Lactobacillaceae > Limosilactobacillus > Limosilactobacillus reuteri_H. Next base: position 125,385 of record NZ_JAJGUI010000112.1, on the reverse strand, counting down.
CCTTCATGACTTAAATAATTAACACAGGCAGTAATAGAAGGGATGACACCAGTCGCGAACTGCATCCAAGAGGTATCAGCTTCCGCGTTATGCTCGGTTTTATACCAGGAAGCAACTGCATTAAAGTATTCCTCATTCGGATATTCATAACCAAAAGCACCTGAATCAATCTTCTTTTTCATTGCGGCCATAATTTCAGGAGCAGTTTTGAAGTCCATATCAGCAGTTGTCATTGGTAACTCATTCGGCTTAACATCCCATTTTTCAGAATTGGTGTGACGCCGATCGAGAATTATATCAAAATCATATTTCATATTTTTCACCCTTTACTTCTTTTGAATTATTTGAATCTTACTTGGATCAATTTTGGGATCATCCATAATGATTTCATCAGCGTGATCAACGGTGATTTTACCACTAATTGGGTTCTTAATACTCATAATAGTACCTTTTAGCTCGGCATCAATATTAGTACATAATTCAAAGGCAAGGTCAGTTCGCAGAGCACGACAATTCTTCATCGTTAAGTGATCGACATAGCATAATCCCTGATCGCTTTCGATTGTGCAATTAATAAAAGTAATGTTCTTGGTATTCCAAGCAAGGTACTCACCACTGATCTTAGAATCATAAATTGTGACGTTCTCACAGTTCCAAAAAGCGTCTTTTGATACTAAGCGTGAGTTATGAACTTCAACATTTTTAGCTCCATCAAAAACATAATTTCCGACAAGATCAAGGTGGTCGACATAAATGTTTTCACTATTCATTCCTAAATAGTCACCAGTAGCATAGACATTTTTCATCTTAATATTTTTACAATTCCACATTGTTTCAGCAGCATCCGTAAAATGAACGTTATTAAGAACAATCCCATCACATCGCCGAAATTCTTTAGGTGCTTGAATTGTACTGTCAGTAATTTCAATATCGTTGGTATACCAAATTCCAGAACGTGACATTTCTTCAAAGATGGTATTGGTTACTTTAATATGATTGGAATACCAAAGGGGGTACTTCCATGTGAAGAGCACGCCATCGAGAGTTAAGTTAGCAGTTTCTTTTAATGGTGATTCACCCTTACCGAAAGTAGTGTTTACTAAATGAGCATCTTGGAGACCATAAAGTGGACGTTCACCATCGTAATAGGCTTCTTTAATTTCTTCCATCCTAATTACCTCACTATCCTTAATTAATTTTATAATAAGCCGAAAATAAAAAACGCGCCATAAAGACACGTTTTAAATTAATCTTTTAATCGCCCCATACTTTTTTAGCAACGTTGAATGCGGACCAAGCATTTGGCCAGCCAACGTAGAAAGCCAATTGAGTAATAATTTCCGCAATTTCATCTTTTGTAATGCCGTTGTTTTTAGCAGTTTGCATGTGGTAAGGGAGTTGTTCAAAGGCACCCTTTGTAATCAACGCTGTAACTGTTAGAAGACTGCGATCACGAAGGCTTAATTCCTTTTCCCGTGACCAAACCTGTCCGAATAATACATCATCATTTAATTCTGCAAATTTAGGAGCGAAATCACCAAGTTGGTCGCGACCAGCTGTTTGTTTCTTTGCCATGAAAATCTTCCTTTCTCAACTGTTATTTTTGATTACTTTTACTATAAGCCTAGAAAGAAGAAATTGAAAATACCTATATTAAGTAGGTAATAATGCAAAAAATGAATAGTTGGCAGTTTTTATTTTTGACTAATAAAATAAGGCAAGACAAAAACTTTTGAATAATAATAGTGCAATTAATGCATTTTTAGTAAGACATTAAAAAATATAATACTAGGAAGCAAAAATAAAAATTAAAATATGAAACACATGTTAGAGCTACTTTATTGACGCTATTTTCTTAATTCGCTATGGTTGATAAAGATAAGAAAAAGTGAGGATTATTATGAAAGCAGCGCAACTTACTAAATACAATAAAAAGACTCCACAAATACTAATTAGCAATGCTTCTTTGCCGCCGTTCGGACCTGATGATCTACTAATTGAAGTTAAAGCGGCCGGCGTGAATCCATTGGACAATTTAATAGCGCATGGTGATTTGAAATTAGTTACCCCATATAAATTGCCGCAAATACTGGGAAATGAATTCGTAGGACTTGTTCAACAAGCTGGTAAAAATGTTACTAAATTTAAGGTAGGTGACCGCGTATATGGGCGCAATCCAGTAAATAATATTGGTGCGTTTGCTGAAGAATTAGTAGTTAATCAATCTGCAGTTGCCCATGTACCAGAATACCTTACCGATCAAGAAGCGGCTAGTGTTCCTTTGACTGCTTTAACGGCAATTCAGGCTCTTGAATTGTTACAAGCACAGCCAGGACAAACACTATTTATTTCTGGTGGGACAGGGAGTTTCGGTGCCATGGCGATTCCAATTGCAGTGGCAAAAGGACTTAAAGTAATTACTAGCGGTAGCCCACAAAAACAGCAATATGTTGAACAACTTGGAGTAAGTAAATTTATTGATTACACCAAAGAAGATTACACAAAGGTTCTTTCAGGAATTGATTTAGTGATTGATACATTAGGGGGAACCGAGTTAATTAAGCAGATGGCGATTTTACGTCCTCATGGGAAACTCGTATCTTTACGTGGAATACCTAATAAGGAATTTGCTAAACGAATGAAAATGAGCAAGTTTAAACAAGGCCTTTTTAGTATTGCATCCCGTAGTATTGAAAAAGAAGCAGCCAAAAAGAAAATAGACTATCAATTTTTATTTGTTACAGCCAATGGTCAACAATTAGCAGATGCAAGCCAGGTCTTGGTTAAAAATCAAATTCACCCCGCAGTTGGAAAAATATTCTCATTGAATGAAGTTTCCCAAGCGATGGAAAAAGTTCAGCAAGGACATAATAAAGGTAAAATAATTATCGATATGAGTAAAAAGTAAATAAGAAATAAGACTAGGATAGCGAATCTTAGTCTTATTTCTTATCTTTATTTAAAAATTTCTAACCCATTCATTAAGCTAACCAGCTGTTGGGCGCTCCAGGGCATGTATTCAGCAATAGTGAGACCAACTAAATTAAATTCTTGGTTAAGTGCTTTTAAGAAGGTCCACGTTTCTGGTACGTTTGCTTGTCCCATTGCAGCATTTTCCGGAATATCAGTTAAATGTGGATTATTAAAGTAGGTTGCATAAAAATTATGGGGATTGAGAACATCAATATCGAAATGAATATAAAGGTGGGTAAAATTATTTTGTTTAATCCATTCTTTTACTTCATCAATTGAAAGCTTGTCATGGTGTTGGTACTCGAGATTATCGTTTTGAAGAAGTTGTTTTTCTATCGTAGTTGGTTCTTGAAGGCCAGCATAAAATATTTGATTAGGACGAAGAGGGTGCGCCACGAGATTATTAAAAACGGGGTCACCCTTTTTTAGCAGATTTCCAAGAACCATGGCATGTTCATTTTCAAAAATGTCAGGAGTTGAAATATCTGGATGCGCATCAACCCAAATTACACCTAAATCATCGTACTTACCATTTAGATAATCAATTGGGGCTTGTGAAACTAAACAGTTACCACCAAGAGCAATAATTCTAGCGGGAGATGCAGAATCAATTGCGTTTTTTGTTTTCAATAAAGTGTTTTTAATGAGGGGCTGCCCATTAACATTATTTTCTTGCGATAATTTTTTAGTAACATTTGGAACATCAATAGTGACTGTTTCTTGGTGGGGATTTTCAGGAGCAATTGCTGCTAATATTTTTGCGCCTAAAGCATAGATCGGATTGTTACCTGCTTGCCAATCTGGAACAACTAGCCGTAAAGTTTGTTTATTCATAATTTTGACATCCTTTCCTTTTTATTAACTTCATCTTAAACTCTATAGTAAGTATAGAGTCAAGGAGGAGAAAAATGTTATCGATAGGACAAATGGCGCAACTATGTCAGACAAGTGTCCAAACCTTACGACTATATGATAAAGAAGGGTTGATCAGGGCAGCCTATATTGATCCTCATACTCATTATCGTTATTACCGCACAGATCAGATCTTTTTATTTAACCTTATTAAGTATTTACAGAGTACCAATCTATCTTTGAAAGAAATAAAAGAAATGTTGCAAAATGATACAGTAGGTTTAACTACTTTTTGGAATCAACAAGAAAAAATAATTCAAGAGCAAATTAAACAAGAACAACAAAAATTAGAACTCGCGAAGTTTCAACAAAGACAATTAGATGCGATTGAAATAATGAAGGATCACTTAGGAAAGGGACCTTATGTTAAGAAAATTAATAAAAAAATTGCCGTTATTCCCGCCAAGGAAAAGATCACACCAAAAAGTCTTCCGGATAAAGAAGTTGCGCAATTAGACCAATTACTAATGAAAGCAGGTCAAACGCCCAATCTGGAATATGGTTTTAGTTTTAAAGCTACTCACTATCAAACTCTTGAGGATATTTGCTACCAGAGTATTTTTAAAGAACTTATTTTTCCAACTGAGGAAGGAACAGGGCTAGAAATCAAAGACGTAACTGGAAAATATTTGTGTATTAATTTTATGTGGTCGACTAGGGAATATCTTAATAATTTAGAAAAGTTATTGTCTTATCCTATTAAAGGCGAGTTTATTTACGAAGAATCCTACCCTTTAAATTATCTAACAACTGAATTAGTAGAGGGTAAAAATTATATTGCGGAGTTGAGAGTATTGCTAGATAACTAGTTCTCTTCTAATAAATTCAGTGGCGCAATCAATTGACTAGCCGTTAGAATTTGCGAAAAATGCTCCACACTTTCAGGATGCGGATTGTTTAGCCAAGCTTCAATCAAGCCAATTAACCCATCGACAATCATTACTAAAGCATAATGACGAGGAAGTTTATCAGTAAAGTGAGCATTATAGAGGTTAACATGTGTGTAGATTTTGTTGGTGCGCCAAGTAATGACCCGCAAGAATTTGAACCGTTAAATCAGAAGCCCGCTCACGTAATGCGGGCAGTTGCTGAAAAGAAGAATGCAAAAGCGATGGGCTTCATTGGCGGCATTTTGGGACCTAAGAAATTTACGACAGTGAAAAAGAAATTGATTAAATATCTCCAGTCAAGCTCTGTCCCATTAGCCTATGTAGAACCAACTTTAGTATATGGAGCGGGACGGAAAGATAAAATGACACGGAATGTTCCCTTACTTAAGTTCTTAGGAATCTTTTCAGCTAAGTTTAAACCTGTATTAGTGGGGGATGTTGTTGAAGAATTACAGCAAAAACTAATCAAATTCAGTTAGTATACATTTAGAGTATACTGATATGATAATCAAGTAATGTTAGTTTAGAAAATTTGGTGCTAATATTTAGACAATGATTAAAGCAAAGGAGACGAAAAATAATGTCTAAATACAATGTACCTACTTTCAAATTAAACGATGGTAATGAAATTCCAGTAATCGGCTTTGGAACTTTCCAAATCCCAGCTGACGGCACGACATACAATGCGGTTAAGGATGCCCTAGCTGCTGGTTACCGCCATATCGATACCGCGGCTGCTTACATGAACGAGCAAGAAGTTGGCAAAGCAATTAAGGATAGTGGTATTCCTCGCGACCAAATTTGGATTACTAGTAAGATGTGGCTTCAAGATTACAAATATGAAGACGCTAAGAAGGCCATTGAAACTTCCCTTAACAAATTAGGGCTTGATTACATTGATCTTTACCTCCTTCACCAACCATATGGGGCGGTTGACGAAGCGTGGAAGGCAGTTGAAGAAGCACAAAAGGCTGGTAAGCTTCGTTCAATCGGTGTTTCCAACATGACACCTAAACTTTGGAACAAGTTTGTTCCGAACTTTGATGTAACTCCTGCGGTAAACCAAGTTGAATTTAACCCTTACTTCCAACAAAAGGAATTACGGGAAATTCTTGCGAAGGATGATGTTCGCCTTGAAGCCTGGGCACCTCTTGGTCAAGGTAACGCTGACTTACTGCATGAACCAGTAATCACAGCAATTGCTGAAAAATACGGTAAGAATGCTGGTCAAGTAATTCTCCGCTTTGAAAATCAAGAAGGAATTGTTGTCTTTCCTAAGTCTGTTCACGAAGCACGAATTAAGAGTAATCTTGATATTTTTGACTTCGAATTAACGGATGAAGAAATGGATCAAATCCGTGCGCTTGATAAGGGTAAGGGAATGCATGATCCAGATGCGCCAGGTGTTGGTGAAATGTTATTAAATGCATATGACATCCATGCTAATGATTAATAAATACATTTAAAGCATAGACAATAATTAATTATAAGTATTTTTCATCATTGCTTTTTTACGTTAAAATTTATACAGCGTTTTAAGATAAAGGAGGCCCTCAATAATGGCAAAGACCCTTGTTTTATACTATTCCGCAACTAACACTACTAAGAAGATTGCAGAACAAGTTGCGCAAAAGCTAAATGCTGATATGGCAGAAATTCATCCGGCGCAACCATATACCGCTGCTGACCTTAATTGGCATGATGAAAACAGTCGGACAACGGTTGAACAACACGAGCATAATAGCCGTGTTGACATTAAGGATGATTTACCAGATATTACTAACTACGATAATATCGTTATTGGTCATCCAATTTGGTGGGCAATTCCGCCGCGGATGATTAGTACGGTGATTGATCATCTTGATTTAAACGGGAAGAATTTAGCATTATTTGCTACTTCTGGTGGAACAAGCTATGATCGCTCACAAAACTATGTTGAACGAACGGTTAATGAAAACGGCTATGATACTAAGGTCAACCAAGGGGCAATTTTAAATAACCCGCGTCAAATTGATGGTTGGATTGATTCACTTAATTTTAAATAAAGAGAAGCGCTGAGGCTGGAGAAATCTAGTTATTCAGCGCTTTTTTGATGATATAAAAGAAGACTTTGACTATTAATCTAAAATTTTATCCGATTAGTCAAATTAGTGGTGGTTCTTGTATTAAATATATGCAGTTTAAGGAATTTTTGGTAAAATGTAAGAGTTTTAAAACTAAATGGTCAATCGACGCAATTAGCTACGCTGGTTGACCATTTTTGTATATTTGAGGAGGATATTTATATTATGGAGATGTTGGTAACGTTATTTGATTTGGTGTTTTTTGTTGCGTTTATAGTCGCAATTGTCTATGGGGTTAGGTGGTTTAAAGGAAGAAAAGATAAAGAGAATGAATCACTTAAGAAAAATAAAAAATATTTTTGGATTAGTCTTATAGTAATGATTATTTCACTATTAATTGCTGGAATGGCACAGGGAAGTATTGATGAAGCTCAAGAACAACAAGCTACAGAACAACAGGAAAAGAACAAATCAAATTATAAGGACGATAAAGAAGATTTTATTGATCAATACGGCACACTTGGTTCTAAGGTTGAAGATCTTTCAAAGCAAGAAGGAAAAGAATGGAGTGATGCAATAGATAATTCTGATGATTTTGATGTAGAATCTGCCGTTGAGACTATCCAAAGTAATCATACCGACGAGATTGATGAAATTGATAGTAAAGTTAATGACCTGCATGACCTAGATCAAAAAATTCAGAAAAATGATTCTGTAAAGAAATCCGACAAGGAAACTATCCATAAATCGTACTTAGACTTAAAACATTTTGCTAATCATGCAACTAATATTAGTGGTAGTTACAATGATTTTACTGATGAGCATAATGACTTAGATCAAAAAACAGCAGACCATATGGAAGAACTTCAAGACCTATAGACAGCAGTAGTTTAATGGTATTTTAGAGTTTCAGTCATATAAGTTTGAGCGGCCTTATTCGTTTTAGGATAAGGTCGTTTGCTTTTTTTTGTAATGGTAAAACTCATTGCACTTCCTTTAAGTGGTTCAAGAAAACCTGCGCAACGTTAGATAATTGACGGTTTTTATTCCAAATGAGATTATTTTGATCTGTAATAGTAGGGGTTAAAGGACGAAAGACAAGATTAGTTCCAGCGATATTGATCAGATTTTCATAGGTTAATGCAAGGCACGCTCCTGTCTCGACTAATAAACGAGCATTAAAAATTAAATTGTACTGGCCAATGAAATTAAACTGATCAATCAATGAACCGGCCCAACTTCTAAAAACGTCTTGTTGTTTTGATTGAGCTGACGTAATAATAGGGACACCCTTTAGATCTTGCGGAGTAATCTTTTCCTTCTCTGCAAGCGGATGATCTTTTCGGACTAAGATTCCCCAGATATTCTTTTGTGGCAAACTAATGGAATGATAATTTAGGAGTTTTTCTGGTCCCATTATGATTCCAAAATCCAAGGTACCGTTATTTAAACGCTGGTAGATCAGGTCACTATCGCCACTTACTAAATTAATCTTGATATCTGGGTATTCTTTGAGCAGGTTACCAATTACAGTCATTACTGGTTGAATAGCTGTACTTTCTCCAGCACCGATATCTAATGTTCCGCTAATGATCTTTTGCGATTGCAGGTCTGTTTCAGTTTTGTCAACGAGACCAGTAATCTCTTGCGCCCGTTCATATAAATAGTAGCCTTCTTGGGTAAGTTTGATTTGCCGGTGTCCTCGTTCAAACAAAGTGATCCCTAGTTCCTTTTCAAGATCCATTAATTGTCGTGATAGTGTCGGCTGAGAAATATGTAATCTTTTAGCTGCATTTGAAATGTTTCTTTCTTGAACTACTTCGATAAAATACCTCAGTACACGAACTTCCATTTTGATCACCCCGATATGCTTTTTAACTATAGTATGTTATTAAATATAAGTATTTAACATTATTATAAAAACTCGATAAGATATAAACAATAATTTCAGGCAAAAGAGGGATGAAAATGAAAGAGATTAAAAAAGAAGAACTTGCGACAATCACGGCCACGGCCTTAAAAAATCAAGACTTGCTTCAACAATTGAATAGTCGACCGGCATCGCAAAGAGAAATTCGCCACATCCTCAATGATGTAACTGGTCAAAAAATAGATGACTCTGTTGAAATTCGCTTGCCGATCCGTAGCGATTACGGAGCTAACTTGAGAATTGGGAAACAAGTATTTATTAACAGTGGTGCGATGTTTACTGATCTCGGCGGAATTGAATTGGAAGATAAAGTTCTAGTCGGACCTAATGTAACAATTATTTCGGTAAATCATCCCCTTGATCCAGAAAAGCGCCACGGTGTTGAATTGAAAGCAGTCCTTATTAAGGAAAATGCCTGGCTTGGTGCAAACGCTACAATCTTACCAGGTGTTACAGTTGGAGAGAATGCTGTTGTTGCAGCGGGAGCAGTTGTTAGTAAAGATGTTCCTGCCAATACTGTTGTTGCAGGCGTTCCTGCTAAAGTAATTAAAAAAATCGGAGGAGAATAATATGTCATTTGGATACATTACACCATTATCAGAAAACGTAGAACGGCAAAGTATTAATTTTAAAAATCGTTATGGCTTAGAATTAGCCGGTGACCTTTATTACGCTAAAGGTTTAGATATTAAAGAAAAGCACCCTGCTCTAATTATTGGTGCGCCATATGGTGGGGTGAAAGAACAAGGACCAGCCGTGTATGGTAATGAACTTGCTCAGCGTGGCTTTGTTGTATTAACTTTTGATCAAGCCAATATGGGGGATTCTGCTGGCGAGCCACGACGCGTTTCCTCCCCAGGTTTATTTGCAGAATCATTTAGTGCAGCGGTTGACTTTCTTGGCGTTGACGTTCCGTTTGTTGATCGTAACAAAATTGGGGTTATTGGAATTTGTGGTTCTGGTGGCTTTGCACTAGCAGCTGCTGCGGTAGATCCGCGGATTAAAGCCGTTGCTACCGCATCAATGTATGATATTACTGATGTTCGTGGGATGATGAACCTAAGCGATGAAGAGTTAAATAAAATGAAAGAAGAGTTAGCTAACCAACGCTGGGAAGATTATGCAAGCGGGATTCCTGAATATAAGCCAAGTTTCCCAACTAAACCTTACCCGAATGTTGATGCATTGCCAGAAACCGATCCGATTACTAATGAATGGAATCGATTCTATGCTGTTCCTCGTGGTTTTCATGCTCATGCTCGCGGAAATTTCACTACTACTTCCAACCTAGCCATGATGCAATTTCCGGCGTTAGCTTATATTGACGAGATTTCCCCACGGCCAATTCTTTTTATTTTTGGTGATCATGCTCATTCACGTGCTTTCTCTGAACGAGCTTATAAGCTAGCAAAAGAACCTAAAGAGATGTATGTTGTAGATGATTGTGAACATATTGACCTTTATGATCGAGTTGATAAAATACCATTTAATAAGATTAAACAATTCTTTGATGAAGCTTTTGTAAAGGAAGATTAGATGAAAAAGTATTCTCAATTATTATTAGGCTTTGCTGTTATTTTAATTGGCCTATTAGGAATAAGTTCACGAGCACATGCTTTAACCCATTATGTTCAATCATCAACACCGACGATTTTTGTTCATGGGTGGGGTAGTAGTTCTCATGCTGAAGAAAAGATGGCCAATGCTGCCCGTGATGCCGGTGTTACGAAGACAATTGTGCGGGCAAACGTTGACAGAAAAGGGAAAGTAACATTTAACCATCAAATTCCAGCAAATGCCGTTAATCCGATTGTGGAAGTTAACCTTGAAGATAATAAATTAAGTGCATATCAAGATGATTACACGCAAGGTTATCATCATGGCGGTGAATATGTAAAAAATGTGGTATTAGCTTTAGAAAAACAACACCATTATAAGCAAATTAACCTTGTGGGCCATTCAATGGGAAACTTGGAAATTATCAATTATATTAATGACAATGTAAATGATAAAAGCCTTCCGCAAGTAGCCCACTTAGTAGCGATTGCTGGTCACTATAATGGACTGGTAGGCCAAAGTAATGTTCAAAATGCGAAAGTAAACTCCAAGACAGGCGAACCAGATAAAATGGATTCTTCTTACCGTGAATTACTTGGCTTACGGCAGAGCTTTCCCAGAAATACAGCCGTGTTAAATATTTACGGGGATGTTGGGGATGGCAGTCATTCGGACGAAGATGTACCGGTAAATTCTGCTAAATCATTAAAGTATTTAGTCAGTGATCGTGCAAAATCATACCGCGAAGTTGAAATTCATGGAAAGAATGCCCAACACAGTAAGCTCCACAATAACAGCCAAGTAAACCGTGAATTAATTAAGTTTTTATGGGAAAAATAGAATGAACTACACACCGACTAAAGGCGGCGGTTTCTGGGAACGCGAAGTAGTATTTAGGCTGTTACATTGGTATTCCAAATACCTAACTTACAGAACTTCGTTCTTTTACCACGGCTAGTCCCTAGCCAACGGCTTTTAACCCTTTATGCAGAATATTAACTGCCGCATTAATATCCCGATCGTGATGGGCCCCACACTTTGGACACGTCCATTCACGAATTGTGAGCGGTTTGGACCCACTATGGTAGTTACAATGACTACAGATTTGACTAGTATAGTTGGGCTTGACAGTAATGAGCTGTTTACCATACCAGTCACACTTGTATCCCAGCATGGTACGGAATTGATGCCAACTAGCGTTGGCAATGGCCGCGGCAAGATGATGATTCTTTTGCAGATTCTTGACTTTCAAATCTTCAATGACAATCACATCGTATTGCGTGACCAATGCCATCGTCAGCTTATGCAGGTAATCACGCCGCTGATCAGCGACTCGTCGTTGATAGCGAGCTTTCTGAATCCGGGCCCGTTGCCAGTTCTGGTAGTCATTCAGTTCCTCTTTGACGTCCTGATGGTTATGGTTCCATTGACGGACACTCACCGTGGCTTGATGACAGCGGCGACTATACTTAGACTGCCAATGTTGCGCCTGTTGAGTTAACCAGGCAGCGTCAAATTTAGCATACTTATGGCCGTCACTAGTAATGGCTAAATTAGTTATGCCGACGTCAATGCCGACCTGTTGACTAGTCTTCGGTAGTGGCTGCACTGTGGTCTCAACCTGTAGTGACAGGTAATAACGACCCGATGGATCGTAACTAACCGTATAGCGTTTGATCTTACAATGAGTTAACTGGCGAGTTTTGCTGGTTTTAATATAGCCAATTTTGGGTAATTTCAAATAGCGGCTCGCCACTATTTGAATTTTGCTTTTACCAGTATAGGACTGCTTAGCAGACCGTCTGGATTTAAAGCGTGGGTAACCACCCAGATGCTTAAATAACCTTTGAAAGGCCTGATATAAGTTATGGTTAACAACTTGGAGACTGGTAGAATCACTACGTTTTAGAAATGGATATTCCTGCTTCAAAGGTTTCAACAATGCATCCATGCCATATTGATCAACAAACTGGCTACTAGGATTGTTTTGATAACGTTGTTTTGCCATATCAAGCATCTGGTTCCAAACAAAGCGGTCATTGCCAAACATTTGACATAGTTGAGTTTGTTGTTGCTTGTTGGGGTACAAGCGAAGCTTGATCCCTTTCAAAACTGTGGTCATATTTTCACATGACTTTATGCTTTAATTTTACTAAATTTGCAGGGGCGAAAACTAGATTTTATAGACTTTTTAGTAAGAAAAAGCAGCCTCATGGCTGCTATGGAAGGCAGAAATTCCATGACTAAAGTCACAGGATTTCTGCCTATAATTTTCAGTAAAAAGGAATGGAAAAATTTTCATTTCTTTTTTTATTTGACATTGTGTCGATAACGACATAAAATAAAAATGCATAGAGAAGAGAATTGAAAGGATGATCAAAATGACCGAAAAAACGTTTAAGACCCTTGATGATTTTCTTGGGACCCACTTTATTTATACTTACGATAATGGTTGGGAATATGAATGGTATGCTAAGAATGACCATACTGTTGATTACCGGATTCACGGTGGGATGGTAGCAGGCCGTTGGGTAAAAGACCAAGAAGCAAATATCGTAATGTTGACAGAAGGTATTTATAAAGTTGCTTGGACTGAACCGACGGGGACTGATGTAGCACTTGACTTTGTTCCAAATGAAAAGAAACTTAATGGAACAATCTTTTTCCCAGCGTGGGTAAAGCAACATCCTGAAATTACGGTAACTTTCCAAAATGAGCATATTGATCGGATGCATGAAGCACGGGAAAAATATGATACATATCCTAAGTTAGTCGTTCCAGAGTTTGCCCACATTACCTATATGGGAGATGCTGGTCAAAACAATGAGGATGTAATTTCTGAAGCACCATATGATGGGATTACGGATGATATTCGTGAAGGACGTTACTTTGATGGAAATTACCACCGGATCAATAAATAATTAGTATAATAAAGGAAGAATTAACAGTTGGAGGGCTTTACAATGCCAAAAAAACGAATTCTTCCTTTTATTATTTTAGGAATTATTAATAACCGTCCGCACATTACCGGGCGCGAGATTACTGCTGAATTTGAAACTGAAATTGGCGATTTTTGGCGCGCATCGCATAGTCAAATTTATCCAGAATTAAAAAGAATGGTGAATGATGGTTGGATCGCTGCTTCAACTAGTCAAGAAAATGCAAAGGAACGATATTATCAAATAACGTCAGAAGGGCAAGAAGTTTTGAATAATTGGCTTGACCAATTAGTGGCAGACCTTCCCATCCACGAAGATCTATTCTCGTTAAAATTATTTTTTATTAAGGATAAGAATGATAAACGAATTCCTCAAATGATTAATCGGCAACTTTTGCTATTAGAAAAAGAGTTAAAATATCTTCAACAACGATTAAAGCAAGTTTTTCCTAATAAGACTGCTATTAAAACCAATTATGGACACTATTTAATTCTGACACGAGCTATTTCGCGAACAAAAGGACAGATAGCATGGCTGAAAGAGATCGGGGAGTAGGAATGAAAAACGTATTAATTATTGGTGCAACAGGAACGTTAGGCAGTGCAGTTCGGCAGAAATTACTAAAAGAGTCTAATCACCATCTTACATTATTTGCCCGTTCTGCTGACCAGCTTGACCCAAATCCACAAGAGCAAATTATTGCGGGGAACGTCATGAACGATGCTGATCTAGATAGCGCGGTTAAGAACCAGGATGCAATTTTTGTCGCATTGAGCGGGCCTTTAGGAGTATATGCAGAAAAGATTATCGCAGCGATGAAACGCCAAAAAGTAGACCGTTTAATTTTCATTACTTCAATGGGAATCTATAATGAAATTCCTAATTTCATTGGTGTTGGTGGTAATTTAGAATATAATCCGGTATTGCGGCCGTATCGTGATGCGGCAGATGAAATCGAAGCAACTGACCTGGATTATACGATTATTCGTCCTGGTAAATTTATGCGTGGTCCGGTTGACTATGAGATTACACACAAGGGAGAACCTTTTGGCGGAAAGTATGTAACAATTAGTTCGATCGCTGATTTAGTTTTAAAATTGATAGCTAATGAACACCTTTATTGTCAGGAGAGTGTCGGTATTAATACGCCTGCCTAATCATTAAACTGTTTTAAAGATATTAGAAATGGCTAGTAATTTCCCTTCATTTTTCTTATCATTAACATAAATTTAATTTGCCTTAAAAGGAGTAAAAAAGTGCGCTCAAATAAGTTAACAAAAATCATTATTACTTCTACTCTCGCACTATCTTTATTAGCAGTGCCAGTTAGCCAGGCCACAGTTTTGGCGGCTGAGATAACTAGTGAAAGTACGAGCAGCAGTTCAACTACCCAGACCCATACGTTAAATAAATCATATGTTGTATATGGAGCAGGGGCTGCCGAGAAGAATGAATTAAATAATGTGCTAGCAGTCGATGATAACTTTACAACGTTAACCGCTACTGCCAGTGATTATCAGAAGTATATTAATCCAAATGGTTCGACAACTAATGCTGCCATGGTTAGTTCGGTAGCAATTGTCCCCACCGATCCAGGTTCAGGGATTAAAGTTAATGTAAAAAAGTTTAATGGTGAGGATAATATTACGAAAGTCACTGCCCAACAGTACGCTATGGTTGCGCAAATGGCGGGGGTTACGGATGTTACTATTACCGTTAGCGCTAACCGGGCTGTTTCTGGAGAGTCAGCTTTAACCGGAGTCTATAAAGCAATTGCGGCAGATGGAGTTAGTTTAAATGAGCAAAATACTCAATCTGCTAACCAAATGTTGACCGCAACAAATGGGGCAATTGAAGCTAATAAGGATGATAGTAAATATCCTGGTAAGTTGATGGCTGCGGTTGGTGATACCACTAAAGAAATTAACCAACAAAAGAAACAAGGAACTACCCCAACGCAAAATCAAATTCAAGTAATCTTTAATCAGAAACTTGAAGAGCGAAACATTTACAATGAAACAAAGAATCATGAACAACCAATTATTAATGCGCTTGTTCAATTTAATAATGCTCCAATTAGTTCAAGTAAAGACTATAGCTCGCACGTAACTGATACAATTAATAATGTAAAGAACTCATCAGGAGATATGATGAATAAGGCGAAAAAATTCTTAAATTCTCAAGATGGTCAGGCAGTTAAGCAACAAGCTCAGTCTTGGTGGACCCGATTTGTTAACTGGATCCGTAGTTGGTTTTAATTGACGTAAAAAATAAGAGGGAGCGAGACAGAAGTCACTTGTGACTTCGTTTTCGAGCCCCCGCAAGCAACAATAGGCCTCTAACGTTCGGTTTTGCCGGACGTTAGAGGCCATTGTTGTACTGCGTATTTGCTTTTTATGAAAGTAACTTAACTTATGTCACAGTCCTCTTATTCGTTTAGTCTAAAGTTACTTCACCAGCAACATCGGTATTGAAGAAGTCTGCAATTTCTTTAACATCCATCCCTTGACCAAGACCCCACATTAATTTAGTGATAGCACTTTCGGAAGTCATGTCGCGGGCGCTGATTGCTCCTTCTAGTAGTGCAAGTCGTCCGACCTCGTATTTTGTCAAGTCGCTTCGTTCGTAAAGACACTGACTGGAAGTAATAATTGGAATGCCGTTTCGAATTAATTCACCAACCGCAGCGACCATATTTCGCCGAATCGAGGTCATTCCTCCGAGACCATACGCTTCAATCACAATTCCATGACAGCCATTCTTAGCCATTGCATGGAGCAAGGCAGGATCAAATCCGGGGAAGAGCTTTACCAGTGAAACATGAGTATCGATCTTAGTATTTAATTGACTTTTACCAGGTTGGGGATGCCGGTGATCCCTAATTGAAAAGCCGTCTGAAGTAACTTCTCCTACTGGTGGGACATTCACACTTTCGAAAGCATCGAAGGCGGTTGTCCGCACTTTAACACTCCGACAACCACGCATTACTTTACGATTAAAAGCAATATAGACTCCTGGCTCGCAGTTAGCAGCGGCTGCAAAGGCAAGTCGTAAGTTATCAGGGGCATCACTAAGAATCACATTCATAGGAACTTGGCTTCCAGTTAGCACAACCGGAATATTTATATGTTGAAGCATGAAAGTCAGCATCGAAGCAGTATAAGCCATCGTATCTGTCCCATGTGAAACGACGATTCCATCATATTCGTTACGATGGTCATAGATCGCTTCGGCAATAATTTTCCATTCTTCTGGTTGAATATTGGATGAATCTAATTCGAGAATATCACGAACGGTAATGTCATATTCCAGCCGACCAAGCATTTTGATTAATTCCTCGCCAGATTCGCCTGGAGCTAGTCCTTCATCAGAGACAACCGAGGCAATAGTTCCACCGGTTGAAAGGAGTAATAATTTTTTCGTCATTTTTAGTCACCATGATTCATTTTTTATTAATATTTTAAATAGGGATTTTCAGCGAAACAAGTTAAACGCCTATAATTTAACTTAAATTAGGCCAATTTTGATTAATTTCATTAAGTAGGGGCGTTAAAGAATTTTTTTGTTTCTTAAGGTAGTTAGCATAAAACGTCATTGTCGCAGCTTCATCGGTAATTGGGAGTCTGACTCGATCGTCCTTTGAAGTACGTTGTCGTGGATTAGCTGTTGTTATATTAGTGCTAAAGTATGGGAAACTGGAATATTTGGTGATTTCAGTAAGTGCGGCCCATTCTTCTTGATATAAAAATTTAGCATTTGGAATATATTTTTGGATAATTTCTTTCCATGGTCCGATATCGTTCAAAACGACAAAGCTTAATCCGGCTAGGTCCTTAAAAGAAACCTGTTGGGAATTAGCAAGGTACATAAATTTATCAAGATTAACATAGAGATTTTCAGCACCTAAATAACGTGATTCAATTTGATCAGTTTGAATCTCTTGGTCGCTGATAATTATTGAATTTTCATTATTTAAAAGTGAAGCGGTGATTTGGTCAGGAGTAATAAACTGCTCGTCAATCGAAATTTGTGTAGAGAAAGATGCACTTTTTACACGAAGCAGAATTAATGGGCCCGGAGCAATTGATGCAATTTTAATTATTGATTGTCGAGCAGCATAATTTTGAAGTTGTTGAACAAAATTACGGTTGACGGCGAGAACTTCAGTAGCTTTTTCAGCAGCTAATTTTCCAGTATCAGTGAGGACAATGCGGTTGGGTTGGCGGTCAAATAATTGAATTCCAAGCTCGTCTTCTAATTTTTGCATCCCCCGGGTAACGGTCGGTTGGGTAACGTTAAGTTTTTCAGCGGTTTTAGCAAGTGTTTTTTCACTGGCAAAGGTCACTAATTCTTCAAGCAAGTAATTGTCGATCATTGGACCACTCCTTAATAGTATGCGCTGATTGTATACTACCATGTAAAGGTAGTAATTTTCAATTTGTAAATTAGCAATTAATATATAGACAATGATTAATTACAGGAAGGAAGAATTATTATGACAAATGTACCAACAGTAAAATTAAATAACGGAGTAGAAATGCCAACCCTTGGATTTGGAGTATTCCAAGTTCCAGACTTAAGCCAAGCTGAACAAGCAGTTACCAATGCGCTTGAAGTAGGCTATCGTTTAATCGATACTGCTGCTGCTTACCAAAATGAAGAAGCAGTTGGAAAGGCAATTAAGAATAGTAGTGTAAACCGTGAAGATGTCTTTGTAACTTCTAAGTTATGGGTGTCTGATTTTAACTATAAGCGGGCTAAAGCGGGGATTGACGCTTCACTGCAAAAACTTGGCCTTGATTACATGGATCTTTACCTTCTCCACCAACCATATGGCGATACAATGGGTGCTTGGCGAGCATTACAAGAAGCACAGAAAGAAGGTAAGATTCGCGCAATCGGTGTATCGAACTTCTACGCTGATCAACTAAAGGATCTCGAATTAACAATGCCGGTTAAGCCAGCGGTCAACCAAATCGAAGTTAACCCTTGGTACCAGCAAGATCAAGAGGTTAAGTTTGCGCAAAGTGAAGATATTCGTGTTGAAGCATGGGCACCATTTGCGGAAGGTAAGCATGATATCTTTACCAACGAAACAATTGCGGAAATTGCTGCCAAGTATGGCAAGAGCAATGGTCAAGTAATTCTTCGCTGGCTTTTACAACGGGGCATTACTGTTATTCCAAAGTCAGTCCACAAGAACCGGATGGAAGAAAATATCGATGTCTTTGATTTTGAACTTTCCGATGATGATATGAAAAAAATGGCTAGTCTTAACAAGAACGAAAGCCAATTCTTTGACCACCGTGACCCGGTTACGATTGAACAGATCTTTGGCTCCAGCTTAAAGATGGTTCAAAATGACGAAAAATAAAAGTTTTGGGAAGGTTTATTAGAGGATGCTATAAGAAAAAACTTGGTGATTTTAACAGTCCCAAGTTTTTTATTTTTATCAGAACGCTTGGCCTTATTTTCATTTGTTTTGGAATTCTTTAATAGCACCGATACGAATTTTAAAGAAAAATTCTGCCATTTGTGATGGTGAGTAATTTTGATTTTTTCGCCAAAATTGAATTATTCCGATCAAAGCGGAAATACTGTAGTAAGAAAACATATCTGGATTCAATTTCTGGATACTAACTGGAATGTAAGGATGTGACTTTTCTTCTAAGTTGATTAAATAAGTCATTAATTTATTAGTAAATCCTAAGTTGGCATTTGGGCCCATAAGAACTTGCAAAAGGGGAAAATTATCTTGAAAGACCTTAAAGAAGCTTGTTAGGGCTCTTAAATTAGGATGGGGATGTAAAGACTGAGTAGTCAGCTGAAGATTAGTTATCATTTTTGCATGCGGAGTGTCTAGCTTATGAAGAAATTCTTGTTCTATACTCTCTAAAATGTCCCATTTATCATTGTAATGTCGATAGAGAGTGACACGATTGAGATTAGCTTTTTGAGCAACCTGGCTCATGGTGATATGGTTAATACTTTCCGTTTTTAAAAGTAATAGTAAGGCATCTTGAATTTTTTTCTCAGTTTTAGATTTTTTCATAAAAATGCAACACCTTGTAGCTTTTTGTAGTTCTAGTATAACACCCTCTTTTTTATAATGACGATATTATTAGAAAGAAGAGGAGATTGCTATGTTAAAACTATTAAAAAACAAATTTTTATGGTTGCCAATTATAGTAGCTTTATTTATCGGAGCCTACTTTTCAATTACTGCAATACCTTCAACTCATGTTAAAGTTAACGATTTGCCAATCGCTATTGTAAATGAAGATAGCGGAGCAACTGGAGAAAATTTGACAAAACAAATAACAAAAACAACTAGTTCTTCAAACTCTTCAGCAATGAGTATTAAATGGACAGTGTTTGACTCTGAAAAAAAGCTATTGAAAGATATGAATCGGGAAAAATATTATGGGGCAATTGTTATCCCTAAAGATTTTTCAGAAAAACTTCAAAGCTTAACAGCACCTAATGCACAAAAAGCAGAATTAAAGATTATTATTAATGAGGGGATGGGAACAGCTGTTACAACCCAAGTCAATACTGCATTGACGCAGATGACAACCCAATTAAATAATAAACTCAGCACTAACTTACTACAAAACGTAGCGAATAGGTCAACATCAATCCCATCAACAATGGCTTTGAATTTATCCAATCCATTAACCATAAAAAAAGAAAAGGTTAATAAAACTGGCGATTTGGCAAATGGTGGCGCACACTTCTTTCAATCGGTATGGCTTGGAAGCCTAGGAACGTCAATGCTTTTAGGATTTGCATTCTCAAAAATTCGATTTAAATCGCTTAAAGAAAAATTTTCAGCTTTGTTTGTTCAACTAATAGCTGCTGGTATATCAGCTTTAGTGATCGGTTATGGAGTTCCCGCATTACAATCTTGGATTTTGGATGTCAATATTCCTAACTTTACTGAACTGGGGCTATTTATGTCGCTATGTGCTTTTGCCTTCATTATCTTTATTAATGGGGTAGAATCATGGGTTGGGATAATTTCAATTCCAGTTTTTATGTTACTGCTATTCTTTGCAGCACCATTATTGACTGCAGTTCCTGAATCGTTAAATGGTTTTTATAGTACATTAGCTGATTGGCTCCCGATGTCTTACATGTATAGGGGAGTAAAAAGCATTATGTACTTTAACCATGGACCTGCAAACTCTGTAGTGATGGGACTAATCTATACGATAATTACAGGATTAATTCTAATAATTACTGCTCAATTTAAGAAGGATAATAAGAAAGAAGGTAGCAACTAATGAAACTATTTATTCTTGGAGCAACTGGACGAACGGGACAGGAATTAGTTCGGCAAGCGTTATCAGATGGACATGAAGTGGTAGCATATGTGCGTTCTCCTGAAAAATTAAATTCACAAGAAAATTTAACGATAATTCAAGGAACACTTGAGGAGACAACAAAGCTTCAGCAGGCAATGATGTCTTGCGATGCAGTATTAGTTGCCCTGGGAAATCCAATTAAGGATAGTTCCGCTGATTTATTTGCTAGTTTTATGCCGCGATTAATTAAGATAATGAGACTAGCTGCTGTATCACGGATTATTGTTTTATCAAGTTTGGGAACTGGTGAAACTATCAGAAATGTAACTTATCCATATAAAATCGGGGTTCAAACATTTTTGAAGGGGAATCAGGCTGATCATGAGAAAGGAGAACGCCATTTAATCGCCTCAAACTTAAACTGGACGTTAATTTATCCGAGTCCACTTTTCGATGGTCCTAAGACTGAACATCCGCTGGTTAGAAATGCAGCTTCCGGTTATAAAATGCCAGGAGCACCGCGTACGAATCGTGCAGATGTTGCAGCAGTAATGCTTAGCCAATTAAATCGAGAGGAAAGCTACCAGCAAAAATTACTTATGTGTTCAAAGCAGGAAAAATAGATGCCGAGAATATATATCGCAATGTCATTAAGTTAAGCTATTGACAAAAAGAATGAGGTTTCATTTACACAATTTGTGTAGATGAAGCCTCATTCTTTGCTTTAAACTTGATCTGTTTTTTAAATTAAATAGAGGAAAGCCAATCCCTTTCATCTAACAGTCCTCAACTTATAGTAAGGAGCATGTCACATATGATTAACCATACCAATAATCTAAACGTTTTGAATCAAATTATCAACGAAACCACTAATCGTATTCATAATTTTACTAATTTAGGACATGATTTCACACGTAATCGTAAGTTGCCTGCTAAAACAATCATTAAAACGATCCTGAATATGTGGAACAACAGCCTTAATGCTGAATTATTTGATACCTTCCCTGATCTTAATGACTAAGTTTCTGTGCCGGCTTTTGAACAACAGAAAGCAAAATTGAATGAATGTGAGGGGGCCCTAGATATGTTTGGCTTAATGTCAAAGAATTCAATCGTCTCAATGAACTGGGGTATCCTAGCTTTAATCTAATTGAAAATCTCAATCGGCGGCCAAAAGCCTATTATGTTATTCGTGCTAGGATAGCTGGCAGAAGCATCAAAGAAATGAAGGAATTACCGAATTGCGAATGTGATCGTCGAATCAAGTGTCTTGTAACAACTTCTAATTATTACTACGTCACGCACAAAAATAAAGAGCGAATTATCACCACTGGCATCACTATAAAGCTTTTCATTCCAAGAATACCATAGATCAGCGCTGGGATTTTGGCGTATTTTGTCCAACCAATTTTCGGGTTTGTAAGTTTCAGATTGGGACAACTAAAACTGGTAAGCCCAACTGGGAGGTACTGATAACAAACCTAGTCCAAGGCGCAGAGATAAGCGCAAGTTAAAAGCAAAAAGTGCAATTAGTTTTGTTTACCGAGTTGCGTAAGTAGCAACCAAAATAAGCGAGGGGGCTCTTTTAGTATGTCTTAAATAACCAAAAGCAGCTAATTGACAATTATAAATTACCAATTAGCTGCTTTTGAATTAGACTGGAGATTTGCCAAAGTATTAAGCATAGATATGACTCAAACTTGTCAAGTTATTAACTTAATGACATTGGCGAAAATTTTCTTAACCTCTCTATTTTTGTGATATTTATTAATGATTTTACCGTGTAAGGACTTCTTTGATGGCATCAACAAGCGGAGTAACTGGGTGTCCAAAAACCTCTTCTAAATCGTTACTTTCTTTATTAAGATTTCCAGAGTTAATGGGGTCTTGGAATGATGCGAAAAGTTCAGCAGTTGGGGTATCTAAGCCAGCTTCTTCTAATGATTTTACATAATCATCATGAGAAATTTGCTTGATAGCAAAATCATTGCCGGTAGCTTCTTGAAGAGCCTTTCCTAATTCATCATAAGTACGGGTTTTACCAGTAAATTCGTAAACTTCACGAGGAGCTTCACTGGTAATGACTTTTGCAGCTCCTTCAGCGTAATCGCGCTCAAGTGCCCAACCAGCTTTGTTGTTAGCCCAGTACAATGCATCGCGACTAGCAGCTCCACTTTGAAGGAAACCAATTTCGTTTTCAAGGTACCAGTTGTTACGAAGGAATGAGTGATCAATGCCTGCTTCTTTAATTGCATTTTCTGTAAGGCGGTGGTCAGTTGCAAGGGCAGCAGTAGAATTTTGTGCGTCGGGAAAACTAGTATAGGCAACAAATTTAATATTGTTTTCCTTTAATGCATCAACTACATTAGCATGAGCAGTAGCACGATCAACCTTACCACCCGGTTGAGACGAAATAAAGAGAACGCGATCAATTCCATTAAAAGTATTGATCATTGATGACTTATCTTCGTAATCTCCTTGACGAACTTCATTATTAGGAAAGAGCTTAGCAGCCTTGTCAGTGTTCCGGGCAATAACAATAACATTTTCTGCACCAGCTAACTTGTTTAATTCTTTAACAGCAGCTTGTCCTAAGTTACCAGTAGCGGCAGTTACAGCATATTTCATAATTAACAATCTCCTTTAATTTTCGACTTGTTATTTTTTAATTTACAGGTATTATAATAACACGTGTTTTTATAAAGTCAACATGTATTTTAGTTTAAATAAATTCCTTTGAAACTATTTAATAAAGATGTTAATCTATACGTGTAAATAATAATACGACAAAATTAGAGGGAGGCTGCGAATAGCTTAATTTCAGAAATAGGCAAATATAGGTTCTTGGTTGTAAAATAAAAGAAATAGTAAACTAAGGGGTGATTGAAGTGCAATTAATTATTACTGATGCTGCTAGCAAGTGGTTCCAACAAAAATTTAACCTCGCTAGTGGAGATGGAGTAAAATTTTATGGTAAAACAATTCAACCACACAATGTTAAACATGGTCCTAAGCAGGGATATGAACCTGAATCGATGCTCGATGAGGCAACAATCGTAATAGAAAAAGATGGTATTAATTACCATGTTAACTTTGCGGATGCCTGGTTCTTCTCAGGGCTAGTTGTTACTGTTGATTATCAGCAAGAGAATGAAGAGCCAGTTTTTATTTTTAGGCGTGAAGATAACGGTGGAGCAGATGTTGATGCTGCAACTGGGGCATCACGAAAGTATGAAGAATATTGGGAATAAAAACTATTGTTAAGCCTATGATTTGATGTTATAACAATAATATCTTAGGTACTTGCAGGCGATACCTAGCACAACATTGCCGTCGACGGAAAGGATATTCGATGAGAATCAATGTTTTGCAACATACGCCAAATGAAGGACCAGGAACAATTCAAAAATGGTCACAGGATCGCGGACACGAGATGTATATTTATCATCCTTATCAGTTTGGTAACTTACCGACTGCTGACGAGACTGATATGTTGATTATTCTTGGCGGTCCCATGAGCCCTAATGACGACTTAACGTGGATTAAGCAAGAACGAGTTTTAATTCAGCAACTATTGGATACTCATAAGCCAATTTTTGGTGCGTGTTATGGAGCCCAACAGATTGCTAAGACACTCGGTTATGCCGTAAAAAAGGCACCACATAAAGAAGTCGGTTGGGCGCCGGTGTATCTAAAAAGTGATCTTATTTCTGATATTCCTCCAAAATTAACTGCTTTACATTGGCACGAAGAGATGTTTGAAGTTCCAACTCAAGCAGACTTATTATTTAGTAGTGACTTAGTTAAAAATCAAGGCTTTGTTATGAACGGTAATGTAATCGGACTTCAATTCCACTTTGAGCCGACAGCAGATAATGTTCGCGAGATTGCTGTAAATGATGATCAATACCCATTAGACCATAATGATCTCCACCAAACTGGAAGAGAAATCATTCAGCATGGCGTTCCGGCTGAAAATAAGCGAGTTATGTATCGGTTATTGGATTTTATCGCAAATAGCTAAAGCGCAAAATTATTGTTAATACGAATATATTTTAAAAAAGAGCAAAATTGGAAATTTTATCCAATCTTGCTCTTTTTATGATGGATTAATACAAACCATAAAAGGTCTACTAGATTAATTCGACTATAAGAAGTACAATTTTAAAGCTATTAATAAAAATAAAGTTTGAAAAGGTGAAAATAAGTTGGCGCTTAAACTTTTTTACGCGATACTCTATTTACCAATCATCGTTATTTGTATGATTATCAGTCAAATTTATTTTGAACGGTATTGGGTTTCGTATAAGAATTCACGGTTAACTAGTTGGGGGCTAGGAGCCATTATTATAATTACTTACTTTATTCAGGAATTTTGTTTGTTTCAGTTGTCCTTATTTAATATCGGGCAAGTTGTTTTCATGCAAGTTGTTTCTGTTACAATGCTTTTTCGCGATAAAGTGTACAAAATATGGTGGGCATTATTAGCTCTAACCCCGTTGTTTGTGAATGTCGTGGAATACTTGATGGGGATTTTGCCGCTAAAAGATTGGTGGTATTGGATCGTTGAATCGATTATTTTTACGACAATTTGTTTGGTTTTAACGCGGTGGCGTAGCATTTCTAAAAGAATTAGTTATTTTTATGCCATTGCATCGCTAGGAATAGTTGAGTTAGTATCGCTGGGGATTAACCATAGCTTTTCACCTGTAAGTGTTGCCGCAGCAACCATAGGATTATTTGTTATTGCAATGTTTGAAGATCAACGTTTTTATAGTGAGAAGAAAAATGAGCAAAAAATAAAACTTCTTGAAAAAGAAAGTGAACGTGACGATTTGACAGGGTTACTTAACTACCGAGCGCTTAGTCAAGAAATTAATCGATTAGCTAATAATAGTGAAATCCATAATATCGTAATCGGGGCATTAGATATTGATCACTTTAAGAAGATAAATGATACATACGGTCACTTTGTTGGTAATGAAGTATTAAATTATTTCTCAACAGTTTTTCGCGAACAAATTCATTCCGCATTTCCCAAGCATGGTTATGTATATCGCTTCGGGGGTGAAGAATTCACTATTGTAGTTTCTAACCATTCACTAGAAGAGGTTTATCAATTACTACAGTCAATTGAAAAATTCTTTAATAATAAATCGATTGTTACTAAAGAAGGAATTAGATTAACGATTAGCTTTTCATGCAGTTTAACTGATCGTTTGAATGATGAATTACTTGACACGACCCTGAAGCGAGCTGATAAAATGTTATATGGTGTAAAGAACAATGGCCGGGGATGGATTGTTACTGATCAGCATCACCAACGTCCCCAAAAGCCTAGTTTAGAACGTAAAATAAATAACAATTATTAAAAGTTAGGGATAAAAATGTACAATATATTTCAGCCAATCCTTAGTGTTGATCAAGCGATGAATGCTGAAATTGACACTTATGAAATGCTTATTCGAAATAATAATGGCGAGTTTCCAGGGAGTGATTTCCTGCATAGTCTCACAACGCAAGAGGGGAACGATGTATGGATTAAGGCGAGCCGTAAATCATTAAAAAATGCTTTAAACGAGCAACAAAATCGCAAAATATATATTAATTTAGAACCATGTCAAATGAAATTTGAAAGTATTTGGCAATTTTTAGAAGAGATTCGCGAAGCATATCACGATCACGTGGCCATTGAGATTACGGAACGCCGCGAAACGATTCATAGTCTTGATTATTTAGATAGAGAAATCCAACGTCTCAAGGAAATGGGCTTTGAATTGGCGATTGATGATGTGTGTGCGGGTAGTAATAGCTATGCATTCATTAAGAGACAGCTAAAGGTTGTTAGTCGAATCAAATTATCGCTATTACTTTTTAAGGATGAAGATTATGAACTGATGATAAGTTTTGTTGACGCCTGGTTAGCTTTTGCCAAAAAACATCATCTTACCTTTGTTATTGAAGGAATTTCAAATCGGCAATTAGCTAAAAAATTTGCTGGGAATCCAGTTATTTTACAACAAGGATTTTACTGGGGAAAAGGAACAGCATATTTTAATAATGAAGAAAAAGTAAATTGAGTTCCAAAAAAGCATATAAAAAGGGAGCGAGACAGAAGTCACTTGTGACTTCGTTTTCGAGCCCCCGCAAGCAACAATGGCCTCTAACGTTCGGTTTTATCGGACGTTAGAGGCCATTGTTGTACTGCGTATTTGCTTTTTATGAAAGTAACTTAACTTATGTCACAGTCCCTTTTTTCGTTATTAAGGGTTCAAACGGTTAAGCATCCGTGGGAATGGAATGTTTTCACGAATGTGGTCTTGGAGAGTAATCCAGGCAAGGAATCGTTCAAGTCCCATTCCAAATCCAGAGTGTGGAATTGAACCGTACTTCCGTAAATCGTCGTACCAACCGTAATCTTCTTTACTTAAGCCGTTTTCTTCAAGCTTGTTTGTGATGTATTCGTAGTCGTAGGAACGTTCAGAACCACCAATGATTTCACCGTAGCCTTCTGGAGCAAGCAAGTCCGCACAGATAACTTGGCGGGAATCTTCAGGATCTTCAGGCATGTAGAAAGCCTTGATTTCTTTAGGGTAGTTCAAGATAAAGACTGGCTTTTGGAATTGATCCGCCAAGTAGGTTTCTTCTGGTGAACCAAAGTCCGCACCGTATTCTACATCAAAGCCACCCTTTTGAAGCATTTCAATGGCTTCCTTATAAGTGATCCGTGGATATGGTAATTCAGTGAACGGCTTCAAACTTTCTACACTACGCCCTACCATTTCAAGTTCGCGTGCACAGTGGTCAATTAAGTCTTGAACCAAGTAAGCAATGTATTGTTCTTGAATCTTAAGACTTTCATCTTGGTGCATCCAAGCCATTTCTGGTTCGATCATCCAGAATTCCATTAAGTGACGACGAGTCTTTGACTTTTCAGCACGGAAAGTAGGACCCATCGTGTAGACGCGGCCTAATGCCATGGCGCCAGCTTCTGCGTATAATTGACCAGATTGTGAAAGGAAAGCAGAACGATCAAAGTAGTCAGTTTCAAATAATTCTGTTGTCCCTTCAGGAGCACTTCCAGTTAGTTCTGGAGCATCAAATTGAGTAAATCCATGCTTTTCGAAGAATTCCATTGTCGCAAGCTTAACACGACTTCGAATCCGCATTAATGCCCACGGCTTGCGAGAACGTAACCATAAATGACGGTTATCAAGCAAGAAATCAATTCCATGTTCCTTGTTACCGATCGGGTAATCTTCACTTTCGCCAACAATGTCAAAGTCTTTGATGTGAATTTCATAACCAAACTTTGAACGCTTGTCTTCAGCGATTTCACCGGTTACCCAAAAACTGGTTTCTTGGTGTAAATCATGCTTAGCAGAATCAAATTTTTCTTCAGAAACATCATTTTTACGGATGATTCCTTGGAAAAATCCAGTTCCGTCACGGAGTTGCAAGAATGCAATCTTACCGCTTGAACGCTTATCAGTTAACCAAACACCAATCTTAACCGTTTCCCCAACATGTTTAGGTGCTTCACT
This sequence comes from Limosilactobacillus reuteri subsp. simiae, assembly GCF_020784875.1. Lineage (GTDB taxonomy): Bacteria > Bacillota > Bacilli > Lactobacillales > Lactobacillaceae > Limosilactobacillus > Limosilactobacillus reuteri_H. The sequence goes on along the minus strand of NZ_JAJGUI010000112.1, from coordinate 97,270 downwards.
AATTGTAATAGTTTCCACTTTTATACTCTCCCTTAAATTATAGAATTTGAATATGGTTTTCTTCACACTTCTTAATCATATCTTTTGGCCAAATACTTGCCTGTACTTCTCCAATATGAGCTTTGCCAAGAAGGAGCATACAGAGACGAGATTGACCAATTCCTCCACCAATTGTATATGGTAATTCGCCATTGAGCAACATTTTATGGAATGGTAATTTTTCACGATCAGTTGCATCGGCTTGTTCAAGTTGGTATTTCATTGATTCTGGACTAACCCGAATTCCCATACTTGAAATTTCGATCCGGCGTTGAAGAGGTTCATACCAGAAAATAATATCACCGTTTAAGCTCCAGTCATCGTAGTCAGGTGCTCGACCATCGTGAGGCTTACCACTGCGTTGCAACTTATCACCGATCTTCATTACAAAGACAGCACCAAGTTCTTTAGCAATTTTATCTTCCCGTTCAAGTGGGGTGAGGTCTGGCCACTGATCTTCAAGCTCTTGCGTTGTAACAAAGTGAATCTCATCTGGTAAATGGTAAACAGCTTGCGGGAACTTGTACCAAACTTCGTGTTCCATATGCTTAATCACTTTGAAAATATCACGAACTGTATCCTTTAAAGTTTCTTCTGTTCGTTCATCCTTGCTAATAATCTTTTCCCAGTCCCACTGGTCAACATAAATTGAGTGGAAGTTATCGAGGTCTTCTTCCTTACGAATGGCGTTCATGTTGGTGTAGAGACCTTCATGCATACCAAAACCGTACCGCTTAAGAGCAAGACGTTTCCACTTAGCGAGAGAATGGACAATTTCAACAGTTTCGCTTGGCATATCCTTCATTTCAAACGACACTGGTTGTTCAACACCGTTTAAGTTATCGTTTAATCCAGTACTCTTTTCAACAAACATTGGGGCAGACATCCGTTGAAGGTTTAGTTCTTTACCAAATTCGTCTTGGAAAGTTTCACGAATATAACGAATAGCAGCTTCAGTTTCTCTGATTGAAAGACGTGGATCGTAATCCTTTGGAATAGTTAAGTCCATAATAGACACTCCTTAAATAATAGATTTAGGAATGAATTAAAAAAGCCCTTCGTTCCCCTTGTAGTTAAGGGACGAAAGGCTTTTTTCCGCGGTACCACCCAAATTGTCTAGTATAAAACTAGGCCTCCTCAAGAGCACATCATGCTCTGCCGGTGAGGTAACGGTCCGGATCCGGCCAAGCCTACTTTAAGTAAACTTATTTGGGTTGGCAGCACTCGCGAAAGTGTTATTCACTAGCATAGGGTCGACTGATTTCTCACTATCATCAGTTCACTGAACGAATACAACTAGTTACTCTTCTTTCTCATCGCTTTTTTATTTTGTTAATTGTATTTTAACCTAATTCATTTAAAATGCAATACTTTTTTAAATAAATTTATTTTTCACTCTTTTTTGCAACTAAATTTAATCGTGATAATTGCCGCAGTATAACTAGTACAAGCAAGGTTTCAATCGGCCACATGATCAACTCTTTTGGCAAACGAATGAAAAGGAGTGCCATGAAAGTATGACTGCTACTGCTGGAACTTAAGCTCATAAGGTAAAGCCATAAAGTTGTGCCGATAACATTAGTAAGAAGAATTTGGAAAAACTCATATATTAAAATTCGTTGCCAGCTTATCCGTTGTTGGTATAGGAACATTCCTGCAATTACACCAGCGATAAATGCTGAGAGGGTAAAGCCAGGAAAGAATAAGCTTCCTGAATTTAAAATAGTATTACTTATGATATCAGATACGACCATTGACCATCCACCAATCCATGGACCAAGGCAATAGCCAATAAGCGCAGTGGCAATAAAACCGAAACTAAATTTTAAAACCGCTGGATCTCCAATTGAAAGTTTATTTAAGATTACCTGCAGTGCGACCAACATAGCAGCTAAAGTTAAATTCTTTGTAGTAAAACGCGGTCCGGCAAATGATAACGTAGACATATCAATCCACTCCCTTTTGAAAATTTTGTTAGGGAACACATTGACGTTTCCGTTCATGGTGAATGCGGAATAACAAAGCAGCTAGTTATAAGCCTCCTTCTAACGTTCACATTCCGTTCCGTTAGACAATAACTCTGAGATTCCTACCCCAACAGTAGTAATATATGCTAAATATATTTATTAATCAAGGTCAAACATGTGATTTTATTTTTATCATGTCTTTGTTTTGCTAGAATTAAAATTATTTAACAAGCGTAGTTATTAAAAGTGAAAACTATAAATTAATACTATAGCACTTGAATGTTATAAAACAACAAGATAAAATAGGAGTATGAAATATTCATATAAACTAAGTGATGCTGTTCACTTATTAAGCTATTTGCACATTTATCAGGATGGTGACTTATCTAGTAAAGCGATTGCTGATAGTATTGAGTCGAATCCGAGTGTTGTTCGTCAATTAATGTCAGATTTGAGGACTGCTGGTTTGATCGTAACTAGAAAGGGGGCTGCTGAACCGCGATTAGCTAAAAATCCACGAGAGATTAACCTGTTTGATATCTACCAGGCAATAAATATGGATCATGATTTACTTCATGTTGATCCCAAAACTAATTTGAAGTGTATTGTTGGTGGAAATATTCAGGCGTCATTAGAAAAGTATTATGATCAGATTCAAGCAGCAGCTTTTAATGAGATGAAGCAAATTTCATTAGCAGATGTAATCGACGATATTCTACAACGCCAAAGTACAAAGTTAGATTTATTAAAGAAGCAGATTTAAAATAAAAACGCAACTGAGGAAAAATCCTTAGTTGCGTTTTTTATAGGGCTTTACAGTTAATTATTGTTGCGCAATTGCATCATTAACAGCCGTTTGCTCTTTGTTAATTAAATTGACTTTGCTTTCAATTACACTAATGTCCATTTTAATTTCCCGGGTTAAACCTGGTGTATTAAGTTTAGGCTCAAAGAAGTCTTTAAATTCGTTCAATCGTTCAGGAGTATGGAAAACGCCGGCAGTGACAGTGATAAAGGTAGCAAATTCCATATCGCCACCAACTGTGTCATTTAACCATTGCCATTCATCACGAAGCCAATTCCAGGCAGCTTGTTGACTTGCTTTATTGGCAAGAAGGCCACGATACCATGCTCGTAAATCTTGTGGCTTAATGATGTTAGCATCTTCAAAGTAACTAACAACTTTTGCGATTAATGCTGGATCGGTTGTATTTGGTATTGCCATTCTCAAGTCTTGTTTAAAGCTTGCGTCCGCCGTTTGTTGGTAAGCTTTGATTAATTTATCGAATAATTCAGTATTCCCGAAGTTCTGAACTTCATTTTTAAGAACCAACCCACGAATATCCGCCGAAAGGGACTCCAATTTAGTTTGATTTTCGGTGAAGATTTGATGAGCTTGAGTAATTGAATCATTATTGCGTGCAAATAGTGAAGCACTAAGAATGTAAGGACGCGTTAATTGATCGTCATTGCTTTCACCATCTTTAGGTAGCCAACCAAGCCGCTTTACTTGGTCCTTACTTAATAAATCAAAGAATTGTCGTAGTTCTTGTTCAGCAGGAGAATCAGGCTTAGCAAACATTTTAAGGCTATTAGCTATTTGGTATAGTTCAGCGTTAACAATTGCTGAAGGACTATCTTTAAATTGCTTTAATAATGGGATTAATGACGCATAAGATACTTGTTGTCCTTGGGCAAGCAGCCGCAGATCCTGAAGAAGTTGGCGCTGGGCGATTGGGTCTAAGTCATCAGCGTGATCTAAAATGTCGTTTAGTAGCGTATCGTCATATTTTACGATGAAGTGTGAATTGTTACCGAGATTTAGTCGGAATGGTTGATCATTTTTATCACGTAATGCTTGATAATCCCCAAGGTTGAGTTCTTGTTCAGCCATAATTTGTGGAGCCTCATCATAGTTACTATTAAGCGGGATTTGCCATTGCCGATCAACATCTTTACCGTCACCAATGAAGAATTGCTTTTGTGACAGTACTAAATCGCCATCATCGTTAATTTTTGCTGTTACAACAGGATAACCGGGTTGTTCAAGCCATGAATTCATGATCTTTCCAATATTAAGCCCTGATGCATCGCCAAGAGCTTTCCATAAGTCAGCTCCAGTTGCATTACTGTATTTATGAGCAGCAAAATAATTCTTTAGACCTTCTCGTAACGCTTTGTCACCTAAAAGTGCCCGGACCATTACTAACATTCGCGATCCCTTGGCATAGACAATCGCACCATCGAATAAGGCATCAATTTCGGCCGGATTGTTAACATCAACATGAACGGATTGAACACCATCAGTTGCATCCCGTTGTAATGCCATTGGCGCTTCCGAGGTTTGGAAAAGTTCCCAAATGTGCCAGTCAGGCTGGAGAGCATCAACAGCAACATATTCCATCATATTAGCAAAGCTTTCATTGAGCCATAAGTCATCCCACCACTTCATTGTCACAAGGTCACCAAACCACTGGTGAGCTAGTTCGTGTGTGATAACAGTTGCAACTAATTGTTTCATTTCAAGGGAAGTATTGTCTGGATCAAGTAATAAGTAAGCTTCACGGTAGGTTACCAATCCCCAGTTTTCCATTGCACCGGCAGAGAAATCAGGTAAAGCTAACTGCCATGAATGGGGAAGGGGGTACGGAGTTTGATAGAAATCCTCGTAAAATTCGATTGCTCGTTTGGCAATGTCTAATGCAAAATCAAGTTCCTTTGGTTGGTGCGCTTTCGTTGCGAATACCCCTACTTTAACGCCGCCCTTTGTCTCAGTAATTTTACTTTGGAGTTCCCCAAATGCAAAGGCAACAAGATAAGTGGACATCTGCACAGTTGGTTCAAAGTAGTGGATACCATTTTCAACATGATCTTCTGGCATATTAGCGATAATGGTTTCACCAGGATGCTCATCAAATTTAATTGCTAGACTGAAGGTAGCTTTAGCCTCTGGTTCATCGACACAGGGGAAAGCTTGCCGCGCAAAAGTTGTTTCAAATTGAGTTCCAATAATTTGCTTTTTCTCCCCATCAACCTCATAGTATGATGGATAAATTCCCATCATTGAATCGGTTAACTTAGTATTATAAGTTACAGTAAAAGTTACTTTACCAGTTTGCGGAAGGGTAATCCGAACTGCCTCGGCATCATTATCAATCTTAAAGTCTAATTCTTGACCGTCTGCTTGAACGCTAGTGATCTGCAAATTCTTTTGATTAATTGCAATTTGAGGATCAGTCGCGTTACCAGTGATAGTTGTTTTTCCATTAATGGTTTTCTTTGCTCGATTAATATCGATAAAAACATCATAATGGTCAGGTTGGAAAGTATTATAAAAGCGTTCGAGTTTTGCCATGTAAAAGATTCCCTTCTTAATTTGTTTTTAATGTTTATTATACGGCTGATGAGAAGAATTAGCTAAACTATTACCTGATTTTGGAATAGAAAAAAGTTGTAGATCAGCCATATCTTGTTTTGACTGATCTACAATCTGTAAAAAATTAAATTTGATCCAGTGCTTCTTCAATCGGCGTATCGCCACTCCGCATCATGATAACATGACCGATTGTATTATCGTGTTGTAAGATATCGGCTAAAGTCTGGGCAACATCTGGAATCGGATTAGAGGTTGCAGAGCCTTCACCAATTTGAATTTTACCGGTACCAGGTTCTTCAGTTAAGTTAGCGGGTTGAAGGATAGTGTAGTCAAGGTTCGTATTTGAAATAAGATAATTATCAGCGAAGAACTTGGCAATATTGTAGTCCATGATTGAAGCTAATGATGGAACTTTTGACCACATTTCAGGTTGTAAGGCATAGAGCGAACTTAACATAATGTAACGTTTAATGCCGTCTTTTTCGGCAGCTTGCATTGTTTTAACTGCCCCCATCGCATCAGTTTGCAGTAAATCTTTGCCACGTGATCCGGCAACAAAGTAAACTGCATTCATGCCTTTCATTAATTCAGCGATTTTTTCAACGCTATCATGTAGGTTCAATTCTACAGCAGTAACGTGGTTTAATTTAATAACTTTTTCTGGATGGCGAGCACCAGCTGTAACTTCATTACCAGTAGCAACTAAATCTTTAATTAAGTCAGTAGCGACACGGCCTGAACCGCCGACAACAAATACTTTCTTCATAACTAATCGACCTCCTAGATGAATTTTAACGCAGTTTATCCAATTTATAATTAAAAGTGACCTATTACATATAATTTTAACTAATTTTTTGTAAGCGGTAAAGGATAATGATGAATCAAAGCTTTAATTCAATAATTTTGCCTAAAATGCGGTATCATTAATAGTGTATAAGTCATTTTAGAATTTTAGGCAAAGAAGGGATTTATTGTGACTGAAGAACACGATTTAACCTCAAAAATGGTTGAAAAATTAAAGAAAGAATTTCATTCACGTAAAGATGCAGAAATTATTGCCCGGGCAATACAAAAAAATGGAATTAAAGCTGCGAGTGAAGATCCAGCGGCAAGTGAACGTCTTCATCGAGCATTTTCTTATGAAATTAAGACAGGGAAGCCAACCAACCAGCGTCATAGTGGGCGTTGCTGGTCTTTTGCGGCCTTGAATACATTGCGTCATAAGTTTGCAACAAAATATAAGTTCAAGGACTTTGAATTGTCACAAAATTATCTGTTTTTCTGGGACCGAATTGAGCGGGCAAATATGTTTTTCCAAAAGATTATTGCAACTGCTGATAAGCCTTTGCATGATCGAACCGTTGATTTCTATCTTAGTTTCGCATTAAATGATGGTGGACAATGGGCGAATGCTGCTTCTATTATCGAAAAATATGGTGTTGTTCCAGAATATGTAATGCCTGACACACATAATACGAAGGATACTTCAGATGTGGCCGAAGTATTTGATAGTTTAATGCGCAAAGATGCAATTGAATTACGGGCAATGGTGCAAACGAATGCCAGTGCAGCGGAATTACAGGAAGCACAAGAACGAATGATGGGTGACGTTTATAAGATTGCAGCTTATTCATTTGGTGAACCGCCTGCAAAATTTGATCTTGAATATCGGGATGATGATAAAAAGTTCCACCAAGTTCTTGGCTTAACGCCATTAAAGTTCTATCATAAATACTTTGATACAAACTTAAGTGACTATGTTGTAGTTACTAACGCTCCTGATCATAAAATGGATCGGAGTTATTTAATGCCAGCTCAAGATAGTGTGGTTGATGGTTTGCCAATTAAATTTGTTAATGTTCCTTTTGCAGAACTACAAGAAGGAGCCATCAAACAATTGCAAGCTGGTGAAACAGTTTGGGTTGGGAATGATGTTCTTCAACAAATGGACCGTAAGCGAGGTTTGATGGATGCAAAATTATATCATCGAGAGGAATTGCTTGATGTTGACTTTGTAATGGATAAGAAGCATCGTTTGGAAACTAAGCAAGCCGTTGTTTCTCATGCAATGACATTAACAGGCTTTGACATGGTAAATGATCAACCTACACGATGGAAGATTGAAAACAGTTGGGGTAAAGATAATGGTGATAACGGATACTTTGTAATGACCCAAGATTGGTTTGAAGAGTATACTTATGAAGCTGTTATTAATAAGAAGTACCTTAGCGATCGAGTAAAGAAAGTAGCTGACAGTGAACCCGTTATTCTACCAGCTTGGGATTCTTTGCAGTAAAATATAAATAGTGAAGTACACACAGAGAGGTTGGGAAACAACACCCAATCTCTTTATTTATTTCCTGGGAAATCATTTAACTTTCCCAAATAGTTGTATGATAGTAATTAGAATTTAATTGAAATCATGCAAAGGAAGCAGGGGAATTGATGGCGAAGGAAAAATCGATTTTTACAAAGGATGTTGTGCTCGTAATGGCAGCCTCATTCTTTTTTATGTTTAGTAATATGTACTGTAACCCATTGATTAACGGTTATGCTCAGAATTTGGGAGCATCAAGTGCTTTTGCGGGAATAATCGTCGGAATGATGAGTATTGTTTCAATGTTTTTGCGACCAATTGCTGGTAATCTGACTGACCGTTTTTCGAAATATTCATTAGCTTTTTGGGGTGGATTATTGTGCTTTATTGGGGTTGCAGGTTATGTGTTAACGCCTAATAGCACTTTCCTGTTAATATGTCGTTTGATTAACGGGTTAGGATTTGTGTTATGTACGGTTTGTATGACAACATGGCTATCATATTTGGTCCCCTTTAATCATGTTGGCGAAGCAATGAGCTTTTATGGACTGATGAACGCTTTGGCAATGGCATGTGCCCCCGCTGTATCAATTAACTTATATCGAATTATTGGTTATCGAGCTGCAATGGTGATTTCAGCATTATCGGCTTTACTGGTTGTTGTCACAATTCAGTTTGTCAGTAATCGTGCCCAACCGGTAGCACACTCTGTAAAACAAAGTGGTTTCCATATTAAAATCATTCAGCGAGATGCTATCCCGGTTGCCCTTTTAACAGCTCTATTTGCTATCCCATATTTTGCAACGCAGGCAGATATTGTTGAATATGCTGAACAACGGCACTTATCTATTGCTGTCGGCGCTTATTTCTTAATATATGCTGTCGTTCTTTTACTTAGCCGGTTATTCTTACGGACCCAATTTGATACTGTCCGTTTTGAGCCATGGTTGATTTTAAGCACGGTTGCAACAATCTTTTATCTTATTATGTTAAGTATTATGAAAAATAACATTGAAATGGCACTGGCAGCTGCTGGAATGGCATTTGGCTATGGTATTATTTATTCCGTTTGTCAGTCAACAGCAATGATGCTAGCTCCAGATAATGAACGAGGGTTAGCAAGTTCGACATTCTTTCTCGGTCTTGATATTGGAATGACGCTTGGACCAATCATCGGGGGAATTATTGATAGTACGTTACCTGTGAAATATTTTTATCCCGTAATGCTATTTATTATCCCGTTAGTTATTATTATTTTTCTAGTAAATCGAAAGAAACTGAATAGTGCAATTGACCAGCATTAGAGGTAATAAAAATGAAAAAATTAGAAAAGTTGACTGGTGTCTGTAGTTTATTATTAAATTTAATGCCTTTTTTGCTGTATATTTCTCTTACTAAAGAACAGTCTGATATCTTTGTTGGTGCCTTACCTTTCGCCATTTTTTATGCTTTTCGGCATACGATTTTATTGTTTTGTCGTGATTTAGAATACGATTATCAACGACTGGCCTGGATTGGTCTTTATAGTGGAATTATTGGTTACTTTTTAGGGATGTTTGGTGGATTTCAACCAATCTTCTGGGATTTGTCAGGTGTAGGTGCAGGGATTGCTTCTCAATTATTCCCAACCGCAATAAGTCAGCGAAGGCGATTAATGAAACAAGGACTGTTGCCTAAACAGGATCATCTTAAACCACTTTTTCAAGTTATTATAGTTTTGATCGGTGTTGGAATAATTGTGTGGATAAAGAAGCCAATGATTAGTTTTGCTTTAATGCTAATCATTACTTTTGGTGCAATGGGATCAATTTGGAAAACGCCCCACGCAATTTGCTCGTTGCCAGTTCATCTACATTGGGCTAATTACCTACTAGCATTAATTTTGCTTGGTGCGATGTTACTGTTGCGATTAGGTAGAAGTTTAGGCTTTGGGAAACCACTTGAATGGGGAACTGTTCTTTTATTAATCTTCCTCATTACGATGATCCTTGCTTTACTTGTAAACCATCGGCGATTACTTCATTATCCAAATCATTTACGGCAACGAATAATGCTTTATGGTGCTTGTGGTCAATATTGGACTTTGTATAGTACCGTTTTTATTGGCATTTTATATGGCACAAAAATGTATTCTTGGACAATTGTTGCTTACTTATTTGCTTTCGTCTTTGGAGGATTATTGGTAAAACAAACTGACCGTTTATTCCAATTTAAGGATTACCAAATTAACTTAGTGATGCTAACAATTGGAATTCTCTTAACATTTTGGTTACCGACATATTTTATTGGCGTATTTATTATCCGTAGCTTTGCCGGTGCAGAACGTAAAACAGCAATTGATGACTACGAGAAAGCAACCCATAATTATAGTATTTCTTCGATCGTTAATTATTACTATGCATCGATCGCGGGGATAATTTCCCAATTAGTAATGTGGGGAAGCTTATTTATTTTCGCTGGAACAATGGGAATGAATAAAATTTTTGGTGCTTTTTCAGTAGGGAAAACAAGTATTCAAAGCTTTTCAATAATCATGAATACCCATCTTATTCTTGCGGGTTACATGATTATATTTATAATGGCATTGGCGTTTAGATTAAAGAACACAAAAAAGCAAGAACTTAGATAGAAATATCTTTGTCCTTGCTTTTTACAATTTCTTGACGCCAATGATTAAGATGTTTTTTAGTGATGACACACAGACCATCATCGCCGACCTGCTTCATTTCGTCAGTACACATGATTTTAATGTCACCAGTTTGTTTTGCTCTGTTTTCACCCCAGTAATTTAAATAACGAAGGGCAGCATAAAGATTTTCACCCTCAGGAGTTAAGCGATATTCAACGTGCGGAGGAATTGTATTGAAACTTTTACGGGTAACGAGGCCGGCATCTATCATTTCACGAAGCTGGTCACTCAAGACTTTATATGAGGTGCCTAGCTGCTTAACTAGTTCACTTGTTCGTCGGGGATGACCAGCTAAGAGATAAAGGATAACGGACTTCCATTTACCACCGATGATTGCTAAAGCATAGTCTGCTCCAGTATTATACATTTTAGGTTGCCGTTCCATTAAAATTCCTCCTTTAACGTGTTTACAATAATTATATACCGTTAAAGAGGATGAAGAATAATAAGTTTACTTGATTAATTTGAACATCTCTTCGTCATCAAGATGAGCTTTTTCTCCAGCTGGTGCCTCAATTGAACCAAATGGCATTTCAGCACGCAATTGCCAATCAGCTGGAAGATTAAATGCTTGATGAATTGCATCATCAATCAATGGGTTATAATGTTGAAGACTGGCACCGATTCCTTGTTCTGCGAGTGCTGTCCAAACGGCTTGTTGAGCACCACCGAGGCCTTGTTCAGCCCAGTTTGCAAAATTAGCTGCATATGATGGATAATCATTCTCTAATTGATGCACAATTGTAGTGTCGGTAAAGTAGAGGATCGTTCCATAGCCTGCTTTGAAACTATCAATTTTTGCCTTTGTTTGTTCAAAAGCATCTGGACTCTTAGCGATTTTGCGTAAAGCATCCTCAACGATTTCCCATACTTTATCTGATGACTTGCCAAATAATACGACTGCTCGTACTGTTTGACTATTAAAAGCAGTTGGTGAGTTTTTGATTGTTTGCTTCACTAAGTCAAAAATTTCTTCTGGTGTTTGTGAAAGATTATCACCAAGCGCATAGATTGAACGACGATTTGCAGCTAAACTATTAAATTGTGAATTCATAATAATCACTCCCGTACATTTATTTACTTACTAATAGTAACTGAAAAACAAAAATATACAAGAAGTGAATTTTATTTCACCAGAGAAAGGAGAAAAAATGGTCGAAAAAGATTGTCCGATTGAGAATACGCTTAAGTTAATAAACGGAAAGTGGAAAAGCGTAATTATATATCAAATTAGTGAATATGAGCCCTGTCGTTTTTCAGAGCTGCAAAAATTAATTCCCGATTGTTCCAAGAGAATGTTAGCCCTTCAACTAAAAGACTTAGAGGAAGCAAATATTATACAAAAGCGTGTTTATTCGACAGTGCCGCCTAAAACTGAGTATTCATTGACGGAAGTAGGGAAAAGTTTGGTACCAATAATTAGGTCAATTAACCAGTGGGGCAAAAAATATAATAAAAAATAAAATTTTGCCGATTACTTGTCCATCAATCATATCTTACCTGAATGTAACTACCTTACTTGTATGTACTTACTTTTAATTGGTACAGAGAATTGTATACTAAAAGTAGAATTTATGAGGAGGTAGAAATAATGGCAAGGGAAGTTTTGATTCTGGGTGCAACGGGAAAAATTGCTGGACACGCAATTGATGCATTATTAGCAAATGGTAATGATGAATTATTACTATTTACTCGGCATCCACAAAATATGAATGTTGTCGATGAAAATCGCGAAACAGTTATTAAAGGGGATGTCCTAAATATTGGTGATTTAGAGCCAGCGATTGAACGAGCAGATGTAGTTTATGCTAATCTACGAAATCCTGAAATTACGCAACAAGCTAAAAATATTGTTAGCTTGATGGAAAAATATGCTGTAAAGCCATTAGTCTGGATTTCTTCGATTGGAATCTATGATGAAGTTCCAGGTAAATTTGGTGAGTGGAATAATGAAATGTTAGGTGGCGGCCAGAAAGATAGTTATTTAGGAACTTATCGTAGTGCTGCTGATGTAATTGAAAATTCAACCCTTGATTACACAATCATTCGACCAGCATGGTTAACAGATAAGGATGAAGTAGATTACGAAACGACTGCAAAAGGAGAACCATTTAAAGGTACCGAGGTCTCGCGAAAGTCGATTGGTAATTTTGTAGCAAAAATTATTGATGATCCGGCACCATATGCACGAAAAAACTTTGGTGTGAATAAACCAAATACAGACGGGGATAAACCTGCCTGGTATTAAATTGCTAATTGCAAGATAGATTAATTCATTGTATACTGAATCCGAATAATTTAATAACGACTCGTCTTTAGTCCCCGGATTAAAGACATTAAGAGTACTAGCCATCTTCTACTAGGGCCTGTCTAAATGACATGAAGAAGTTGGTTAGTACTCTTTTATTTTTTAGGAGGTTTTAATATGAATGTTGAAGTAAAAACATTAAACGAAATGACAGCTCAAGAATGGTGTAGATTAGCAGAAGAACGGATAAAAGTATTTGTTGTTGAGCAAGAATGTCCTTATCAAGAAATCGATGAACAGGATTATCAAGCTCACCATTTAATGATGAAGGATGACCAGGGAGACTTAGTAGGTTATACGCGAATTATGGCTAAGGACAGCTCTCATGCGACTTTTGGCCGCGTATTAGTTTTAAAACAATTTCGTGGACATGAATACGGACGTCAGCTAGTTCAGGCAACGATCGATGAAACTAAGCGTCTTTTCCCAAATAAGACAATTCAAATTCAAGCTCAAGCATATCTTAAAGAGTTTTACGCATCGTTTGGATTTAAGCCGATTTCAGATGTTTACCTTGAAGATAATATTCCGCACTTAGATATGATATTAGATTAATTGTGAAGAAAATACTAATAGAGTAGTAATTTTGCGTTAAAGTGAGGCAATTATTAATTTTTTGTGTGCGCTTCCATGATATAGTGAGGGTATTGAATTGACACTATCAAATAAGGAGGCGGAATATTATGGCAAAGACATTTACAAGAGAAGAATTGAAAAAATATGATGGGAAAAACGGGAATCCAGCTTATGTAGCAATTAATAATCGTGTCTATGATGTAACTCATATTCCTGCGTGGCAAGATGGCACCCATCATGGAAATAAGGCAGGATTGGATTTGACAGATGTCCTGTTTAATTACTCTCCGCATAAAGACCGGGTGTTGGCCAAATTACCGTTAGTAGGACAATTAGTGTAAGAAAGACTGGGTTTATCTTAGTCTTTTTTTATAAAATTAACTTGTTGCTTTTTTAGTCACTGGAGTGCTTTTAGTTTATTTATTAAATAATAGTGTTATATTTAAAATAATAATGGACTTTAGGAGGAACAACTCATGGCTGAGAAAAAATTTACACGAGATGAATTAGCTAAATATAATGGGGATGGCGAAAAGCCACATTACATGGCAATTGATGGGTTAGTTTATGACATTACAGATGCTCCTAAAAAAGGAATCAGCATAAAAGAGTTAATGGAAGTCGTTTTTGGTCGTTCAAAAGAGAAAGATGAAATTCTAAAAAAACTAACAGTTGTCGGAAAATTAGCTGATTAAGGAGTAGTTGGATGGCAAATCAAACATTTACCAGAGATGAGTTGCGCAAATATAATGGACAGAATGGAACAGCTGCATATATTGCAATTGATGGAATTGTTTACGATGTGACTCATAGTCCTGCTTGGAAAAATGGGATTCATCATGGATATCAAGCTGGTTATGATTTAACGGATGCACTGTATAAGGTTTCTCCGCATAAAGACCGCGTATTGGCAAATCTACCCAAGGTGGGAACTTTAGTGGGAGAAGAATAAATGGGACTGTGACATAAGTTAAGTTACTTTCATAAAAAGCAAATACGCAGTACAACAATGGCCTCTAACATCCGGCAAAACCGAACGCTAGAGGCCTATTGTTGCTTGCGGGGGCTCCCAGAGGCTAGCTTCGCGTCGAAAAACGAAGTCACAAGTGACTTCTGTCTCGCTCCCATTATTCATTTGAAATTATCCCCAAACTTCTGTAGCAATTTCTTTAACAAGTGCAACCTTCTTCCATTGTTGTTCTTCTGTTAAAATGTTTCCTTCTTCAGTTGATGCAAAGCCACATTGAGGACTAAGACAGAGCTTATCTAATGGATGGAATTGCGCAGCTTCATGGATTCGTTTGATAATTGCTGCCTTATCTTCAAGTTCACCTGATTTTGAAGTAATTAAACCAAGAATAACATATTTATCATCAGGAACTTTGCTAAGTGGTTCAAATCCGCCAGCACGTTCACTATCGTATTCGAGATAGAAGGCATTGACATTTTCCTTAACAAATAGTGTGTCGGCAACTGGTCCATAACCACCGGCAGCAGCCCATGTTGAGTGATAGTTTCCGCGGCAAACGTGGGTATTAATTGTTAAGTCGGCAGGTAAATTAGCAATTGCCTCATTATTTACTTTTAAGAATCGCTTTTGAAGGGCCTCAAGTTGAGATACATCAGCATTGGGATCTTTTTTCTTTAGGTTAGCAAAGGCGTTAACAGAAATTCCCCATGTACAGTCATCTAGTTGAAGAGTGCGACAACCAGCAGCATAAAGATTTTCAATCACTTGATGATAAGCAGCGGCAACGTCATGATCTAAATCTTCTTGGTTGGGATAAAATTTTTTAGCATTAGCTTGATTTTCGGGACGAAGAAATTCTTCTAAAAATTGTGCTGGCGCAGGAATGGTTTGTTTAACTTGAACGCCATCAGAAGTATGAGCTTGGGTAAATTTGAAATGTTCGACAAAGGGATGGTTTTCGCCGGAGATTTTTCCGCTAATTTGAGCAGAATCATTTCGGGTTTCTTCGTCATGGAAAAAGTAACCGTGCTCTAGGTTAACATGCTTAACTCCTTGCAATCCCCAGAAGAAATCTAAATGCCAGTAACTACGCCGGAATTCACCGTCAGTAACTGCTTTTAGGCCAGCAGCTTCTTCTTGTTTAATCAAATTAATAATTGCTTTATCTTCAACAGCTGTTAAGTCTGCTTGTGTTATTTCGCCGTTTGCAAATTTTGCGCGAGCTTCTTTTAGCTCTTGAGGACGAAGGAAGCTTCCAACGATGTCATAACGAAATGGTGATGTAGTACGTGTAGTGAATTCAGTCATAGTAAATCGATCCTTTCTATTTGTGATGGGTTCAAGAATTGAAGCAATAAAAAAGCCCCTAGGAAAAATATTTCTACTTTTCCTAGGGACGTTGATTAATCAATAGTTAATTAACGTGTTACCACCCTAATTTGATAGCATCTCACAATACTATCCTCAATAGGTACACTGATGGAAGCTATACCCAGACGTTTTATCGGTCGTCAATCGTGAACTACTTATATAAAATACTCGTAATTCGTGAAGCTCCAAGACCATCTTCGTCTCAATCTCTTATGTCACCTCTCATCAACCGTGATTCTCTGTAATAAGATTCTAAGATTACTCATCTTTTCTAAGCTGTTTCTCATTTATTTGTCATTATAATACGCGGATGAAATATGAATGTCAAGAAACTATTTTACTTTTTTTATTCGAAGGTAGTAAACAATGAGTAATAGGGATGTGACCGTAACACCACATGTAATACATGCAACAATATTACTAGGATCGCTTAGTTGAAGAATAAAATTTCCGAAATAGAGATATAAAACAAAAGCATTAAGAAAATATGCAAAGATTGCCCCTAAGATACCAATTTTTAAACTTTTGAAAATAATATTTCGGTAGGCAGCATGAAGATCACCTTTCTCTACTTCTTGATCTGCAAGGTGATATTTGTGACCTGCATACATAACATAACTACCAGCAATGAATATAGTAAAAATGAGAATCGTACCACTAAGTATAAAAAATGCCAATAAATAATTTTTTGTTACAACACCAATTATTATTGTAAGGAGAGAGATGGCAATGTTAAACCAATAAAGCATAATGGCGACCGTATTACCGATAGTGTTTGCCTGAGTTCTTTTGTATTCGTCGATTGGGCCAGAGATATTATAGAATTGTTTAAATATTTTTGTACCGATTGATTCTTTCATTATGATTCCTCCCAAAATAAAGAGTTAAGGTCAGTATGAAGCGCATGTGCCAAGTTTAAGCAAAGACCAAGAGTTGGATTATATTTATCATTTTCGATTAAATTTATTGTTTGCCGTGCGACTCCGATTTCTTTGGCAAGTTCCAACTGAGATAATTTTTGCTGTTTTCGATACTTCCTAACATTATTCAATCTTCCCCCTCCTTTTGTCATGTATATAAGACATCTTATATTTAATATTCTATTTATACATCAAATAAATGTTAAGTATACATGACAAAAAATAAATCTTGACATTTACAACCTAAAGTATTAAATTAGATAAAAATTAAAATATGATTATAAAAAACACGTTGAAAAGAAGAGTAATTATGAGTGGATTAGCAGAGAGTCCTTGGTTGATGGAAAAGGATAACCTGCTTATAATGAAAATCACTTTGAGTGCCATGATGAAATTAGTAATTAATGGTGGGATCAGCCCATTATAGCTGACGTGTTTAATGGAAACATTGAACATTTGAGGCTAATAATGCGAATTATTGGCAAATTAAGGTGGTACCACGCAAAAAGCGTCCTTAGGTTAAGTTGTTTAATCTAAGGACGCTTTTTTATAGTCATAAAAAGGAGAGAGAATTATGAAATTTACAGTCGTTGGTGCAGGTGCAATGGGATTACGGTTTGGTGTTCTATTACAAGAAGCAGGTAATGAAGTTGATTTTGTTGAAGGATGGTTACCACATTACAACAAGATGAAAGAACAAGGAGGAGTTTATGTAACTCGCGAGCATAAAAATAGACACCTTGTTCCCGTTAATGTTTATACACCTGAAGAATACAATGCTACAGATGCTGATTTTGTTTTCTTTGAATTAAAACAAATGCAGTTAGATGATATGTTAAAACGTTGTAAACATTTCTTGAAGGATCAATATGCGATGACAGCGATGAATGGAATGGGACATGTTGAAAAATTATTGAAATATTTCCCCGAAGAAAAAGTAGTTGCTGGAACTGCCTTAGTAGCAACTATCTTAACTAAACCTGGTGAAGTTGAATTTGTTGGCGAACGAGGGATGGGAACGACTAATTGGGCAAATTATACTGAAAAGCCTGATGAGAAGACACAAGCGTTAATGGCAGAACTCAAAAAAGCAAACTTTAATCCATCCCTTAAAGATGATTTTATGGGAACGTTGATGGCAAAAGTAGTCTTTAATTCAGTTGTTAATACCCTTTGTACTATGTTTGAAATTACAATGGGTGAATATGCGGCGTTTGATAAGGCTGATGAACTATCTCGGCAATTAATCGATGAAGCATATGATGTCTGTGAACGTGCAGGGGTACAATTGGTTAATACGCGAGCAGAAGAGCTAGAAAGTGTAAATTATGTCTCTAAAGTTGGTTGTCCGCATCATTATCCTTCAATGTACCAAGATATGAGTCATAATCGTCCAGTAGAAGTTGATTATATCAATGGTTACTTTGTTAAGCTGGGTCGCCAATATAATTATGAAGCCAAAACCCATAATTTTGTTACTAATTTAGTCCATTTAGCGGAAACGACTCGTCAAAATCGAAGTGTTAAATAATATTAAAATAGACCTCTAACATTCTGGATCAATGTAGAGGTCTATCATAATTTAGAAATAAATTTTAATTGCCTGGGATATCACTTTCATCTTGGAAGTTAAATTCGTTGGCATGCCGAAGAGAATAGCAGAAGTAAACGCCTAATCCAACTACCAGCCATAATAAGTATGTTAACCAAGCATTGAGTGAGATGCTTACTAATAAAACAATACAGATCAATACTGATAGAACAGGAATAACGTTGCCAAAAGGTACCTTAAATGGTCGTTTTAATTCTGGATAACGGTACCGTAAGATAATTACGATAAGCGAAATCAAAGCAAAAACAACCAATGATCCAATGTTGGCGATTAATGCAAGATAATGGAGATCGAATTCTCCAGCTAGGACAGCTGCAAGAAGTCCGACTAACCAAATAGCACGATTAGGACTTTGAGTTTTGTCATTAACTTTAGCGAGGCCTTGAGGAAGAAAAGCACTTCGACTCATTGACTTCATGATATTTGAGCCAGCATAGATGAATGCGAAGACAACAGCCATAATTCCTAAAACAGCACCAAGCGAAACAATCTCAGCCACGTATTTATGATCTTTAGCTAAAAGAACATATGACATAGCTTCAGAGACATTCAAATCTTTATAGCTTAGAACTCCCGTCATAACAAGACTAACTAAAATATAGAGGGCCGTTGAAATGACTAAACATAAAATTATTGCCCGGGGAATATTCTTATCAACGTCTTTAGCATCTTCAGCAGAAGTAGCTAATGCATCAAATCCAAGGAAGGAGAAGAAGACAGCAGATGCTCCTGTGAAAATTCCTTTGTATCCATATGGTAAAAATGGGTGCCAGTTAGCTGGATTGATATGTTGAGCACTAACAACGATAAATAGAACAATAATAAAGATTTTGACACCAACCAAGAAGTTGTTAACAAGTTTACTTTCACTAGTTCCCCGTGTCAGAATAATCGTCATAAAAAGGATCATCAAGACAGCAGGGAGATTTACATAACCACCAGCTGCAGGAGTGACCAGTAATTTATGCGGTAAATTAACTCCAAGAACTTCAAGGAATGATTGCACGTATCCGGTCCACCCATTGGCTACTGTAGCGGTAGTAGTAACATAGACCCCAATCAGCGTCCATCCAGCAAGAAACGCCATAAATTTACCAATTGAAACCCACGCGTAGTAAAAGGCACTTCCTGAATTAGGCAAACTAGTGGTCAATTCTGAATAACAGAGACCAATTAAACCACTAGCAAGAGCAGCAATCAGAAAAGAGAAAACAATTGCGGGGCCTGAATCTTCCGCGGCGACAATTCCAGTTAAAACTAAAATTCCAGTTCCGATGATTGCGCCAATACCTAGAATAGAAAGGTCGAAGAGGCCGAGAGTTTTCTCATGCTCTTTTCCCTTGGGTAACTGATTTTGCATGATTATGATTCCTTTCATAAAATACTGAAAACTGAAACTTAATTTTACATTAAAAATTACTGTGAATCAAATTTCACTTTAAAACTTATTGGCAATCCACGGTCTACCAATAGGGGTTAACCGTTCTATCATACAAATTTTAGTGCTTACGATGAGAATGACTTTTGATAATTTCTTTCAAAACTAGTTATTAACAATAATTTATTTTAAAATAGCTAATGAGTTTGAAAAGAAAGCAGATGAACTGATGAAACAGCATAAGCTAATTGTTATTTCGCTAGATTCATTAGGTTTTCGTGACCTAAACGAATTACGTCAATTGACACCAACATTAGCGAATTTAATAGAAAAAGGAACCTGGGTGAAAAAAGTTGAAGGAATCTTTCCAACGTTAACTTACCCATCCCATACTTCGATTATTACCGGTCAGTATCCGGCCGTACATGGAATTATTAACAATACTAAATTGCAGCCACGACGGCAATCGCCTGACTGGTTCTGGTATCGAAAAGATATTCAATCGATGCCCCTTTATGATGTTGCAAAAGAAAAGGGCTTAACAACTGCTGCATTTTTGTGGCCTGTGACTGCTGGCAGTAAGATTGATTATAACCTTGCGGAAATCTTTCCTAATCGAATTTGGACAAATCAAGTACTAGTTTCGTTAAAGGCAAGTAGTCCGTTATTTCTATATGAAATGAATAAGAAATATGGTAAATTACGGCACGGAATTAAGCAACCGTGGCTTGACGATTTTGTAACAGCATGTGCGGTTGATACGATTAAAAATAAAAAGCCAGACTTAACCTTGATTCACTTAGTTGATATGGATAGTATGCGTCACCGTTATGGGGTTCGGTCACCACAAGCTAAAGAAGCATTACAGCGTCTAGATAAACGCGTAGCTAAGATAATTCAAGCGACGAAAGATGCCGGTACTTATGCGCAAACAGACTTTGTAATTTTAGGGGATCACTATCAAATTAATGTTGATAAGATGATTCATTTGAATATGCTATTTGCGCAACAAGGACTTCTTCACCCTCTTGGAAAGAAAAGTACTTATCGAAATAACTGGCAAGTCACTGCTAAAACTTGCGATGGAGAAACTTATATTTACACTCGTGGCGCCGTAGACCGAGGGAAACTTAAGCAAATGATTGCTGGTGTCGAAGGAGTTGAGCGAATCTATGATAACGCAACGGCGATCAAACGGGGCGCAGATCCTAAGTGCACATTCCTCGTCGAAGCCAAACCAGGATACTATTTCACTGATGAGGTAAACAGGCCAGCGATTGTCGAAAAAGTTGATCCAGAATCAATTGGAACTCACGATCGCTATCGTGGCGTTCATGGTTACGGGCCAACACAAGCAAATTACTTCACTACCGCTATTTTTGCTGGTCCCCAAATCAAAAGTGGTGCGACTGTTGAAAATGCTCACCTGGTTGACGAAGGACCGACATTTGCTAAATTATTAGGATTACATTATCCGACTTCAACTGCCGGACAAGCAATTGATGCAATCTTTAAAGACTGAGGTGACATTGTGAAGTTTACAAGACAACAATGGCAATGGATTTTTTATGATTGGGCAAATTCTGGTTATGGAATTTTAGTTGTGACCGCTGTTTTACCAGTTTATTTCAAAGCAGTAGCTGATCATGCCGGTGTTAGTGCAGCAAATTCGACAGCGCTGTGGGGATACGCAAATAGTTTTGGCACGCTTATTATTTCATTACTTGCACCTTTATTAGGAGCATTGGCTGATTATCCGCATGCAAAAAAACGCTGGCTAAATCTCTTTACTTGGTTGGGGATTATACTGACAATTGGGCTTGCTCTTGTTCCAACCAAATATTGGCAGGTGCTTTTACTTGTTTATATTGGGTCGATCATTGGTTACTCAGGAGGAAATTTATTTTATGATAGTTTCCTAATAGATGTAGCTGATAATAAGCAAATGGACCGTGTTTCGTCGACCGGTTATGGAATGGGCTACCTAGGAGGAGTGGTCGCCTTTATCATCTTTTTAGTCGCAGAACTAAGTAAAGGCTTTGGCGGTCTCCTAAACAGTTATGGAGTAGCCCGATTTAGTTTTATTCTGGCTGCAGTTTGGTGGGTTATTTTTGCGTGGCCGTTATTAAAAAATGGTCATCAACGTTATAGCGTCAACAGTGTGACAAATCCTTTTATCGATAGTTTGCGCCGTCTGAGAAGAACCATGCATCATATTAATCAATATAAGCAGTTGACATGGTTTTTAGTTGCTTACTTCTTCTATATTGACGGTGTCGATACAATTTTTACAATGGCAACGGTTATTGGTAAAGATTTAGGAATTCAAACAACGATGCTGATGGTCGTTCTGTTAGTAGTTCAGTTAATTGCTGTCCCATTTTCAATTTTATATGGTTGGCTTGCTAATAGATTTTCTACGAGACGAATTATTATGCTAGGCATTATTGTTTATTTCTTTATTTGTCTTTATGCTTTACGGTTAGAAACTTTGACTGATTTTTGGATTTTAGCTATTTTAGTTGGGACAAGCCAAGGCGGACTTCAAGCACTTAGTAGATCATACTTCGGCCGCCTTGTTCCCAAAAATAACAGTAGTGAATTTTTTGGTTTCTATAATATCCTTGGGAAGTTTTCCGCAATTCTCGGTCCCTTTATTGTCGGAATCGTTACTCAATGGACTGGTAAATCGACGGTCGGTGCAGCTTCATTAAGTGTTCTATTTGCCCTGGGGTTAGTTATGTTTATATTTGCTTCGGCTATTAAGGATAAATAAAAAAGGTCATGATCGGGAAATTCCTAATCATGACCTTTTAAAATTACTTGCGAACGTTAAGGATACCTTGACCAATACCAGCAGGTGCATCAGTCTTAGCTTCAAATGAAAGACCGCTAGCATGATGTTCTTCAGTAGCTTTACCCATTGCTTTAAATAAATCGTTCATAGTAGACATATCTTATACCTCCAAAATAAATAGTTTTTGTTTTTAGAATAATTAATTAATATATTTAGTGGCTCAGAAGCGAGCGTTTATTACTATAAAGCCTTTGAGTAATAGTGTCAATCACTAATTTTAGGTTGTCCAAAACTTCACGAACACTTCGAAAACGGTTTATTTTTGGTGGTTAAAGTTATGCTAAAAATTTCACTTTCATAAAATTTAAAACAAAAAAATGGCTTTCACAAAGTTGTGATAGAGCCATTTTTAGTCTTAATTACTTTTCACGGGAGTAAGAAGCAATATCTTCAAGAATTTCATTCATAAATGCTTCTTGACTCATTTCATTTTGTTCCTTTTCACCGTACTTACGAACAGATACACCATTGTTATTCTTTTCATCGTCTCCAACAACAAGAGTGTATGGAACCTTTTGTGTTTGAGCTTCACGAATCTTGTAGCCCATCTTTTCATTTCGGTGGTCAACATTAACCCGAATGTTAGCAGCCTTCATCTTCTTAGCGAGGTTATCTGCGTATTCACCATGGGCTTCTTCGTTAACAGGGATAATGTGGACTTGTTCTGGGGCTAACCAAGTTGGGAATGCACCCTTGTAAATTTCTGTTAAGTAAGCCATGAACCGTTCCATTGTTCCAACAACACCACGGTGAATCATAACTGGTTGATGTTCTTTACCGTCTTGACCAACGTAGGAAAGACCGAATCGTTCTGGAAGCATAAAGTCAAGTTGAATAGTTGACATTGTTTCGTCATTCCCAAGAGCAGTCTTAGTTTGAATATCAAGTTTTGGACCATAGAAGGCAGCTTCACCTTCAGCTTCATAATAATCAAGGTTAAGATCGTCCATTGCTGATTTCAACATTGATTGGGATTTTTCCCACATTTCGTCATTAGCATAGTACTTCTTAACGTTCTTAGGATCACGAAGAGAAAGACGGAAGCTGTAGTCAGTAATATCAAAGTCTTCGTAAACGCTCATGATCAACTTCAAAATCTTTGCGAATTCAGAACGAATTTGGTCAAGGGTAACGAAAGTGTGGCCATCGTTCAAAGTCATTTCACGAACACGTTGAAGACCAGAAAGGGCACCTGATTTTTCATAACGGTGCATCATACCAAGCTCAGCAATTCGTAATGGGAGATCACGGTATGAACGAATATGGTGCTTGTAAACTTGAATATGGCTTGGGCAGTTCATTGGCCGTAATTCAAGCATTTCGCCATCGCCCATGTCCATTGGTGGGAACATATCGTCGCGGTAGTGTTCCCAGTGGCCAGAAGTCTTGTATGCATCAAGATTCATCAGGACTGGAGTATAAACGTGTTGGTAACCATCGGCAACTTCCCGGTCAATGATGTAACGTTCGATTGTCCGGCGAATAGTAGCACCTTTTGGTAACCAGTATGGTAAACCGGCACCAACCTTAGGATCAACAAAGAAGAGGTCGAGTTGGTTACCGATAACACGGTGGTCACGTTCCTTAGCTTCTTGACGTTTCTTTAAGTCTTCTTCTAATGCGTCCTTCTTGTAGAAGACAGTTCCGTAAATCCGTTGAAGCATTGGATTTGAAGACATACCTTTCCAGTAAGCACCAGCAACAGAAAGAAGGCGTAAGTTTTTAACAACGTTACCATATAAAAGAATGTCATCATCTGCAACAGCTTTGACATCACCAAGTTGGTACATTGCTACTTTGCCGTCTTTAGCATTTTCATTGATCAATTCAGTTGAGAAACGATCATCTTTTACTTCGGCAAGTGCTTCCTCTACAGGTACTTCAACAAATTCTACCTTAACATCGTTCTTTGCCATTCCCTTGATTACATCTTCAAGAGCTGGTAATTCGTCGGCAGAAACTTGTTGATTATCTTTATCAGAATCAACGTGGAAACCATCTTCGTCAGCGACAGCTTCACCAAGTCGAATACCCTTAAATTCTTGTTTTAATGCAGCCTTTAACATTAATGCAGAAAGCTTACGTAATGCTTCTAAACCTTCTTGTGAATCCCGATCGATCTTCTTAACTGATCCATCTGGGGACATAACAGCAACCTGAGCCATAGAAATCTCTCCTTTAATATAAATAAAAACGTCCCTGATACTTCCGGCGTTGAAAGTATCAGGGACGTTAATTAACAAAAATTAGCGTGGTTCCACCCATCTTTAGGACACACTAGTAATGTCCTCTCTAAGGTGCGGTAACGGACACGATCCGACTAGCCTTATCTCGGCTAATAATAAGGGAAGGTGGTACAACCATCATTGTCACTCACAAGTGCTTCCACTCAAGGCACTTACTCTCTGTAGAGGACTTTGAAGGTGCATATCCTTCAATCGATTGTCTTGATTATAGCACGCCCACTTTAATTGACAACCCCTTTATTCCAAATTAATGTTGATTATTTTGAGAATGAGGTTGAACTGGTTGCGGGTTTGACTGGGAGCTAGTACTTTGCGAACTTTGATTAGGCTGTGATCCAGAATTGCTGCTTGCTGGTTGTGAAGTAGATTGTTGTTGGCTGTTGCCTTGATCGTGATGTTCTTCCTGCGATGGTTGGTTTTGTTGTGGAGTTGAGGAAGAGTTAGTAGTTGGTTGTTGGTTAGTTGAATGATTTGTCTGAGGCGTGCTGTTTGAACGACTAGGCGTTGAAATACTATAAGTATCTTGAGTATCATTATCATCACTGTCATTGGAATTTGAACGATGCTTATGACTGCTACTGCTGCTCTTTTTATGTTTCTTGCGTGATGAAGTACTTGTAGAGACAGTAGTGTCATTACTATCAACATTGACAGGGTCCTGTTGTTTAACTAAAAAAATAACAATGGTTGCAATTAAGACAACTAATAGACAGCCTAAAATGACTTTAAACATCCGGCGAGAAATTCCATATGGATTCTTTTTCTTATTAGGGGATGCTGTCTTATGTTTATGGTTAGGAGTAGTCTGTTTAGGCTTACGATTAAAGAAAGAACGTTTTTTCTTTTCTTCTCCTGGCTTAGGAGTGTCATAAAGCTCAACCCGCGTAGGTCGCCGCTTATTGTTATTTTGATTATTATCTTTATTATTCAATGATTTCACCTCATACTTAATGAGTAATATATCTAGTTCCTTATTATACCATGGTGAGCCTAGATGTATTAAAAAATGGTCGACTCATTATGGGCCGACCACTTTTCGTATTTCTTCATAGCTATTTTGAGGGGGGATAGTATAGAAGAAAAATAGGGGTTTATTTATATTAGGGATTGTCTATACTATACCGTTCAAGTATGAACATTTTGTGAAAGAATCGTTACAAAAATAAAAAACTGGAAGTTTGCTTCCAGTTTTTTATTTTACTCTTCTAAAGCTGAATCTTTCATTTGAGCTTCACGTTGTCCGAATCCTTTGCCTTCAGCAGCAAATCGCTTGTCCCCTTTGTAGAGTTCAACACAAGTCCAGATAAGAAGAGCAAGAATGACAATAATCGTGATATATGCGAGAACGTCAGATGTTCCTTTTGCCCAAATGCCAAAACCTTCATAAGTTGCAGGAAGGTTGTAGAGATTTAAGAAGGTAAGGGCAATTACAGAGATCCACCCGCAAACCTTAACCCAGCCACTATTCTTAAATTCACCCATTTCAACCTCACTGTTAGTCATCATTAATAATGGCAACATTGAGAATGGAAGGGCAAAAGCTAAGAATACCTGTGAATTTTCCATTAAAAGGTTCAAGGCAGTGTGTTGTTGGATGGTATTTTCACCACTCGTCATAGCAACACAAGCAATAACTGGAATAACGGAAATAATCCGGGTAACTAACCGTCGTGCCCATAGAGGCATCCGCATATGAATGAAACCTTCCATGATAACTTGACCGGTTAATGTTCCAGTAATAGTTGAATTTTGACCAGAGGCAAGTAAAGCAACCGCAAATAAAGTAGATAGTACACCCGACTTAGCAACCGCAATTAAGATTGGATTACTAAGCATAGAAGTGTTATTCAAGGCATCATATAAACCGAAGAAAGAACTATCTTGAACAGCACCAGTCTTGAAAACAGCAACCCCCATGATTAAAAGAAGGGCGTTAACAATAAATGCTAAAGATAATTGGATATTTGAATCCCAAGTAGTAAAACGAACTGTTTGACGAATGCTATCAAGATCATTGTGGTCAATCTTCCGAGTTTGAGAAATTGCTGAGTGGAGGTATAGGTTGTGAGGCATAACAGTCGCACCGATAATACCTAATGATCCAGTTAATGGAGTAATACCACCAATTTCTGGATGTTGGGCAATTGCCTTAGCTGATGGAAGGAGACCCATAAATACGCCACCCCAGTTAGGGTTAGATAAGGCAACTTGGTAAGCAAAAACAAACAAGATTACCAAGATCAAACATGCAACAATTGCTTCAATCTTCCGGAATCCGATCTTGGTTAATAATAGCAGTACTAAAACATCAAGAACAGTAATAAATACAGATGGGATCAACGGAATGTGGAACAGTAAGTTTAATGCAATAGCAGCCCCGATAACTTCAGCGATATCAGTAGCCATAATCGCCAACTCAGTCATAATCCATAAGATAATACCTAATGCTTTACCGGTACGTGCCCGTGTTGCCTGAGCAAGGTCCATTTGGCTCACGATTCCGAGTTTAGCCGCCATGTATTGAAGTAACATCGCAATCAAACTTGAAATCAAGATAGTAGTCATTAAGGTATATTGGAAACTCTGTCCACCAGTAATTGAAGTTGACCAGTTACCTGGATCCATGTAACCCACAGCAACTAATGCACCGGGACCAGAGTAAGCGAATAATGTTCGCCAGAAGCCTTTTCCACGAGGAACTTCAACTGTTCCGTTGATTTCCTCTAGTGATTTACCGTTAGCATATTCAATAAGTTTATGCTTCCGATGTTGATTCTTTGTGTCGTCCACGCCAAATCCACCTTTCGTTTGAGTTTTGTTAATTAGATTGGAAATCATAATTAACTAAGTTCGAATACTTTGTTAGGGTAACATAAAAAAATATATCCTGCAATGGAAAATCGCCGTTATAACGGCCGTTTGGGCGATCTTGAGGAGCGGTTGGAGATAAGTTTTGGCGTGCCTAATGGTAGTTAAGCGCTTTCTGAAAGCTGGAGAAATTTTCTATATAAATTTAGAATTTATTACTTTATATGTAGAAACATTTTATTTCTTGATGTAAAACGCTAAATAGGATAAAAAGCCTTGTGAAATTATGTAATTGAAAAAATGAAAGTAAAACCATTTATGTGATAACAAAAAAATAGCATAAACTTAGTGAAGAAAAAAATATTTAAAAATTGCGCTTTTTTAGAAAATGCTTCTATACCGGGATTTATATAGGTTCGGATTTGCTGAGTTTAACGTTTTATGACGGCGAAAAGAATGTGAGATAATTGTTGGACGTTTGACAATTAAGGCGTTTTCACACTATACTATCACTTGACAAATGATTAAATTCACAAGAGAGGTATTTTAATTATGAAGGCACTTGTTTTAACAGGTAAAAAGCAACTCGAAATTGAAGATATTAAAGAACCTGAAATTAAGCCTGATGAAGTCTTAATTCATACTGCCTACGCTGGTATTTGTGGTACTGATAAAGCACTATATGCCGGTCTTCCAGGATCTGCATCAGCTGTTCCTCCTATCGTTTTAGGGCATGAAAACTCAGGGGTAGTTACAAAGGTTGGTTCAGAAGTTACTAACGTTAAGCCAGGTGATCGTGTAACTGTTGATCCTAACATCTACTGTGGTCAATGTAAGTACTGCCGGACTCAACGCCCAGAATTATGTGAACACCTTGATGCTGTTGGTGTTACCCGTAACGGTGGTTTTGAAGAATACTTTACTGCTCCTGCAAAAGTTGTTTACCCAATCCCTGATGATGTTTCATTAAAGGCAGCTGCCGTTGTTGAACCAATTTCATGCGCAATGCACGGTGTTGACTTACTTGAAACTCACCCATACCAAAAGGCTTTAGTATTAGGTGACGGTTTTGAAGGTCAATTATTTGCACAAATCTTGAAGGCTCGTGGTATTCACGAAGTTACTTTAGCAGGTCGTTCAGATGAAAAGTTGGAAAACAACCGGAAGCACTTCGGTGTTAAGACTATCAACACTACTAAGGAAGAAATTCCTGCTGATGCATATGACATCGTTGTTGAAGCTGTTGGTTTGCCAGCTACTCAAGAACAAGCACTTGCAGCTGCAGCTCGTGGTGCGCAAGTATTAATGTTTGGTGTTGGTAACCCTGATGACAAGTTCTCAGTAAACACTTACGATGTATTCCAAAAGCAACTTACAATTCAAGGGGCCTTCATTAACCCTTACACTTTTGAAGACTCAATTGCACTTCTTTCTTCTGGTGTTGTTGACCCATTACCACTCTTCTCACACGAATTAGACCTTGATGGTGTTGAAGACTTTGTTAGTGGTAAATTAGGTAAGGTTTCAAAAGCTGTTGTTAAGGTTGGCGGCGAAGAAGCTTAATTCTAGATTAAGATAAAAATTTAAATATATTAAAAACGAGGCGAAAAATTTTTCGCCTCGCTTTTTTTATCTAATAATTGACACGGTGTCACTTTGGTGATAACGTATAAAATACATTCACAGTGACACGGTGTCACGATGCGGTGGAGGAATTAAGATGCCAAGTACAACATTTGAAAATTTAAATCTACAGAAAAAAGAACTTATTACTAATGCATTACTAACAGAATTTAGTCAACATAGCTTAGCAAGTGCGCAAGTTGCACGGATTGTAAAACAAGCAGGAATCGCCAGAGGAGCATTTTATAAATACTTTACAGATTTAACGGAGGCATATCAGTATCTTTATCAAGTGGCAATTTTAGAAATTCATACACCAATTACCCGTGTAAACCATATTTTAGCTGCGAGTGATTATGTTAATCAGATTAAAGCTTTTGTTGATGAGATCAACGGAAGTAAGTACCGTGATTTTATGCGTTTGCACTTTCAAACAAATGAAGGATTGTTACGTGATAATACGCAGCCGCAAATTAAGATACATAGTGCTCAAGAATGGAGTGTAATGGTTTTGAGTCATGAAACAATTAAGGATTGCCTTCTTCAACCTGATAAACAAAATGAAGCAATTGAACGGCTATCCAAGGCACTGACTGCATTGTTGCAGTAGGAGGTTATAATATGTTTTTAGCACTAAAAGAAATGAAACATGAAAAGCTGCATTATGGATTAATTGTTGCCATGATTGTTTTGATTAGTTACCTAATGTTTTTCCTAATGGGGATGATGTTGGGACTCCAAAATGAAAATGATGCCGCCATTAAAGAGTGGGGTACGGAAACTGTTTTTCTAAATAAAAATAGTAATGATAATCTTGGACAATCAATTATTACTCGTGACCAACTATCTGGTAAAGATCAAAAGAATGTTGCACTTGTTGGTCAGGCACCAGTAGTTCTCAAAGAAAAAGGAGCAAGTAAAGAAAGTGCTCAATTTATCGGTTTAGACCCTGACCAATTTATTTCCCGGGAAAAGATTAAGATTACAAGTGGCCGTCAAGCTAAGGGAAATAACGAAATTGTTGTTGACAAGAGTTTAAGTAAAAAGGGGTACCATTTAGGGGATCGAGTAACAATCAATTCTCAAAATGAGAAATATAAGATTGTTGGCTTTGTTAATGATGCTAAATTTAGCGTTGCTCCCGTTATATATGGTAGTTTGCCAGTTTGGCGGGAACTGAGAGGATTAAATAGTTCGGCTGTTGCTAGCGGACTCTTTTCTGACCATAAGCTTAGTAAAAGTTCCTATCCCGCTCTCCAACACTACACTGTTAACGAATATATTAATAAGCTACCGGGATATTCAGCACAAAATAATACCTTTACTTTTATGATTGGGTTCTTAATGGTAATTTCGTTAATTGTAATTGCGGTCTTCTTATATATTCTTACCATGCAAAAAATAAGTCATTATGCAGTTATGCGCGCTCAAGGAATTCCTGCGCGGCACTTAATTCTTGCAACAGTTACTCAATCAATTTTCCTAATGATTAGTGGTGTAATAGGAGGAATTATTTTAACCCTTCTTACGAGTGTGGCAATTCCAATGTCGGTACCAGTTATTATGAATTGGCCCCTAATTAGTTTAATGGCAGTGGGATTAATAGTTCTTGGGATGATTGGTTCATTATTACCAGTGCGAATGATTATTAAGATTGACCCCGTACAGGCCTTGAATTAAGATGGGAGGCAAATGTTATGTCAAAATTGAAGTTAGTAGATGTTAACAAATATTATGGCGAAGGAATTAGCCGTGTTCATGTTCTTAAAGATGTTAATTTTTCTGCTAAAGCGGGAGAATTAAATTTGATTTTAGGGCCTTCTGGATCAGGAAAGAGTACCTTTTTAACAATTGCGGGCGGTTTACAAACACCTACTTCCGGAAAAGTGTTAATTGATGGAATTGATATTGAAAAGTTATCTTCTAAAAAACGTGATGAACTGCGCTTGCAGAAAATTGGTTTTATTCTTCAGTCGTATAACTTGCTACCCTATCTAAATGTGGCTGATCAATTTAAACTTGTTGATCGTATAAAGAAGAGCGGTAATATTTCATCAGCAGCTTTTGATGAATTGTTGGAAAAACTCGCGATAAAAAAACTGCTCAAGCAATACCCTTCTGAATTGTCAGGAGGTCAAAACCAACGAGTAGCGATTGCGCGTGCTTTATATACCGATCCTGAGATAATTCTTGCAGACGAACCAACAGCAGCTCTAGATAGTAATTTAGTAAAGTCAGTGGGACAATTATTTCAAGATCTGGCTAAAAAGAAAGGAAAAGCGGTGATTGCTGTAACCCATGATTTACGTTTACGTGAATATGCAGATAATGTTTACGAGTTAGCCGATGGGAAACTTACATTAAGCAAAAATTCCACAGACCAATAATATAAATAATGTTAAAGAATTATGAGCAAAAAGCCTTTTTTATAACGAACCTTGCTATAATAAACGGACTAAATAAATAGTAAAGGGGAGGATGCAATGGCTTTTTTAGAATTAAAAAACATATATAAATCATATTATCTTGACAAAGAGGAATTTCCAGTTCTTAAGGGAATTAACTTGCAGTTTGATCGGGGAGAGTTTGTATCCATCCTTGGTGAATCAGGTGGTGGAAAGTCCACTTTAATGAATATCATTGGGGGCCTTGATCGTAACTTTGAAGGTGAAGTCCTCGTAAATGGTAAAATCCTCGACCATAAAAAAGAAAAGCAACTAGATAGATATCGGCGTGCGACAGTGGGTTATATCTATCAGTCCTATAACTTAATTTCTCACTTAACGGTGCTGGATAATGTTTTGGTTGCGTTGGATATGACAACTTTGACTAAGGAAGAACGGCGGAAGCGCGCGTTGGAACTTTTAGATAAGGTTGGTTTAAGTGAGCAAGTAAAAAAGCATCCGAACCATTTGTCAGGAGGGCAAAAGCAACGGGTAGCGATCGCTCGGGCATTGGCCAGTGATCCACAAATTATTATTGCTGATGAACCTACAGGAGCCTTAGATGCGCAGAATACAAAAGAAGTATTAGCATTATTAGACGAAATTGCTCGTGATGGGAAATTAGTGATTGCCGTTACTCACTCCCAGGAAGTAGCGGATAATGGGACACGAATTGTTCATTTAGCTGATGGAAAAATTGACGGCGATGAAAGATTACGTCCTGCTTATCCGATTCCAGAAGACCCTACAGAGATTACTCCACGAGTTCTACCGGCGATGGCGAGCTACCGAACGGCTTTTAAGCATTTGACTTATAACTTCTGGCGTAATTCGTTAATTATGCTTGGAACCGCAATTGGTATTTTTGCGGTACTCTTATTTAGTGGTTTAGGTAATGGGATAAATGGTTACATTCAAAACCAGATTAACTCGCTTGCTAACCCGCAGGCAATTACCGTATTTAAAAACACAACTGGTAAAAAGATGACCCAGGAACAAATTCAATCATCGTTAGGACAAACGATGGCAGCTAATCCCCAATCAATGACGATTAGCGACCATAATATTGACCGGTTACGAAGGCTTGATAATGTGTCGTCTGTCCAGCCGGGAATTATGGTGAGTGCCTTTCAGCTTGATTATAGTGGGAAAAAGCAGAGCGGAACTTCACTAAGTACCTGGAGTAAGGCAATTACTAGCAATTCAATCAAGCAGGGGCATAAACCCAAGAATGGTGAAATCGTTCTTACAAAGCAACAAGCAATCCAATTATCAAGTGCCAAAAATTATAAGCAAATGGTTGGTAAAACTATCCGTCTTTCATTTACATGGATAGATGGCAATAATAGTCCAGTTCCCGTTTCTGGAAACTTCAAGGTAGCAGGGATTACAGAAGGTGCGAGTGCCGGGACTTCAATTACTTATTCCACTATGCGTGCGCTGCTTCAAAAAGCGAATGCCTCTACGGCTGCTAATTTTGCAACCGTTAATGTAACAAATCTTGACAATGTTCAAGGAGTAGCGAATAAGATCGACAATCTTCGTGGTAGTAATAACAAACGGATATTAGGAGCGATTACAGTCGGGTCGATCCTTAAAACTGTTAATACTTATGTTAGTCTTGCTTCCACGGTTCTTGCTTCAATTGCTGGAATTTCATTACTTGTGTCGGCATTAATGATTATTGTGACAATGTACATGTCGGTTTCGGAACGGACAAAAGAAATCGGTATTTTGCGAGCCTTGGGTGAACGAAAGAAAGATATTCGCCGATTATTTACGTCTGAATCTGTCTTTATTGGACTGTTTTCCGCAATTCTTGCACTGTTAATTGTTGCAGTTGTAACGGTTATTATTAACCACGCTCTGTATGGCTTGATTAAATATAATATTGTGCAAATTACTGTTGGAAATGTAATCTTTGCAATTGTAATTGCGATTGTAATTTCGTTTATTGCCGCATTGCTTCCTGCACGCCGGGCGGCAAATCTTAATCCAATTGATGCATTAGCTGCAGATTAGTTAAAAAGCAACAACTTTCCTATAGCTGAAGTTGTTTTTTTTTTTTTTTTTTTATTTTGCTTAAAAATATTTTAGGCAGTCCGAAAATAGGATATAATAAAAACGGAGGTGAGAAGAATGACAATAATTTATGTTCATGATAATAATCAATCACAAAATATTACTTGTTCAGATGGCTCACAAGGTGTGTTGCGGGTTAGTAAACTGAATAATGCAATGCGGTATAGTTTTAAGTTTTATAGTCACGCACATCTTGGGTTTTGGTTAGATAAGCATCAGTTCTATGATGGCAAGTCATTGATTGTAAAAGGAGTTTTAGAAAATGAACGATTAGAAATTAAATTTGTTAACTAACGAAAAGACGTTTAGAAGTCATCGTCTAAGTTTGACTTAGGATGAGTTCTAAACGCCTTTCTTTTATTTCAATGGGGGGATCCCAAAGAATATTCACTAAATTATTAGATGATTTTTTCTGCATGACTTAATACATCAGCGATCAAGGTCATTACCTGCGGATCCTCTAAATGATAGATAACGGTTTTCCCTTCTCGCCGTTGTTGAACTAAATTATATTTTCTCAATAGTTGCAGCTGGTGAGAAACCCCCGATTGTTCCCAGTTCAACTTCATACTAATTTCTGAAACGCTCATCGAATGTTGAATCAGCAAATATAATAATTGTAATCTTTTAGGATTCCCTAGTAATTTAAATAATTGACTGATTTTATTAACATTTGGAATATCTGTTGTCCAACGGTCTACCACAATAAATATCACTTACTTTCTATAAACTCCCTAATAGTAATTTAGTGAATATTAATAATAAACTGCCTACCTTTATTCTAGAACAGAAAAGAATTTTTTTAAAACAAAAAAGCAAGAGGCATAGAATTTATTATACTTCTTGCTATATATTGTTTAATTATTTTAAATTGAGCAACTATAGTGATAAACGTTGTCCTACAAAGATTGTGTATGGACTTTGAATGTTATTCTTAGCTGCGATTGACCGCCAGTTTAATCCGTGGTAGGCGGCAATCTTTGATAGTGAGTCACCACTTTGAACTACGTAATTTCCATGATTAGTAGTGGAATAGTGTGAAGTGGTTTTTTGTGTACTAGCACTATTGTTGTTAATCCGTAATTGTTGGCCAACCTCGATTAAATTAGGGTTACTAATGTGGTTAGTTGAAGCTAATGCAGATGTTGTAGTGTTAAAACGAGCGGCAATTTGTGAAAGGGTATCACCACTTTTAACGGTGTATGTGCCATTAGCACTAGTTGTAACTTGTTTATTTTGCTGGCTTTCTTGATGGTTAGTAGTAGTATTTTGAGCTGTAGTTTGATGAAGCGTTAATACTTGACCTACATGAATCATATTAGAGTTACTAATATGATTGAGCTGAGCTAATTGAGTATAAGTGGTGTTAAATTTACCCGCAATTTGTGAAAGGGTATCGCCACTTTTAACGGTGTATGTATTACTGTTAGTGGTAGTATTGGTTTCTGTTTGCTTAGGGGTTGTTTGTTGCTGTTGTTGTTCAGCAGCAGGTTGACGAACCAAGAGCCGTTGACCAATATAAATACGGTTAACATTGTGGATATCATTTAAGGCGGCGAGGTTATTTACAGTCGTATTAAATTGTCCGGCAATGCGTGATAAGGTGTCTCCACCCTTAACAGTATAGTAACCGGTGTTAGAAACAGTTACATTGGTTTCTGGAGTTTGAGCACTTTCGGTCTGCTTATTTGTAACAACTTTACCAGAAAGGGCAACCGCATCTAACTGGTTTAAGTTATATGTTTGAACAAAACGAATTAAGGTACTAGCATAGTTTGGATCAGTAGCATAGCCGTCTTGCCGAAGCTTATTTGCAACAGATGCATAATTAGTGTCACCAAGTAAGTTACGGTAACGACTATTTACATTGAGAAAGCGACCGTGGTCAGTAACTGATTCGGAGTTGTTAGCGTAGGCCCGGAAATTGGCGTTAACGTAAACGCTCCGGCCACCATAAACTTCCCGTGTACGCATTACAACTGAATTTCCATTATAGGAACCCTTAATTCCAAATAAGTTATGGGCTTGGGTTGATAAGGCTGAACGGCCCCAACCACTTTCAACGATAGCCTGGGCAACTGTAATTGAAGGGAGAACCTTGTATTCATTCCATCCTTGGATTGCACCAGAAGCAACACTTTGAATGAATGCTTGTTGTGAAGCGTTATTACTGAAATGGAGGGCGCTTAAATCTGTTGTTGAGTTCTCTTGCGTTGCAGCAACAGCACTAGCAGCCTTTGGAGCAGCAGGAGCAGCTTGTTTAGCTTCAGCAGATTGTGCTGAAGCTGAATCAGCTGCGGTTTGGCTGGCAACAGTTTGACTGGCATTAGAAGCAGCACTATTTTCTGTTGAGGCGCTGTTTGATGTACTTTGAGTGGCAGCAGAAGAATCAGCGGTACTATTTGTATTATTTTGTGTATTGGCAGTAGTAGTAGCGGCAGGTTCTGCAGAAGAAACTGAAGCATCATCAGCATGAGCAACAGCGCCGCTAGCAGTTAATAAGGTAACAGCAGTTAATCCAGCGAAGACCCATTTTTTTCCGCTTTTGTACATTTTAAAATGGGTTGATGGATCATTATTAGATTGACGATTCATTGGCAGTGACTCCTTAAGTTATATTTGAAATTCCTAAACATTACTCCTAAAAGTGGCTTATTAATCATTTCATAAATTAAAATAATATCAAAAAGGTCAAAAAGTTTAAGAAGTTCTAAAGATTCAACTACCTATAAACTAGCATTAATTCTCTTTAGCGTCAATTTAATTTGAAGGTAAAAAACAAGTGAAATCCTTTAAAACTGGGGAGAAAATATCATAAAATCAATAATTATCATCTTCACAAAACATGTTTTATCAAATGAAAAATATTTTTAGATAAATGATAAATTAAACATATGTAATAGAACACATTTTTGTGAAAATAGCGATTAAAATTATATTTAAAGTAACCGTCGATTGTTCAAATATGGTGAGCTATAATAATGGAATAACTTAAACGAAATTAATCAAGGAGTTTTAGAATGGTTGCTAAGTTAAAAGATGTTGCTCAATTAGCGGGGGTCTCAGTAACTACTGTTTCAAGAGTAATAAATAATTATGGTTCTTTAAGTCAAAAGACGATTGATAAGGTCCATGCAGCGATGCGAGAGTTGAATTACCAACCAAATGCCTTGGCACGGGCAATGCAGGGAAAACCATCTAAGTTTGTTGGCTTGATTTTTCCTAATTTAATTAATCCATTTTTTGCAGAATTAGCAAATGAGCTTGAACATGAGTTATTTAAAAAGGGTTATAAAACAATTATTGCATCATCGGCACAAAACCCAGAAATAGAGCATGAATACTTAAATATGTTGATGGCAAATCAAGTAGATGGGATTATTTCGGGTTCTCATAATCTGGGGATAGAGGAATATCACCAACTTACTGCTCCCATTGTTTCTTTTGACAGATATCTTGCCGATAATATCCCAATTGTTGCAGCTGATAGTTACCACGGGGGTGAATTAGCAGCGAAGTATTTGGTAGAACATGATGTAAAACACTTGGCGGTAATTGTGGATGAAGATACGTCTGTTTCACCTACCATCAATCGGATTCAAGGAGCACTTGATTTTTTGAATAAACAGAAACGAGATTTTGAACCTTTAGCTATCCAACATTTGGATCTTGAGGCTACGTTCCCTGGTAATTATGATGGAGTGCTGGCTTCTAATGATGTTCAAGCATTAACGATTAGCAATCTTTACTACCAGGCAGGAAAGCAAATAAATAAAGACTTTTTTATTACAGGTTATGATGGCTCGCGATTAATTCGAAAAGTAGCGCCTTATCTTCCAACAGTAATCCAACCAATTCCATTGTTGGCACAAGAATTAATTGAAACCTTAATGAAGCGAATAGAAACACCTCATGAAAAGATAGAAACTAAACTTGTTCCGGTTGAATTTTATCAACCAAAATAAGCAGAAAAAGGACCTAGAAGAAAGTGATGTTTTCTTTTAGATCCTTTTTTAGATTAGAGCAGAGAAATATTATTAGTTCTGCTTTAGAAAATATTTAGCTTTGATTTTGCTACAATGGTATGAATGGTAATGTTACTTACTTTGCATGAACCGTTGAAGCAATTCGACTTCTTCTGAAGTTACTGGAGTATTGGATGATTTAATTTCGTGAATTCGTTCAACAGATAAATGACTGCCGAAAGCAACTTCATTATCATTTAAGTCATTTTCGCGCTCAAAGTTAATCAATTCTTGAGCAAGCTCACTCAAATTGTCCATGAAAACATTCCTCCTTAGTAGGTATATTATTAAATAATACTAACCTTATCTCTTATTCTAAATCAAGACACAGTTTGTTACCAAAAATTAGTTTAGCACAGTTTGAACTTATCCTTGTAGTTATTTTATTAAATTTATTCGTTTGTTATTAAGATTTAACGACAAGTGAATCAATTTGTGTGATAATCATAGTAAATAATTTAGAGAATGGAGTATTGAAAATTATGAGTTGGAATTGGCTAGGATGGCTATCGTGGATATGTGCAATTGCCTTTTTTTGTTATGTAATCCACTATATCCGTGTTAAACAATTAATGCTGATTGCGAAGACAAAAAAAGTATTTAAATTAAATTTAGTGATTCGCTATGTGATCTTATTAGTTGTCTCGTTATGTTGGCTCGGGGGGATGTCATATCTCACATTTTTCCGTCCAGTTGACATTAATAATCATCAACAAACACAGACTTCAATTACCTATCGCCCACTTCAAATGGGAAATAAGTCAGATGATTTCTATTATGTTTTAGCGACCCGTAGTAAAAGCGGCAAGCACCCAATTGTGTCATA
Organism: Limosilactobacillus reuteri subsp. simiae; assembly: GCF_020784875.1. Classification (GTDB taxonomy): domain Bacteria; phylum Bacillota; class Bacilli; order Lactobacillales; family Lactobacillaceae; genus Limosilactobacillus; species Limosilactobacillus reuteri_H. The sequence goes on along the minus strand of NZ_JAJGUI010000112.1, from coordinate 58,836 downwards.
TACGTACTGGGCTGGAAATGATAAATACACAACAAATTCCCGGTATGGATCAGTTGCTGATGGATCACGGATAGTTACCTTAGATGCGAGTGCTTTGCCATGGGATAAAAAGCAATTGGAAAAAGAGGATGCCAAGACAGGCCATGCTTTTGCAGCGGTAATGGATGTAAAGTATAAAAATACTGCTATTAATGGTCTAGGGTTAAAGGCAAATCATAGTGCTGTAACCTATACGCTTTTACGTGTACCTTCCTCTGATATGGTATCTGAACGTTAAAATGGAACAGCAAACAGTAAAATTAAAATGGGTTGCCCTTGCAAGTCTGTTAAACAACACAGGGGCAGCTTTTTTATGGCCACTTACAACTATGTATCTTCATAATTACCTTGGCCAAACTCTGACGACTGCTGGCTTTGTGATGTTAATAATGTCGATTGCCATGATGATGGGAAATTATTTGGGAGGGTGGTTATTTGACCATTGGAAACAATATCAAACAGCTATTTTAGGAGTTAGCCTCTCAACACTAGCGATATTCTTATTGATCTTTATTCATGGTTGGCCCTGGTATGCTGTCCTAATTACGATTAATAGCTTTGGGGATGGAATCAATGCCACGATTGTTAATTCCTATGGGACGTTGGTCAGTGATCATTCTTCCCGTTATGTTTTTAATTATATTTATATGGCCTTTAATATCGGAGTTGTGATTGGAACGTTGCTGGTGGGTGTTCTTTTACCGATTAGTGTAGTGGTAGTTTTTGCTGTAGCAACAATCTTTTATGCCTTGTTAATGCTAGTAGTTGTTTTAACATTTAATGTGGCTGTAGATGCAATTAAAAATAATTCAGAGATCCAAGAACACTATCATGTTTCCCGCCAATTGCATTCGCGATGGATCGTCTTGGTTTGGTTTATTCTCATAAACTATATTACGGTTCATTTAAGTTATTCCTTATGGGAAAGTGTAATGGCAGTCCATATGACAAACATGGGGATTCCATTCTATGCCTATAGTATGTTATGGACATTAAATGGGGTATTAATTATTATCGGCCAACCACTTATTAATAAGTTAAGTCCCTATGTTCGTTTATCAACGCAAATTATTGTGGGAATCTTCATTTTTGCCTTATCTTTCCTCCTGTTAATTTTTGCTCGGACTTTGACAGCTTTTGTTATTGATTTTGTAATCTTAACAATTGGTGAAATGACTAGTTTTGCTGGCCTACCTGCTTGGATTGCTCAACTGACTAATGTCGACGAAGCAGGGCATTACCAAGGCTTGCTTAATATTATGATGTCGGTTGGACGGGCGATTGGTCCGTTGTACGGTGGATTTGTCATTGAAAAAGGAAGTTATCAATTTTTATTTATTTCAGTCTTTTGTCTAATGACCGGTACTCTGATTATTATCTGTCTTTATTTATGGTATTTACACCGAGTTCAGCGGCGGCTTAATTTAGATAAATGATACCCAAAATCTGTAAGCTATGGTAAAATCACTAATGTATTATAAAAGCATTGACGTAGAAACAAAGTGCCTGTGTAATTGACAGAGATCCAGTTGAGCTGAGAGCTGGGAGCAGACATGATCCACCTCTACTAGCTGAAAGGATGAATTTTAGTAGTCTGTTCCGGTGATTCCGTTATCGTCAGGAGTTAACGCAACTCCATGAGGCAGTGACTGTGAGGTTACTGTGAAATAGAGGTGGAACAGTGATGAATATCGCCCTCTAAGGCTGTTAAGGTCTTAGAGGGCTTTTGTTTTTATACGTAACGAAAGGGGAAACACAGTTAATGGATTATCAAAAGCCAAAGGGAACTGCAGATATCTTACCAGGAACTACAAGTATTTGGGAAAAAGTAGAACAAAATGCGCGCGAAGTTTTTAACCAGTTTGGATACCGTGGAATTCGAACACCGATGTTTGAAGACTACCATGTTTTTTCACGAAATGTGGGCGATACTTCAGATATTGTTGAAAAAGAAATGTACGATTTTCATGATAAAGGTGATCGGCATATTGCATTACGTCCAGAGGGAACAGCGGGAGTAGTACGGGCTTACGTGGAAAACAAGCTCTATGGGCCAGAATATCCTAAACCTTTTAAAGTTTATTACATGGGGCCAATGTTTCGGTATGAACGGCCACAATCAGGACGACAACGTGAATTCCACCAAATTGGGGTTGAAGCATTAAACAATGAGTCACCACAGATTGATGTGGAAGTTATTTCAATGGCAATGGCGCTCTTTAAGAAGTTTGGAGTGCCAAATGTTAAATTGGTTATTAATACTCTTGGGGATAAAAAAGTTCGTGAAGATTACCGTGAAGCATTAATTAACTACTTGAAGCCTCACTATGATGAATTGAGTAAAGACTCTCAAGAACGTTTATATAAGAATCCATTGCGTGTACTTGATAGTAAGGATGAAGGCGATAAGAAGATTGTTGCAGAAGCTCCATCAATCCTTGATTATCTTGATGAAGAGTCACAAGCTTACTTTGACGAAGTACAGGCCTTATTAAATAAATTAGGAATTGAGTTTGAAATTGATACCAATATGGTGCGGGGCCTAGATTACTATAACCATACTATTTTTGAAATTATGTCAGACTCACCAGTATTTGGTGGTGGGTACACGACTGTTTGTGCAGGGGGTCGTTACAATGGTTTGATTAGCCAGCTCGGTGGTCCTGAAGAAGGTGGAATTGGCTTCGGAATGGGTGTTGAACGATTAATGCTCTTACTCCAAGAAGAAAATCCTGCATTTGCTCCTCAAGACCAACTAGATGTCTTCTTTGCTAGTGCTGATCAGCAAGGAGATGAAATGGCATTTGAAGTCCTCAGTAAAATTCGTCAGCAAGGAATTGTGGCTGACAAAGATTACAGTGGGGTAAAAGTTGGTAAGCAGATCAAAGAAGCTTTCCGTCGTAATGCGAAGTACTTTGCAGTGTTTGGCGCTCGTGAAGTTGAAGAAGGAACTTTCCAATTAAAGAATGCTGCTACTAAGGATGCAACAACTATTAAAATTAGCGATTTTGTAGCAAATCCAACAGAATATTTGAAATAACTAAATTAAAAATGAGTGGGAAAGTACTTTCTTAATAAGACTTGTCGCTACTAAAAAGGCAGAAACTAAGAGATCATAGAAAAATTCTCTTAGCCTCTGCCTTTTTTGAATAGGATATTATTTTAACGGCAAATATTTCCAAGGGCGTTGTAATTTACGTCGCGGTTTGCATAATCCTCTATTAGCTTGTTTACAAGACGGTCTAATTCTCGTTGTTCATTTTCACTTAATGTGTGGTAAGCAGCTTCAGCAATCTTGTCACGACGCTTTAGCAAATTATCAGCAACTTCGATACCTTCAGTGTTAAGCTGAATTTTGTAGTCTTCCTCGTTAATTGGGGTAGTAGTTGCCAAATTGTTTGTTACTAATGCTTTAGTAGCATCTTCGAGGTCACTTGGCCGATAATCGAAGTCGTAAATTAGTTGTTTGCTAGTTAAACCGTCATCATGTTTACGTAAAATCCGGAGAAGGCGGTGGAAATTGTGACGATCAGGAAAACCTGGTAAGCAATAATCACCATGACGTTCTTCTTCAATGTGTACTTGGCACTTTAACATTGATTGGTATTTTTCAAAATTTTTAACATCTATAAATAATTTGGTTGTTAATTCTGACATATTATTTACCTCCAAATTAGTTCACTGAAACGTTCGTCACTTATTATAATAATATTAATATTCAGTGATTAATAGTAAAACGGCTCGGTAAATAATATTCTAATCAGTCTACTGCATAGGTTCCCATATCATTTGCGACGACAACATTTCCTGCGTAATCTTTTCCGTCATTCTTAGTTAAGCCAACTTTATTATAGGCAAAAGTTACGGTTGTAGTAGCTCTGACAGCAGTCCCCATTACTTCTCCCGTATCAGTATTAATTCCTGATGGCATATCTACTGCAACGACAACTGCATCAGTGTTATTAATCGCATTAATCGCGTCGGCATAAGCTCCTTTTACTGTACGATCGATTCCGATTCCAAACATTGCATCGACAATTAATGTTGCCTTATTAAGGACAGCGAGATCAGAGGTTTCGGGAATTTGATAATATTGCGCGATTTTTTCTTGTGTTTGGTGTTCAGAAGACGCATGTTTAGGATTACCTATATTGAGGATTGTTACATGGGCACCAGCAAGATGTAGCAACCGTGCAATGGCTATTCCATCCCCGCCATTATTTCCACTACCAGCAACTACTACCACATCTTTTAGCGCGATCGGAAAAGCATGTAAAATTTCATCACGAACGGCTAATGCAGCTCGTTCCATTAACACAAGGGAAGGGATACCAATTGTATTAATGGTGTAAGAATCGTAATGTCGCATTTCTTCTGAAGTAACAATTTTATCAGTCATAATCTAAGCCTCCTAAGGTTAAGATACATTTTTACTGTACCACTATTTTAGAATTATGAGGTGCAAAGGGAAATTTTTTACGTATATATTAATTAAGAGAATAAAAAAGTAAGCTAGCTTGCAAGTTTTTTACCACAGTCCGGTTAGGCGTTCTTTTAAAATAATAAAGAGGCTGGGGGTTCCCAACCTCTTAGAGTATTAATAAATAATAACAGGTTCATTTTGCTTTAAATCATGAAAGGCTTGTCCCGCCACGCTTGGTTGCATATTAATACAGCCGTGCGAACCATCGCTTAGGTAAGCAGTCTTGGACCAATTGTGACGCCAACTTGCATCGTGGAAGCCACATCCCGTTAAAGTAAACGGCGACCAATAATTAACTTTACTTGCATAACTTGAGCCGTCATCGTTTTGTCCACGGAGAACGGAAGGACTTTGTTGGTACATGATATACCAGACTCCCTTTGGCGTTTTGTTGCCTTCGTTATTAGTCCCACTAACGATATCTGTTTCAAGGACACATTTACCATCTTTGTAGAAATAAGCTCGTTGGTCAGCTAATGAAACCTCAGCATAAGTGTCGCCAATACCATTATTGGATGTAACATTGTAGCCGAGTCCAGCAGTGTTATAGCCTTTTCCTTCAATATCGTGCTCGCCATCAACTTCTTGGCGACCATCGATAATTGCTTTAGTTAATGAATTGCCAGCTTTTTTCTCGCTAATTTTCCAACCATAGGAACCATTAGCTGTAGTGGTAATTTCTGCTCCAGAATGAGTTCTAAATTTAAATGGCTTATCAAGAGTTGCATGTTTCTCATTGATTTTCTTTACTTGTTTATTTAAGGCCGTAGTGTCGAAATGATACTTGCCGTTTTGATAAGTTGCCCGGGTAATAATTTGATTGGTAGTGAGGTTATACTTTTCATTTTGAACGAGGTAAGTAACTTTCTTTCCTTTTAACTTATTTAACTGTTTTTCCTCATTCTTAACGGTTTTGCTATTTGCAGCAATCGGTTGTTCCTTATGTAAAGTAATATTAATTTTAGTACTTCCTGCTTGATTGTTTAGTTGATTAACAGCATTTTGTAAATCATATTTATTACCCTTAACCGCAGGAACTACAGAAACTTTCTCATTTTGGTAGATCGCGTAAGCATCAACGGGAGCTTTACGACTTGTGTTAAGTTGATGTACCTTGTTAGTTAATTTGTTTTTAGCAATATTAAACGAATCTTGATCAAAGTTATCTGGCTTTATTGATAAGTTCGTTGCTTTATGTGATGGGAAAAATGTAAACTGCTTTTTCAGTGCTTGATTAAATTTTTGTTCATCATTATTGCTAAAATTAGCCTTCATGGATTTAGTTTGGTAAACTAGCTTATTGTCAACATATACCTTGGTTGCTCCTGAGGTCCCCTTTACCTTATCAAAAGCTTGCTTGGCTGTTAGCCCTCCCACGGCAATGTTATTGATGGTTACGTTTTTATTGAAATGATTTTTCTGGTGAACAGTCATCCCCGCAATCATTATAATTAATAATGCTCCTATTCCTGCTATCCAGTATTTAATATATGAATGCATTGTACCTTCCTCAAATCGAAAATAAATAATTACGTTCCTATCTTAGCACGGAAAATTGATAACTCAATAAAGAATTTATAAAGTTACCGTGTTCTTAAATAGCGATCAATACCATCTAAAAGAAACTTAAAAAACAAACAAATATTTAATAGCAGAAATACTTTAAAAAAGATCCGCCAATTAATTATTTTTAATGAAAAGTGAAAAAGATCGTAAACAATAACTAAAAGAATAAAAAGGATGTTGGCTCGTAAAATATCCTTTGACCATTTATGGTTGATGGTATACGACCAAATATTTGATATGAATGAAAAAAATGATGTCATAGTAGAATCCTCACGATTATTACGCAAGATTTGCATAAATGATAGCAACAATAAAGAAAAAGATAGCAGTTAAGTATGAAACTTTAAGATTATCTCGCATTTTGTACACCTTTTTTAAAGTATATTGAATAAAAAATTCCCTATAATTATAATAGTGATGTTTTGAATTATCTGTAAAGGAGAAATTAATTTGAACTTACGAGTAAAGCATTGGATTTATGGAATATTTTGCTTATTAGTAGCAATAATTGCAATTGGTCCAGAATTACGTGCTACTTCGAATGCCCATCCCCAAAAAGCAGTAGTTGAATCGCAAGTAAAAGAAAAACCAACACAAGAAAAGAAAATCGATAATAGTGAAAGTCATATGCGAACCCCAATTGATTGGCATAAGTCCTCGGAAACAGTTCCGTATCCAGATTTGAATAAAGTGAAGGACTTTTGGATTAAAGTTGACTTAAAAAATAATCGGACATATTTGTATGATGGCTCAAAAGTCATTTATACAATGTATAGCACAGGTGGAATTTATAAAAAAGATCCTAAAACTGGTAAGCTGAAAAGTGTGACCCCGATAGGAACATTTTATGCTCAACAAGAGCGAGGAGATAGCTTCTTCAATCAATCGTTGAAAGAGGGAGCTAATTACTATGTTTCTTGGAAAAATCATGGAGAATACTTGTTCCATAGTGTTCCGACTAAAGCAGATGGAAAATATAATGAACAAGAAGCTGCTAAACTTGGAAAAACACAGGGTTCTCACGGGTGTATTCGGCTTTCAGTGCCAGACGCTCAATGGATGGAAAAGAATTTGCCAGTTGGTACTAAAATTGAGATTGTCGGCTAATTGTGTAGCGCTAAAATCTTAAAGATAATCAAGAGTAGATCAATTATTAGAAAGAATAAAATTATTTGAATGATTGAAATTTTGATTAATGGGATGAAGTATGTAAGAAGGTTATAAAAGCTAATTATAATTAGCAAAGTGAGATTACTTCCAAGTAAGTGATTAAAAAAACGTCCATGTTTTAGGCGTGAAATCATATTAATAGTCCTCCTTAACTATTAAGGGTGTGTTTTCAGGTAAAGTTTGCAGCCATTTAGCATCGGGGGTTGACACCTGGATAGTATTTTCAATTTTGGGTGCTTTTCGTAGATTGCGTGAGACCTGATGATTATTCATATCTGTAACGGGGGTTTCAATGTAGTTCCCATCGTTAACGCCTAACCAGTTCTTAGCGATGGCTTGCTGGGAACCATTAATGTGATAAATTTGCTGCCCCCGAGCATGAAGTAAGCGAAAAGAATTTTTTTGTGCTGGTAGATTAATCTGTGCGTGGATGATGTAAATAACTTGGCGCTTATTTGAGTTAATAACTAGAATTCTTTTTGCTTGTTTGATGGCGACCAATTTAATAGGGGCATTATCGATCTTAGGATATGCCCAATTTTCAGAGGAACGGTGGATATTAGGGGCGCGAAGTCGATTTTGGTTAAGAATTTGACTTGTTTTGCTAGCTTGGGGAATAAATCTAGCAGCTTTATATGTATAAAGATTAAAAATTAGAACAAAAATAAGGAATAAACCAGTTGAGATGAAAAGCAGCGATTTAAGTTCTTTATTCATAATGAATTCCTTTATTATTTATTATTAAGTTTATCTTACCGTACTTAGAGAAAATAGGAGAATAGATTTTATGAAAAAATTGACAGTTTTTATTTTATCTCTATTCATGATGCTAATGGTGGGAAGTCAATCAGTATTAGCAAATAATCGAATTGATGCTTCTGCAGCGATCATGGCTGATGCTTCAACAGGGCAAATTATCTATAAGCAAAATGTAGATAAGGCTCTTCCCGTGGCTTCAATTACAAAATTATTAACTATTTTGGTAATTGAAGATGAAATCCAACAGAAGCAACTTTCATGGGATACTCAAGTAAAAATAACTCCTGAAATTGCGGCTATTTCTAATGATGCTGCTTATTCTTCAATCGGACTAAAATCTGGTCAATCTTATTCAGTTCGGACATTAATCAATGCAGCCCTTGTAAAGTCAGCTGATGGGGCGACCGTCGCACTTGCAACTGCTACCGGGGATGGAACCGATGAATTTAATCTTAAAATGATGCAAAAAGCCAAAAAAATTGGAATGACTAAGACAAACATTGTTAATTCGGTTGGATTAGATAATGGAGATATGAAAAGTTTTAAGTTAGCTGATCTTCCTAACAATGCTGCGAATACAATGAGTGCACGTGATGTCGCTATTTTATCGCAATACTTTGTAAAACATTATCCTGAACTTTTGCAAATTACAGCACAAAAAGAAGTAAAATTTCAAATAGCAAAAGATCAAGTTAAGACTGAAAAAAATCTTAATAAGATGTTACCAGGAGAGCAGTATGCTGTAAAAGGGGTAACGATTGATGGCCTAAAGACGGGAACTTCGGACAGCGCAGGAGCTTGTTTTGCAAGTACAGGTAGGTATCAGGGACATCGCATTATTACTGTTATCTTACATTCAAAAGGGAGCAATAAAGATAACCGATTTAAGGCTACGCAGAATTTATATAAGATCCTTAAAACAGAGGACCATTTACAAAAAATAAAGGTTCCATCATCAGTAACAACACGTAAAGTAGCTAATGGTGTTGAAAAAACAATGAAACTCACGCCACAACATGTAACTATCTGGAGTCCGTACGATACAAAAACGAACTATACAATTGGAACACAATATAAAAAGAAAAAACTAGAAGCACCTATCTGGAAAGGGGAACGTGTTGGCAACTTAAGGATAACGAGTGATCAATTAGAAACGCTTAATGGTGAACCCTTAACTTACTCTCTATATAGTGCTAATGATGTTCGACGGGGAAACTTTTGGCAACGTCTTCTACATTAAAATAATTTTTGACTGCATTATTGTTCTTAGGCTTATAATCTAAGTAAACAAAAAAGCGGGTGAAAATTATGAAAAAAAGCCATATTGGGATTGGTGTAGTGATAGTAATTGTTATCTTGGTAATAATTGGTGGTGCAGTTTGGCGTCAGCAAAAACATAGTAAGTATGTGCAATCAACAACGCCAACGCTATTTTTCCATGGTGGAGGCAGTAGTTATCATGCAGAAGAACACATGGTAAATGCTGCTAAAAAAGCCGGGGTAACGAGCACAGTCCTGCGAGCTGATGTTGCTAATAACGGAAAAGTTACTCTTCATGGTTCAATGCATAAAGGGGCCATCAATCCAATTGTTGAGGTGAATTATGATAACAATAGGCAGTTGGATTTTAATAAGCATGGAGAATATGCGACAAATGTTGTAAAAGCATTACAGAAACGATATCGCATAACTAAGATTAATATGGTTGGTCATTCCCTGGGAAATATTTCGATTATTTACTATATGTTGCAAAACGGTAAAAAGCAGAATATGCCTCAATTACAAAAACAGGTTGATATCGCAGGTCATTTTGCGGGATTGAATTTTAAACAAGTACCTGCTGCTATCCAGCAACCAGTTGGAATGAAATTAAATAAAGACGGAAAACCAAATGAAATGAACGCCACATATCGTCAAATGACAGAAGTTCGGCAAACTTATCCGAAAGGTCAAGTAGCCGTTCTTAATATTATTGGTGATATTGGCAATCATTCAGATGGCACTGTTGATAATGCATCTTCGTTGTCACTTAAGTATTTAGTGGCTGCTCGGGCAAAGTCATATCGTGTTCTAAAAATAACAGGAAAAGATGCTCAACATTCGAAACTTCATAATAATGCTCAAGTTGATAAGGCATTAATTAATTTCTTGTGGGGTAAATAACAAAAAAGGGACTGTGACATAAGTTAATTTACTTTCATAAAAAGCAAATACGCAGTACAACAATGGCCTCTAACGTCCGGCAAAACCGAACATTAGAGGCCTATTGTTGCTTGCGGGGGCTCCCAGAGGCTAGCTTCGTTTTTCGAGCCCCCTTTTATTACATCTGGCTATGATGACAATGGTGACTATTTAAATATTGTTTAGTATATGCATCAACTGCTCGGAATGCTTGAGCCACGTCATCTGGAGTTACCTTAAATGGCAAACGATCCATGGTATCTTGTTCTGAACAGGCGGCTTTTCCAGCATTGAGTAATTCTTCATCAGTGACATTTTCTAAATGTAGATCAGCAAGAGTAGTTGGTAGACCTAAAGAAAGAATAAATTGGAAGTACTTGTTATAACGTTCCTGGTCAGCGCCTTCCAACATTAATTGTGTTAAGGTACCGTATGCGACCTTTTCACCGTGTGTTAAATCATGAGTCTCTTCTAAAATTGTTAAGCCATCATGAATAGCGTGGGCACCAGATAGACCACCACTTTCAAAACCGAGACCGCTCATTAGTGTATTTGCTTCAACGATATTAGAAAATGCTGGTGTAACGACATGCGCTTCTGCATCAGCTACAGCTAAGTGCGAGTAATTAAATAATGTTTCTTCACACTTCTGAGCAATTGCATTTCCAACAAGGGTTTGTTTTTCACCAAGCATTGTATCACTATTAGCTTTGGCAACTGCTTGTGCTTCAACATTAGTAGCTAAAGCATCAGCAATTCCAGAAATTAACATCCGAACAGGACCATTAGCGATAACTTGTGTATCAACTAAGACCAAGTCAGGATTTTGGTTGTAGAAACGATAATGGTCAAATCCACCGTCATCAGTATAAATTACTGAGAGACGTGAACAAGGTGCATCATTTGAAGCCAATGTTGGCATAATTACAACGGGTAGATGGAGATTGTCGGCAATTGCTTTAGCGGTATCAACTGTTTTACCCCCACCAAGACCATAAACGACGGTTACATTATTTTCTTTACCAATTTCTGTGACCCGGTTTACTTCGTTAGTGGATGATTCACCATTAAATTGAACACGGGTAACATCATAACCACTTTCTTGAAGATACTGTTCAAAACGCTTACCTACAATTTTATAGACGGTTTCGCCAGCCAATAATAACGGTTTTGTGCCAAAGTTTTTAAGATACTTATCACTTTCAAAAAGGACACCTTTGCCTTGGATGTAAGACGATGGTGAGCCAAATTCTTCAACCATAAAAATCCCTCCATTATTCTTTGTGTACAAGTTAACAATATCACTTTTATTAATGGAGGGAAAGTTTAGCTGATTGAAATTAGCTTAAACTTAAAAAATAGAGTCTAGCAGAACACAGTGCTCTGCTAGACTCTACTATACTATTTTGTACCCTTCCTACTTATTATTAGCATCTGGGTTAGTGATCTTAATACGGTTGGAATCAGTGGAAGAGTGGTTTTGCTCAGGGGCATCAGTGCTGTAGTCATCTACAGTTGAACGGTCACCATTTTCTGAGTAAATACTTGTTGATTTAATTCCCTTCTTCTTCTCGATTCGCTGTGCTCGTTTTAGACCATTTGAATAATTGTAATCAGCTGGGTTAACGTTTTTAAACCCTTTTGGATGGTAGAACCGCAAGAGATTCTTTTCGTTTAACGAATCAGAAAGAGTTAATTCCTCATTTACAAAATCTTGATCCTTCTTTAATTTCTCTTGCTGCTTCTTGGTAAGTTTAGCTTCTTTACCAGTCTTGTTATTGTAAATTGTTCCGCCCACACTCGTATAAGTTGGCGTAACAAAATCTCGATTACGGAAGGCAACCACTTGATTATGCTTGCTGGAGAAGAGATCGGTTCCAAATTGAATATAGCGTTTACTGCTAATTCCCAATAGGTGAAGGAGGGTTGGAAGAACATCAACTTCCCCACCATAAGTATGATAAACTTTTCCGTGACCCGTACCAGGAATGACAAACATTAGCGGTACACGTTGAAGCTGAGCATTATCAAAGTCAGTCCAATCATCTGCACTCTTCCCAAGAACACTTGCTAAGGAAGTATTTTCACTGTTTGAAATCCCGTAATGATCACCATAAATCATAATGATTGATTTCTTATCAAGACCAGTCTTTTGGAGATAATTAAAGAATTCTTGGATTGATTGATCAAGATAATGAGCTGTTACAAAGTAATTATCGACGTTACTGTCCCCGGTATTAGTTGTTTGGAAGTTTGGATCTTTATCCTCATCATCAAGCGTGTAAGGGAAGTGGTTAGTAACAGTAATATATTTAGCGTAGAATGGTTGCTGTAAACTTTGGAGATACTTGATCGAGTTTTTGAATAATAACTTATCTTTAAGTCCATATCCGGTAGCCTTATCTCCAGAAGTATCGTAATAACTAGCATCAAAGAAGTACTGATAGCCTAAATTTTTGTATACATTATTGCGGTTCCAGAAACTAGCAACATTTCCGTGGAAGACTGCGCTCGTGTAACCGGCACGTTGATTAAGAATAGCTGGAGCACCTTGGAAGGTATTATCGCTTCCTAGTGTGGCAAATAAAGATCCTTGTGGCAATCCAAATGTACTAGTCTCTAAAAGGTTTTCCGCGTCACTGGTCTTACCTTGACCGACTTGATGGAAGAAATTATCAAACGAGTAGGTATCCTTGCCGTTATAAAGCGAGTTGAGGAATGGGGTAACTTCTTGCCCGTTGATCTTCTTGTTAATCAAAAATTGTTGGAAACTTTCAAGGTGAATAATAATCACGTTACGACCCTTGGCAATTCCATACATTTGTGGATTAGCCGGAGCATAGTGTTTATCAGTGAATTTTTTAACTTTTAGTAGTTCAGGTTTAGTAGCACTTTGTCGCATATTATTGATATGTTGCGATTTTACTAAATCATAACCAGTAAAAGTATCAATACCGAGATATTTTACAATGTAGGAACGATCAAATGTCCGGCCAAGCAGTTGTGGACGACTCATTTCCGCAAAAGACAGATTAACTCCAAATAAGACAAGACCAACGGAGCTAAATGCGAATGCTAACCGTGTTCCAATTGCTCGTGGATCAAATTTGATAACTTTACAGAGCATTAAAATAAGAATTACGACGATATCTAACCAGTAAAAGACATCATGGAAGTTAGTGAGGGCAAGTGAACTACCACTTAAACCTTGATTAACTTTTGAATAACCAGTCATCGTAGCAATTGTCATAAAATCGGTAAATTCACGATAATAGATGACATTTAAATAGAGTAATAATGTGTTCGCAATGTCTAAGCCCATAATAACCGGGTAGAAGAACCGCGAACGCTTAAAGTAGAATGCTAAACTGTAAATAAAAAAGGTAGTCGCTAACGGGTTAAAAATTAAGATAAGGTATTGAAAAATTCCCGTAACGCCAAGCTTAAAGTCAGTAAAGTAAGCAAACAGGGTCTTTAACCAAAAAAGGATAACTAGGAGGGTGAAAAAACCAATCCTAGTATCCACAAATTTGCTTAATTTTTTCATTAGGAATGTTCCTCGCAATCAATATGGTTTGTTCTATATTATCGAAGTGCAATTTCGACAAATCAAGAATTATTTTATCATAGATTACTATAAAACATTCTTTTTATGGAAATCATTGAAGAAACTTAATTCTTTGCTGGGACCAAGGCAGGAGCAGAAAGCCAGTCGTAACTAAATAATTTTTTTAGCTTTTTATTTACTGGAATCCATATCCCTGCTTTCAAGATATCAACCAATGATGCCCGTAAAGTTTTGTCTTCCCGATACTGTTTAGTTAATGGAATCTTGAGTAAGTGGCCTTCTTCAGTAATTACGGTAACATTTTTCGGAGTAACATTAATAATCTTAGCAGCAACAATATTTGGTTGACTAGTGTCTCTAAGCTTCATAATAATTCCTTCCTTCTATATTTTTTAGTCTACGTGGAGAATATGAAGAATATGTGTTTAAAGCTCAAAGTTAATACTTAAATAGTTTTAAGGACTTGTAAGCGGTACAATAAAATTATGGAGGGATTGTTATGACTAAATTGAATATTTATCTTGTTCGCCATGGACAGACTTTCTTTAATATTTACAATAAATTGCAAGGTTGGAGTAATTCTCCCCTAACTATGAAGGGGAAAGAAGATGCAAAGGTAGCTGGTGAGAAGTTGCAAAATATTCACTTTGATGGTGCCTTTTGTAGTGACCTTTCCCGAGCCATGGAAACAGCACAAGTGATTTTAAATCTTAATAACGCTAATTCTGTAGCTCATCCAGTCACCGCGCCTTATTTTCGGGAAGAGTTTTATGGATCATATGAAGGAACGAATATGGACCTTGCTTGGTACAATGCGGGTGCCCCTCATGGCTTTAAGAACTTCCGTGAAATTGTAACCGCATATTCCATCGGTCAAGCCAAAGACTGGTTAAAGGATGCTGATCCATTTCATGATGCCGAAAACAATGAAGAGTATTGGCAACGAATGGACAAAGGGATTGAATTAATTCGTAACGCTGATTTACCTGACGACGCCAATGTTTTATGGGTAAGTCATGGAAATACTGTTTTAAGCTTAGTGGAGCGGTTTGGTCATGGGAAGTATGATGTGACTGAGCGTCCAGCAAATGGAAGTCTGACGCGCGCAACGCTGACTGATAATGATATGGAAATTATTGAATACAATAAGTAAAGATAAATAAATACTCTGTGCTTGAAAGCATGGAGTATTTTTAGTATAAATAATAAAAATTTCAAATAGTGAAACTTATTTATAACTTTTGGCTAATCGGAATAAAGCGAGTAGATTAGGAGACAGATTATGAATGATAATTTTTCAACCACTTTAGTTAAAGCACAACAAATAAAAAATTATATCAAGAAACAAGAAAATGGTTGTACGTTAACTGAAATCGCTAAAAATGTTAAATTAAACAAAACTACTACCTATCGTTTATTACAAACTTTAGTCACGTTGAAAGACTTAATCAAAGTTGATCGTTGTTACTATGTTCATCAGCATTTTAATGCTAATTATTTACCAGTTGGATGGCTTGCAAGCCGGATAGTTCAACCATTGGTAGATAAATATGAGCTGAGTGCTTTTTTAGGAATGCCATTTAATCAACAATTAGTAATTACTCAAGTCTTTGCCTTCGAAAAAAGACTGAGTGATTTTCATCAGTTAGGAAAAGCCCAAGCATTTAATACTAGTGCAATGGGAAAGTGTGCGCTCGCCTTTATGGATCAGACAGTTCAAACTGATGTATTAAAGAGAACTAACCTACAGGCACAAACAAAAAACTCGTTAACGGATCAAAATAGTTTAGCCTATAGTTTACAAAATATTAAAGATCAAGGCTATGCGTTAGATGATGAAGAAGTGGAATTGGAGAATCGTTGTTTAGCGGTACCGGTATTCGATGAAAAGAAGCAATTAGTTGGAACGTTAGGGGTATTGGGAACAAAAACAACATTGCAGCGACGGAAAATTAGTAAATTAGTTCATGATCTACAAATAGCTAGTAACCAATTAACTGGCCAAATCTTTAATAACTAGGAGATTGATTATGAAAAATATTATTATTACTGGTGCAGGAACAGGAATGGGTCTAAGCATGACAAAAAAATTTTTAGCGAATGATTGGCATGTGATTATGGGGGTTCATAACCTCGATAAAGCTAAAGCTGTGTATCAAGAGCTTGTTCAAAAATATTCCCCTGAAAAAGTTACGCTAAAACAAGTAAATGTAGGTGACTCTAGGTCAGTCGAAGAATTTAGTAACGAAGTAAATGCAGAAAATAGCCATATTGATGCAATCATCAATAATGCAGGAATTTTTATTGGAGGTCAGCTTCAAGATTTAACTGAAGAAGAATGGGATAAGACGATGGCAGTTGATGTGAAGTCAATTTATCTAATGACAAAAGCATTTATTCCTGGAATGATTCAGCATCGAGCTGGTAGCATAATCAATATTGCTTCAGTTGCAGGTTTACTTGGTGATTATAGTATGCCAGCATATAATGCCGCAAAAGGAGCAGTAGTAAATTTAGTTCGATCGATGGCACTTGATTATGGTCCTTATGGAATTCGTGTGAATAATATTAATCCAGGTGCGACTAATACCCCGATGTTTAAAGAAAATCCAGAAACAGTAAAGCAGAGTTACCGAGACGCAAGCCCGTTAAAGAAAATCGCGGAACCAGAAGAAATTGCCAATGTTGCCTATTTCTTGGTTTCGGATCAAGCAACAGCAATTACTGGACAAAATATAGGTGCATCAATGGGATATGGCATTTGGAGTGGCCAACCTAAGCAATAAAAATAGGTGATGAAACTAAACTGTTAAATATTTAACTTTTTTTATAGTAGAGATTAGTACAGACTCACAATGTTCAAATACGGAGGACATTATGAGTTTTTTTACTTTTAAACAATAAATATGCATTTCTTGAATTAATCTGACTTATTACGAAGTTTGTTGAAAACGCTTGCTAAAATTAATAGAAGGGAGAAAGAAGACTTAAGGAGTGAGGATGATGGGAGAAGCAACAGCAGGGAAAAAGCATCGGTTTAAATTAAAAATGCCAGGTGCATTTACAATTTTATTCTTTCTGACAGTGATCGCAGTAATGCTTACTTGGATTGTTCCAGCGGGAAGTTATTCTAAGCTAGCATATGTTAATAATCATCTCCAAGTAACGCAACCAACTGGAGAAAAAATTAGTTATCCTGCGACACAGGCAACATTAGATAAATTGCACATTCAAATTGATGTCGACCAGTTTAAATCAGGAGCAATTAATAAGCCAATTTCAGTACCAGGAACTTATAAACGGCTTGAACAGCATCCGGCTTCGGTCAGTGATATTTTCTCTAGTATGGTCGACGGTACGATTGAATCAGTCGATATTATGATTTTTATCTTAGTCTTAGGTGGCTTGATTGGTGTTGTTAAAGCAAGTGGAGCTTTTGAATCTGGACTAGCAGCATTATCTACCAAGACTAAGGGGAAAGAATTTATTTTGGTGTTCCTCGTGACAGTTTTACTAGCACTTGGTGGAACGCTATGTGGGATTGAAGAAGAAGCGGTTGCCTTCTACCCAATCTTAGCCCCAGTTTTTATTGCGATGGGGTATGATTCAATTGTTTGTGTTGGGGCCATTTTCTTGGCAAGTTCGCTCGGAACAACCTTTTCAGTCATCAATCCGTTTTCAGTTGTTATTGCGTCAAATGCTGCTGGGACAACTTTTACGCAAGGAATGGCAGGACGAATTTTTGGCTTGGTAATTGCAGTTACTTGTTTATTATTTTATCTGCATTGGTATGCACGCAAAGTACAACAGAACCCACAGTTTTCCTATTCGTATGATGATCGGGATAAATTTGATCAAATGTGGGGAATGGCTACTAGCGAAGAAAAAGATCAGCGGTTTACATTAAAAAAGAAAATTATTTTAATTTTATTTGCTTGCGCCTTCCCAATTATGATTTGGGGAGTAATGGCCAAAGGATGGGCCTTCCCTAACATGGCATCTGCTTTCTTAACAATTGCTATTATTATTATGTTTTTAACTTGTTTTGGGCACCAAGATGGTTTGGGAGAATATAAGACCACAACAGCTTTTTCTGATGGAGCAGCTAGTTTAGTCGGTGTATCATTAATTATTGGTTTGGCACGAGGAATTAATAAAGTGCTTAATGATGGCTATATTTCTGATACAATTCTCTATGCTTCTTCAAAAATGGTTGCGCATATGAACGGATCATTTTTCATTATTGTGATGATGTTGGTATTCTTTGTCTTAGGCTTTATCGTTCCATCATCATCTGGTTTAGCAGTGCTAGCAATGCCAATTTTAGCGCCGCTAGCTGATACGGTTCACATTCCACGGTATACAGTTGTTACTGCATATCAATTTGGTCAATATGCAATGTTATTCTTAGCACCGACTGGATTAGTAATGGCAACTTTGCAAATGCTTGATATGCGATATTCCCATTGGCTGCGGTTCGTGTGGCCGGTAGTTGTCTTTGTTTTAATCTTTGGTGGTGGATTATTGGTAACAGAAGTATTAATTGCAGGATAATAAAAAAGTCTGGGTAAGAGAAATTCTCAAACCCAGATTTTTTTAAGCTTCCTTTATTTGATTTTCATTCGTAGTATTGCGTTGCTTTCCTTTTTGCCACTTCAAACCAATTCCCGTAACTCCACTTAAAATTGAGAAAACTGGTGAAAAAAGACTAAAGAAAGCAAATGGTAGGAAGTGAAGGACTGGTACACCAAGGGTTGAGGCGGCAAATGATCCGGCAACTCCCCATGGGATTAAGTAGTTAATAACACTTCCGCCATCTTCAAGGACACGACTAAGAGCTAATGGTGAAAGACCCATTTTATCAAACGCACCCTTAAATGCCTTACCGGGAAGAATAACGGATAGGTATTGCTCCCCAACAAAAAGATTGATTCCAATACCCGAAAGAATTGTAACAGTAATAAGGCTGCCAGGCTTATGAAGGTGGTCAACAAGCGGCTTCATTGCTGACTGAACAATGTTAAACTTCATCAAAATTCCCCCAAGCGAAAGGGTAACAATGATCAAGGAAACTGTTCCCATCATACTGCTAATCCCACCACGGGTAAGCAGCGTATTAACAGTTGCATCGCTAGTGTGAGCAACGAAGCCATCACTAACTAATTTGGCGAGGGATTGAAGAGAGGTTCCTGGCTTTTGGAAGAAGATCATGACTACTGTAACGATGATATTGATAAATAAGGTTGGAATAGCAGGAATGTGGCGCCATGCACAGATAAACATTAAGACGATTGGTAATAGGGCCCACCATGAAATTGTAAATTGTTGATTAAGAATAGCCATTGTGTGGGCGATCTTGCCAGCACTCATATGGGAACCAGAATTACCAAAGAACCAGAATAGAATTAGCGAAACGATAAAAGAAGGAATCGTTGACCACATCATATTCTTGATATGGGCGAAAAGGTCACTACCTGCGATTGCAGAGGCAAGATTAGTTGAATCAGAGAGTGGCGACATTTTATCACCAAAAACGGCTCCCGAAATAATCGCACCCGCTACTAGCGCAGGATTAGCATTAAGTGCAACTCCCATTCCAAATAAAGCAATTCCGATTGTCGAAATAGTTGTAAAACCACTACCAATGGAGAGACCGACTAAAGAACAGACAATGAATGTTGATGGGACAAAAAGTTGGCTGTTAATCAGTTTGAAGCCGACGATCATAATTGTAGGGATGACTCCAGCTTGAATCCAAACGGCAATTAATGCACCAATAAGGATAAAGATAAAGATGGGGATGATTGCGGTCCCAATTCCTTCTTGGATACCTTTATGAATCTCATCCCAACTAGCACCACGAAACTTAACCCAAAAAATAAGTAAAGCAATGACAAATAGGACGGGAATCTGTGGTGATAAGCCAAACTTAATCACGGCAGTCCCTAAAATTATTAGCATGATAAGTAAGAGGGTTACTGCCTCTTTAAAACGAATACTCTTCATCGTTGTTCCTCCTTAGAAAAGAAATAAAAAAGTCCCGTTGATAAAAGTATCAACGGGACGATTATTTTAATCGCGGTACCACCCACCTACGCATCTTGATTTTATGCGCACTCATATCAGGTGGTAACGGCACTGAATATGGCCGGACAATTCAGATCACGTGATAATTCGAAACACTCCGCCTGACCGGTTCGCACCTAACCACCGGCTCTCTTACGCCCAACGAAGGTTCTACTGAAACGATAATTGTTGAAATTATAATATCGTGCTGAGATTTGAATGTCAACAACTAAATTAAAAAAGAATGAGAATTAATCATGATTAGCCCACCGATGATTAAATAACAGATTAAGAAGAACGGCTGAAAGACTGGTGACGACAATCCCGTTACCCAGGATGATTTGAAATTCAGTTGGCATATGCTGGAACAGTTGCGGATACATGGTAATCCCTAATCCTAGTCCAATTGAAACAGATGCAGTAAGAAGGTTGGCATTGTTAGAGAAATCAACTTTATGGAGAATTTGAACTCCTTGAACACCGACCATCCCAAACATCACAATCATTGCACCCCCAAGGACAGGTTCTGGAATAACCGTTGCGAGGGCGCCGACTTTAGGTAAAAGACCAAGTAATAAGAGTAAAAAGGCGGCATAGTAAACGGGTTGGCGGCTTTTCACTCCGGACATTTTAAGAACACCCACATTTTCAGAAAAAGTAGAATAAGGGAAGGTATTAAAAAGTCCGCCTAAAATTGCAGCAATCCCTTCAGCACGGTATCCACGTTCTAAGTCGGTGGTTGTTAATTGCCGGCCAGTAATGTCGCTGAGGGCAAAGAAAACACCGGTTGACTCAATCATTGTCGTGAGCGAAACAAGAATCATTGTGATCATGGCACTCATATCAAAACGTGGCACGCCAAAGAAGAATAATTGCGGAGCGTGGAACCAAGCAGCTTCACTAACCGGTTTAAGAGAGACAAAGCCTAATGCGCCCGCAATGAAAGAAGAAATTAAAATTCCTAATAAAATAGCAATTGACTTCATAAAGCCACGAGCAAAGGCATTGAATAATAGAATGATAGCAATTGTTAGAAAGCCGATAAGGAGGTTAGCGGGATCACCAAATGAAGCAGCAGTTGGCGTACCTCCTCCTAAGTCTTGAAAACCTACTGGAACAAGGGTAAATCCAATAATAGTTATTAAAGATCCAGTAACGACCGGTGGAAAAAACTTCTTTAAGCGGGCAAAAAAGCCAGCAATTAGGAAAACAAAAATCCCGGCAGCAATAATGGCCCCATACATATAAGTGATTCCTAACTTTCCACCAATTGTTTCGAGGGGAGTAACAGCTTGAACTGCACACCCGAGGACAACTGGCAAACCAATCCCAGTTAATGGTGTTCGCTTTAATTGTAAGAGGGTTGCGACACCACACATGAAAATATCGATCGAGACTAGGTAAGTCATTTGAAGCGTGGAGAAGTGTAAGTAATGTCCAATTAATAACGGAACAAGAACGTCCCCAGAATACATTGCAAGTAAGTGCTGGAAACCAAGGACAAAATTTTGCCATTGACGAGTGAAATCAATTTTAGTATGACGACTAGGTGCTTGAATAGATGAAACAGGTTCTTTCAAAATATACCTCCCCAAAAATTAACACGCCTAAATAAAAATAAGAGACTGAAAAAATTCAGCCTCTCTACCGATTTTTAAAAGCTTTAAGTTAAAAACAGACAGTGTCAGTTTTTAAGAAGCGCTTATAGTCTAAAGTTTACGGCTTTAGGTAGAGACTAACCGACCATATTTCGGTATTATATAGGCTATTTATTTGATGTAGTTATCCTATCACTAATACCGAACATTTTCAATGCTTTGTTCGGTATTAGTGATATTTTAGATTGATTTGTATGACTAACGTTCAGCTTTTTTATGATCCGGTTAATTCCAGATAGTGGTATTATTAGAAAGTACAGTAACTACTGTGGAAGGAAGCGTATATTATGCAAAAGCTAATGAGTAGTTGTACGGCAATGCTTGTTGGAAAGAATGCTACGATTGATGGTTCAACAATTATTGCACGTGATGAGGATGCTGAAGATGGAGTCAATCCTAAGACATTCAAAGTATTTCCTGCCAAGGATTACACCGGTGAACATTATGTTTCAAAATATAATGGGTTAACTGTTGAGATGAAGGGACAGGGATGCCGTTATACGGCAACTCCCAATGGCGTGCTTGATGAAGGACGCTGGGATGAGCAAGGCATTAATGAATATAATGTTGCAATGAGTGCGACAGAAACCGAAATGACAAATGCCAGGGTGCTTGGTCATGATCCGTTAGTAGAAAACGGAATTAATGAAGATTCAATGGTTTATCTTGTCCTACCATTTATTAAGTCTGCCCGTGAAGGTGTTCAACGGCTTGGATCATTAATTGAAAAGTACGGTACTGGTGAAAGCAATGGGATTGCCTTTAGCGATAAGGATGAAGTTTGGTATTTTGAAACCGGTGGAGGTCATCAATGGGTTGCCCAGCGGATTCCTGATGATGCTTATGCAATTGCACCAAATATTATGTGTATCGAAGAGGTCGACTTTAACGATCACGATAGCTTCATGCATGCGCCGCAAATTAAAGATTTTGTTGAAAAATATCATTTAAATCCTGATCCACAAACGTTTAATTTCCGGAATATTTTTGGCACACAGGATGAGGCAGATGCCTACTACAACACCCCTCGTTCTTGGTACGGTCAAAAGCTCTTTACTCCATCCTTAAAACAGGAGCCTACCAGCCAAAAAATTCCATTTATTCAACATGCAGAAAAGAAAATTGCCGTTGAGGATGTAGAGTACTTCCTCTCATCGCATTATAACGGTACCTCTTATGATCCAATGGGAACTTATGCTTCTGGAACACCAGAGGAACAGCGGAAATTCCGTTCAATTGCACTTGATCGTAATCAAAGTTCGTGTATTTTACAAATTCGGAATGACGTACCAGCACAATATGCTGCTATTCAATGGATTAATTTTGGCTTTTATTGCTATAGTCCTTACGTTCCGTTCTTTACAAATATTAGTGATACTCCGGCAAAATACAAGTATGCAACCGATGATGCCCAGCCGGATAAGAGTGCTTATTGGCTAAATAAACTGTTAGAAGTTATTGTAGAACCACGATATCATGAATTTATCAATGAAGTAAATGATTTCCGTGATCGGTGTCAAAGCTATGGCGTAGGACGAGTAGATACAATTACAAGAACAGCTCAGATTCAAAATTCAGCTAATTTAATTAACTACCTAACTGAACAAAATATGAAAACCGCTAATCATATTCTGAATGAAACCCATAAATTGATTAACCAGCTTTTGCATGAAGCGTTGTTAAATTCTAAGTTCCAATTTGAACGTGGCGATAATTTATAAAATAGAGGCTGAGAAAAAACGGAGTTTTTTTCTCAGCCTCTTTCCTACGATTAGTCAAGATATCGTGGAAATTAACCACAAGGCTCGAGGCTAAGTCCGAACGATAATCAGCCCGTGCCGTGCTAATCACCGTTCTATCCTTAGCCCACCGCCTTGTCGAGAAGGTTAATTTCCACTCACTATTTATTTCCACCAATGACGATTAATAAGAAAGATGACACATGCCAACATTAAGACAATAGTAATGAAGATTGTAAAAACCCATGAATACGTCCCATTTGCGAGGGGTAATTTGACGTTTTCACCGTAAAAACCAGATACAATTGTTGGAATTGAGAGAACAATTGAATAAATGGTGAGGTATTTCATCGTTTGGTTTAGGTCACTATCAAGAACCTTGCTATAAGCATTAGAGACACGGGCAGAAACATCTGAAGTCATCTGGGCCATTTCTAGACCTTGCTGTGCTTCGACAATTACATCATCAAGGTCATTATATTGCTTTGTAGTAATATGGTTACCAAAGCGGCGTTTAAATTCTTCAAGTAGGGAAACATTCCCTTTGAGCGAGGTAAGAATATAAACTAGTCCAGTTTCGATTTCCATAAATTGGGTAATAGCTTGGCGGCCTGTTCGTCGTTGAAGATTTTGTTGAATTTCTTGTCGCTGTTGATCTGCACGACGAAGAGGACCAAAATAATCGGTTGAAAGGCGATAAAGAACCGGAAAGACTAAGTTTAATTTGTCGTCATTTTCCCCGTGTTTCTTTAATAATTGCAGCTGATTAGCGATGATTCCGTTTACAAAGTTAGTTTTTGCATTTGTAAAAGTAATGATATTATTAGCAGTTAGCATGATGCCAATTGGTGCGGTCTGTGGAGCCGTTACAGCATGAGTTGGCACATAGACATCGAAAATTAATAATGTAACTCCTGCATCTGGATCAATTTCAACCCGGGCTTTTTCGTAGGGATCAATTGCGTAATCAAGTAATTCTTGAGTAACCTCGTATTTTTCAATTAAATCTAGTCGCTCATGGGGGAGAGGTTCAAATATACTTATCCATTTACTATGATCATTAATTTGTTCTGTTGTTAACATCAGTACCCATCCCCTTAAATTTACTCATACTCTATTCAACGCTATTATCGGATAAAAGTAAACAGACTTAAAAATATTCTAAATATTTCCTGGGAAATACAGTAAAATAATCTTATCAGAATTTAGGCGAAAGAGAGGTGAGTAAAATGAAGTATCGGTGGCAAATTAATGAAAAATTAACTGATGACCAGGAGACAAAACCATTACGCAAGTTGCTGCATGATCAATGGCTGCTTCCTAGTCGGTTGATTCACTATTTAAGAATTAGGCGGACAGTGCTTGTTAATGGCAACTATCGATCCATGAATGAGATTGTGGAGAAAAATGATAATATTCAATTATTATTTTGTGGTGATGAAATTCGTACCCCCGCCGCAAATGATTATATTCCGTCTTCGCAGCCACATTTGGAAGTCCTCTATGAGAATCGTGATTTGTTAGTAGTAAATAAACCGCGGGGACAAAAAACACACCCTAATTATCATGGCGAAACAGGAACATTAATGAATGATGTGGCGGGTTATTTAGTGAATAGCGAAAATAATGCTTATATGGTTCATCGGATAGATTTACAAACAAGTGGAGCAGTAGTTGTTGCTAAAAATCCAATTGTGGTCCCAATCCTCAATCGATTAATTAGCGAGGGACAAATTCACCGACAATATTTGGCGGTAGTGGAAGGGAAAATGGCCAAAAGTGGAAAGTTCGATTGGGCAATTGGGCGTAATCCAGAGAATCCCCATCTTCACCAAGTAAACGGACAAAACGCGCAGCCGGCCTTGACCTATTATGATACACTGGCAAGTAATCGTGAACGTTCCTTGGTGAAACTTCGCTTAGTAACTGGCCGTACCCACCAACTTAGGGTTCATTTAGCGCATAGTGGTCATCCGATTGTTGGCGATCCGCTTTATAATCCTTTATCAACAGAGGGAATGCTGCTTCATGGTGTGTCGCAAAAACTCATATTACCCTTCGTAATGAAATCTTTAAATATTAGTGCGCCATTACCATCGTATTTTAAAAATTATTTGGTAAAATATAACTTAGCTAAAAAGCAAATTTAAATTAAGGGAGGACATTAATTGTCACTTTTAGAGAAGTTGTATGGACCATTTTTTGATCCACATAACTGGGCAACAGTCGTTACATCAGGGCAGGATTGGTTAATCATCTTTTCGTTGGTTATGATTGAATGTTTACTGTCAGTTGATAATGCTGTTGTGTTAGCGGCTCAGACACGTGTATTACCAACGTTAAAAGAACAAGAAGAATCACTTTTCTATGGTATTTGGGGTTCTTACATTTTTCGGTTCTTAATTATTGGAATCGGAGTATATCTCATTAACTTTTGGGAAATCAAAGTTATTGGAGCTGCTTACTTAATTTACCTTGTCTATCGTTACTTTCATAATAAGTTCTTTGGTAAGCGAGCAATGCGAAAGACCCGTGAAGGTAAAACGCGTTTAACTGGACGAAAGCTTTTTTGGACAGTTGTTTTACAGATTGAATTTATGGATATTATTTTCTCCATTGATTCTGTTTTGGCATCATTAGCTGTCTCTAATAATCCGGTTATTGTCTTAATCGGTGGTCTGATTGGGATTGCATGTATGCGAGGAATTGCTGAAGTTATTATGAAACTGATGCGCAAAGTTCCTGAGTTAGAACCGATGGCATATATCTTAATCTTTGTGATTGCTATTAAGCTCTTCTTAACGATCCCTGCAATTGATATCGAGATTCCATCAGGGATTTTCGGTAGTTTTATCTTGCTTGTTTTTGCGGTAACGATTATTATTCACTTTATACGTAGATCACAGAAAAAGAAGGTAGAATAAAATGGCAATTGATGCAACAGCTGAGACCTTTGATAAGGATGTTCAAGGCTCAATAACGGTTGTTGATTTTTGGGCACCATGGTGTGGTCCATGTAAAATGATGGAACCAGCTATGCAGAAGCTTGAAAAACAATACGGCGATAAAATCAAGTTTGTGCGGATGAATGTTGATGGAAATCAAGAAATTGCACAACGGTATAAAGTAATGAGTGTCCCAAGTCTGGTCCTTTTTAAAGACGGACAGGCGAAAGAAAAGGTAACTGGATATTATCCAGAGGCTAAACTAGCTCATTATTTTGAACGAAAAATAACTGAATAAATTAAAAAAGCTTCTAACGTTTGAAAAAGTTGAACGGTAGAGGCTTTTTTGTCTGTCAAAATCTATTTTATTTAAAACGTGGGCGATAGAAGTAGAAGAAAAGAAGTGCCAGGATAAAGGTTAAACAATCAGAAACAGCTTGAGCAGCAATGATTCCAGTATAACCAAATAATTTTGCGGAAATACTAATCACTACCCCGAAAATCAATCCCTGACGACAGAATGATAACCAAAATGCAGGCGTTGCTTTTCCCATCGATTGGAACATGGTTGTAAAAACAAGAATGATACCAGCAAGAGTAGTCGAAACTGATAGCCAGCGAAGCATCAAGGCACCTTCTTTTACTATTTGGGGATCATTCATGAAAATGCGAATAACCTGGGGAGCGAAAATGAAAAGAATAATAGTGAGCATAAAGGCAAGACTAGCAACAACTTGAATATCAAATTTAACAACTTTATTAAACCGTTGCTCATCTTTAGCGCCATATACGTATCCGATCAAGGGTTGCGCGCCAAATGCAAAACCAACCATTACCATATTAATGATCATATTTGCTTTCATCGCAATTCCCATGGCAGCTACACTATCCGCGCCATGAACAATCAAGTAACAATTAGTTAACGCAACCGCAAACGTTGCCATAATGTTAGTAACCGAGGCCGGGATTCCGATAGCGTAGATTTCAAATTGGAGTTTCCAGCCGATTTTTGTTTCATGAATTGAAGTCGTCAGCTTTTTACTCTTTGTTCGCAAATAATAAATCATTAAAATATCGCCAATAACAGTACTTGTTACAGTAGCTAGTGCGGAACCAGCCGCGCCGAGCCCACAGGTGAAAATAAAGATCGGATTTAAAACGATATTAATTCCGGTCCCTACCATACTAGCGATCATCGACTGAATGGCTAGACCTTCTGTTCGTAAAATATTAGTTGGTGAGAGGCCAAAGATAATAAAAACCGCGCCCCAAGCGATCACTAAGTAATATTCTCGTGCATATTGCCAAGTAGCAGGGGAAGCACCCAATAAATGTAAAATTGGTGTTTGAAAGATAATCATTATTGCAGTAACGATGATTCCACACATAATCGGTGCATAGAAGCAATAACCGCTGACAAAGCGTGCTAATTTATCACGGTGTTCACCAAATAAGCGGGAAATAACTGAGCTTCCGCCAAGACCAAAGATATCCCCAAGAGCAATCATTAACGTAAAAATCGGTGCTCCCTGGGAAACACCGGCAACTAAATTGGGGTTTCCGGTTTTAGCCACGAAAAAAGTATCAACCATGTTATAAATCAAGGTTACAGCCATACTTAACACAACCGGTAAGGCTAGCGTAAAGTATGCTCGCTTGATTGAAGAATGTTCAAATAGCTCGTCCATTTTAAATCTCCTTTTAACAATCTGCTAATCATTTTACGCTAATCAGAATACAAAATGAAAGACTGATTATTTCATTAAATTTTTTATACAAAAGTCTGAAAGTGGTTAACTGTAGATAACAAAAATAAAATATTTTAACAATTTTAAAAAACTTTTTATTAGCATTGGCCTTACTTGCAGTGTTTAAATATGTGCTATTGCTTGTTAAATAAGGATTTGTTTTAATATATATTTTTATAACTTTTGTAGTAAAAGTAATTTTTAAATTTTATAATGAGTGAGAATTTCAAAGAAGAGGGGCAAAATCATGGAAGAAAAGAAACACTATAAGCTTTATAAATCGGGGAAGCTTTGGATGACAGCAATGATTTCTGCTGCCGTATTGGGATCTGCTGGGATTGTACATGCGGATGTCACCAGTCAGAGTAGTGCAACAACACCAACTGATACAAGTGAAGTAGTTGTAAAAACAACTGACTTAGGCAAAGCGGCATTAACCACTTCACAAACCACCGAAAGCAATGCTACTCAAAATTCTAATAAGCAAGAAAGCACAGTACCTGTTTCAAGTAATGATCAGGAAAAGAAAGCTTCAGTAGAAAATAACCAAAACAATGCACAGAATAATACTGAAAAAACAGCTGATCCTGTAAAAGAACAATCAAGTGATACAGTGTTGAAGAGCAGTGTTTCAAATGTTGCCAATAATGAAAACAAGGAAGTCAAATCAGTAACGCCAGCAACTTCAAGTTTTGCTACTGACGAAAATATTGTTTCTCAACGGACAGTACCGCAAGCTAATTCCACCATTACGGTTTCAAACCTAACAGATTACCCAACGCAGGCTGCAAAATTAGTTGGTAAGAATAGCCAAGGGCAACCTTACTATATTTATCAAATTGTTAACCTTCGTAACACAACGCTAGATAGTCAACAAGCACGATTGATTTTAGCTGTTGACCCTGCTAATCCACAGGGAAATAACTTTGTATATGTCACGACTGATCAGTATAAGAAGATTTACGGAAATGTTTATGTTATTGCACCAGGTCGATACGCAGATATTGCAGTAGGAACAAGTGGGAGTACAAGCCCAAACGGTGAAAATAGCCGAATTTTCCGTGTTTCTAATACACAACCATTTACCTTTAACTTTAATGGTAAAACAATTAGTGTTCCTGCATCAGTATCGATTAAGAGTATTCGCACAGTTAACCCAGTGTATGGCCTCGGCAACCAAGAAGTAATTAATTACACTGATAAAGTTGATATTACCCCAGAATTAAATAATCCCGCTATTGAGTATATCTATCGGGATAAGGACGGCAATTATACGACTAACTCTGCGCTGCCAACTAATGTACCAGTTAACGGAATTACGGGACAGCGATTCTTAATTACTAATGTCGATAACTATAAGCAAGTTGTTAAGGGTTACTATCTCACTAATCAAAAGGATAGTCTCTCTAATACTGCAAATGGCAAGGATTATCAAGGGACAATTTCCCAATTCCAAATTGGTAAGTATTATCAAAAGACGCTGTACAATTGGGATCGTTCAGTATCACAAACATTAATCTATGAACTGCTTGACCCACAAGGAACGATGAATATTTCATTAGTTCGGCCAAATGCTAAGACAGAAACTAAGCGGGTCGCTGTTGGTCAAGTCGATCGTTTTAGCAACGGAACCTTAGCCCGGAATCCATTTGTTCCTGGTGCGAATGCCGTCCAATTAGTTTATGCTGATCTCGGTCATATTATCCCAGTGGATGAAAATGGTCAGGTTATTTCTCAGGACCAACCAATTTATAATAATGATGAAACTGATGCTCATAAGGCAGCTGCAACTGCTTCACCGGATCTGACAGCAGAAGGTTGGGTATTAAGTGATCCGAAGCAAGCAACGATCACTCCAGCTAATCCCGGTGAGGATACTAAGGTCGAATATCGGCGTGTAATTATTAATACAGAAACTAAGACCGTTACTCAGACTGTTAAATATGAGTATGCGGATGGAATCACTGAAGGTCGTCCTTCATTACCATCAAATAAGGTTCAAACAGCAACATTCACTCATACTGTTATTACTAATCCAGTAACTGGTGATATTATTTCTGACACTTGGACCCCAGCACAAAAGTTCACTACAGTATATTCTCCTAAGGTTGACGGTTTCTATGCTGATTTTGCCTATGTTGGTGGAAATGATAATGTTACGCAAAATACGCCAGATACTACCTTTGTGGTTAAGTACGCTGGACCAAATGAAAATGTTGAACACCAAACAGTTACTCAGACTGTTCATTATCAATACAAAGATGGGATTACTGAAGGTCGTCCAGCTCTTCCACAAGATAATGTTCAACAAAAGAGCTTTACCCACACCGTTAAAACGGATCCAGAAGGAAATATAATTGAAGATACTTGGACGCCTGACCAAGCTGATAATCAATTTACTGCTGTTAAGTCGCCAAATATTCATGACGAAGCTACTGATACTAATTATTACTATGATCAAGCAGTTGTTGGTGGGAATACCAATGTAACCCAATCAACTCCTGATACTGAGTTTATTGTTTATTACTTACCAGGCAACATTACAACTCAATCTAAGTCAATTACGCAAACTGTTCATTATGCATACCGGGATGGAGTAACGCAAGGTCGTCCAGCATTACCAACTGACAACATCCAGAGAGTTACTTTTACCCAAAAGATTGAAACTAATCCATTTACTGGAGATGTGACCGGCTATAGTTGGGATCCAATTTACAGTAAATTTGATAGTGTGCAGACACCTGAACTAAAAGGTTTCTACGCTGATCAAGAAGTAGCCGGTGGTGACACGCATGTCATTCCAGAAGATTCAGACACAACCTACACTGTTTACTACGCTGCACCAGTAAGCAAGATTACAGAAGAAAAACAAGTAACCCAAACCATTACTTATAAATACGCGGACGGAATTACGGCAAATCGTCCAACCTTACCACGGACAGATGTTCAAACAAAGGTATTTTATCGAACGGTTACTACTAATCCATGGACAGATGAGGTGATTTCTGATACTTGGAGTCCAGCGCAAAACTTTACTGTGGTTCAAACTCCAACAATTAATGGATATTATTATGATCAAGCTCAAGCTGGTAACGATACTGAAACAATTACTCAGGATAGTCCAGATACTGAATATACTGTAAAATATGCGCCAGCAAAGTCTGAGAAAGTAGAGACGAAGAATGTTACCCAAACGATTCGTTATCATTACGCTGATGGGGTAACCGGTGATCCGGCACTTCTTCCTCAGCCTAACGTCCAAACATTAACCTTTACCCGGACGCTTGTTACTAATCCATTTACTGATGAGGTAATTTCTGACACATGGAGTCCCACCCAGAAGTTTAGTATTATTGATACACCAAACATTCCTGGTTACTACGCTGACCAAGTTCAGGCCGGTAGTGACGCCGAAGTAACAAATGAAAGTCCAGACACGACTTATGATGTTTACTACTTAGCACCAGATACCACTGAAAATACAAAGACCATTACGCAAACGATTAAGTATGTATATGCGGATGGTGAAACCGCCAATCGACCTGCTCTACCAACAGACGATGTGCAAACTTTAACCTTTATCGAAACGATTAAGCGCAATCCAATCACTGGTGAAATTATTTCCCGTGAATGGAGTCCAGCACAAAACTTTAAGATTGTTAATACACCAAACATCCCTGGGTACTATGCCGACCAAGCCCAAGCTGGTAGTGATGCAGCCGTAAATTATAACGATGCCGATACGGAATATTTTGTTAAGTATGCTCCAGCTAAGACAACCACAGAGACAAAGAATGTTGCCCAAACTGTTAAGTACGTATATGCTGATGGGGTAACTGAAGGTCGTCCAGCATTGCCTAAGACTAGTCTTCAATCCTTAACCTTCACTCGAACAATCTTGACCAATCCATGGACAGATGAAGTGATTTCTGACACTTGGAGTCCAGCTCAGAAGTTTAGCATTGTAAAGACACCAAACATTCCCGGCTACTATGCTGATCAAGCTCAAGCCGGTAGTGATAGTGCAGTAACTCATGAAAGTCCTGATACTGAATCCACTGTTCGATATGCTCCTGGTAAAGTGACAACGGAAGACAAGACTGTTACCCAAACAATTAAATATGAATATGCTGATGGGGCAACTGAAGGTCGGCCAACGCTTCCAGCAGATAATACAATTACTGTTGACTTTACGCATACAATTGTTAGAGATCCATGGACGGATGAAGTGATTTCTGATACATGGAGTCCCGCCCAAACAATTAATCCAGTAGAAAGTCCAACAATTGAAGGCTTTACACCGGATCATGCGGTGATTCCAGGAAAGACAATTACTTATGACAGTAAAAATCTTGATTATGTTGTCAAATATACTAAAGATGACGAACCAAATAAGCCAACTCCAGAAGAACCGACACCTGAAGAGCCAACAACACCAGAACCAGAAAAGCCAAATGAACCTGCTGAGGAAACGCCAACACCGAGTCAACCACAACCAACTGTTCCGGTCCCTGAAGCACCAGTTCAACAACCGACAAAGCCAGTCGAAGAACCTAGTGAAACGCCTGTTATTAACCAAGTAGTTTCAGCTAAACCAGTTGTCCCTAATAAAGAAGCGAATAATAAGCTTCCACAAACCGGTAATCAAGATTCAACTGCAATTATTGGTTTAGGTCTTGTAACTGCCTTTGCTAGTCTCTTTGGTTTTGGAAAACGAAAGAGTGAAAAATAACTAAATTTAGCTCCTAACGAAAAAAGAGTGAATAGAGAATAACCTTTTTGATGGTTGTTTCCTGTTCACTCTTTATTTATATAAATTACGGGGATGAGGTTCACCCTTAATTTCATGTTTAACATGCTTTAACATATCATCAATCATTTCAATAACATGAGGATCATCTAAAGCATAGTAAACGCGTGTCCCTTCTTTATGACGACTGACTAACTGGTAACGATATAAAATACCGAGCTGTTTTGAGACGATCGGTTGCGCAAGATGAAGATCATTAACGATTGTTTTAACATCAGCCTCACCGTCATAGTGCCGAAGATAATATAAGATGTTTAAACGCGTACTATTGCTTAGAACTTTATAAATTTTAGCAGCTTCATCAATAAAGGCTTGTATGGAAGACAATGGTTGCTGCTCCTCCTTTTAATCGGTTTAGTAATTATTATACCAAACTAAAGAAGGTGAATAAGGTGGAGAATTAATCCACTGTCCCAAAAAACATAACAACCAACTCCAATGTAAATAACCTTCATTAAGGTTTCGCTATAACGCTGCATTGCTTGCTTAATTAGTGGAATATTACCAATTCCCTTAATGAGAATCACGATCGCAATTGAAAGGACTGCGATAAAAAGAAGTGCCTGAGTAAATTGTTGGAAGGTAAGATTCGTTAAAATTGGTAAGAAGATTGAGAGGTTACAACCAGCGCAAACTGCCAGATAGGTTATTAAGGTGGTAATAATTGGGCCGTGCTTTTCTGCATGAGTTGGGTCTTCATCGTTGTCATGCAGAGCCATGTAAATAGGCAGGATCCCTAGTATTCCTAAAATCCATTCAGGGAGGAAAATGGCGAGAGTTTTTCCTAGCAAAAAGCTGATGGTAACTAGAACAAGAAGGGCACCAAGATAGCCAATGATTACATCACGAAGGTTATACCTTTCGAGTAAAAAGATTAAGATGAAAAAGAAATCGAGGTTTACGGCAAGAAATGTGATAAAAATAATCCACCAATTCATAATTAAGTCTCCTATATATCAAATTCGATATACTTAATATATATCGAAAGTGGTATATAGTCAAACTATCCTTCAAAATAAGTATAAAGTTTCTCAGGGGTAAGAGATTTTCGTTGCTCTGCATTAAAATCTGCTTTGATTTCACCATCTTTAAGCACGATTAGACGATTTCCATACTCTAAGGCATCTTCAAGGTTATGGGTAATCATTAGGGCAGTTAAATGATCTTTAGTGATCCGTTCATTAGTAGCGTGTAATAAATTTAGACTTGTGTGCGGATCAAGAGCAGCAGTGTGTTCATCCAACAAAATAATGTCAGGTCGTTTGATTGTTGCCATCAAAAAGCTTAATGCTTGCCGTTGTCCCCCGGAAAGGGCGCCAGTAGCAGTATTCATACGATTCTCAAGACCGTTATTCATTGTTGCAGCTAGCTTGGTGAAACGGTCCATATTACTTTTGAGCTTCCGGGGAATAAGATGGCGACGTTCACCACGTTTAGTTGCTAATAGCATATTTTCAGCAACTGTCATTCGCGCAGCCGTCCCTAGTTTTGGATCCTGAAAAACACGGGATAGGAAGGCCGTTCGCTGTTCTTCTGTCGTATTGGTAATATCTTGTCCATTATGCAAAATTTTTCCTTCGTCAGCGTGCAGGTTTCCGCCGATGACATTAAAAAGGGTCGATTTACCAGCACCATTCGTTCCAACGATCGTAATGAAGTCTCCCTCATTAATTTTAAGGTTTAAGCCTTTAAGAATAGTTGTTTCACTCGATGTGCCCTTATTAACAATGGTTTTGACACCTTGTAATTCCAAAATAGGTTTATTCATGAGGCCGGACTCCTTTCAAAATTGGCTTTTTAAGGTGAATACGTTCTTCAAGTTGTGGCAACATCATGCAGATTGCAAGGACAACTGAGGAGATAAGGTTGAGGTCGTTGGCGGAGAAACCAAGTTGTAGGACGGCAAGTAAGATGATTCGGTAAATAATACTACCAAGAGTAACGGCTACAAGTCGCTGGTTAAGCGTTAATTCACCAAAGGCTACTTCACCAATAATGATTGAGGCAAGGGCGATAACAATCGTTCCAATCCCCATATTAATATCAGCGTATCCATTATTTTGAGCAATCAACGCACCACAAAGTCCAACGATCCCATTTGATACCATTAGGCCGATGATGACCATTGTGTCGGTATGAATCCCGAATGATTTTGCCATCACAGGATTATCACCAGTTGCGATAAAAGCCTGCCCATAGTCAGTTGAAAGGAAGAAGACCAGGATTACGGTAATAATCGCAATCGTAACTATTCCTAAGAAGACACTGTCAAAGTATTGGGGCAGACTTCGCATGAATTCACCGCTAAAGAGAGTCTTTTGACCAAGCAACGAAACATTTGATTTACCCATAATGCGGAGGTTAACGGAGTAGGCGGCGGTCATAGTTAGAATTCCGGCTAATAAGCTTGGGATTTTTCCTTTAGTGTAGAGCAATCCGGTGATCAAACCGGCGAGCATTCCAGCACCAATTGCAATTAAAGTTGCCAGAAAGGGGTTAATGCCATGTGTGATTGCAGCAACAGCACTAGCAGCACCAAGAGGGAAAGTTCCTTCAACAGTCATATCAGCAAAATCAAGAATTCTAAAAGTCAGGTAAAGGCCAAGACCAAGTAAAGCCCATAATAGTCCTTGACCGATTGACGATACGATTAGATTCATTTGTAAACCTCTCCTTTCGTTTCTGCATCCTTTTCAAATTGAGCAGGAATTTGTAAGTTAAGTTTTCGAGCCTGCTTAATGTTGAGAACAGGAGTCCCATGTTTCATGTACTCAATCGGAGTATCAGCTGGTTTTGACTTGCCTTTGAGGATTGCAACCGTCATCTTTGCACCTTGGACACCCAAAGCACGTTGGTTAACACTGTAAGTTGCAACGCCACCTTGCTTAACCATTGTGTCAGTTGCCGGGAAGACTGGTTTGTTAGCAGCATCGGCATTCTTAACTAAAGTTTGCATTGCCCCAGCGATCGTATTATCTGTTGGTACAATTACTGCATCAACCTGGCTAAGCATTTGTTCGGAAACCTGGTTTAAGTCATTACTGTTGGCAATTGAATAGGCCTTCAAGTTAATATTCATCTTACGACATTCACGCTTGATTTGGTGGTAACCGGCTACTGCTGAAGCATCACTTGAAGTGTAGATGACTCCCAGTGTTTTCATTCGCGGCATGAATTGCTTGATCAAATTGAGTTGTTCGCGAATTGGTGCTTGGTCAGATACTCCGGTGATATTGCCACCAGGGTGTTGATTATTTTTAACTAGTCCAGCTGCTTTTGGATCAGTAACAGCACCAAGTACAATTGGTGTTTTGGTAGTAGAATTAGCTAATGCTTGAGCAGCCGGGGTCGTAATTCCAAAAAGAACAGTTGAGTTATCATCAACGAGTTTTGAAGCCATTGTTTTAAGATTACTTTGGTCACCATTCGCATTTTGATACTCAATCTTGATATTTTTACCGTTGTGGTAACCTTCCTTTGCTAATTCATCAACATATCCTTTATAAATTTCATCTAATGCTGGGTGGTGCATCAAGGTTAACACACCAACCTTTGGAATTCGTTGCTTAGTTACGAATCCATTGTTTTCTCTAAAGAATGCGAAACAAAGGAAAGCGATAATAATTGCAATTAAACTATACATTCTTTTCATCTAAAATCTCACCTCACAAAATAATAAAAAACGAGAGCCCACATGACGGACCCTCGCTTTTTGAAAGGCAAAATAAAAGTCCGCATGTGGATCCATGCGGACTGAAATGAACATCAAACTCAGCCGGCACAGATGCAATCTGTTCTTCAGGTCGCATCCATGACGAAACAACCTGAATTACCGGCTTTGCCAACGAGTATTAACGTTGATAGTTTGATATACGTTCATTATACTTACTCCCTACTTAATTAATTGTTGTTAAGTATAACCAATGATAATAAAGCTGTCAATATAATTATTAAAATTTGCTAAGAAAAAAGAGTAAGGTAGAAGAAAATCCTCTATCTTACTCAATGATTATGCTATTCGTATCCTAGTTCATGCTGATGTAGAAACTAGGAGTGTAGTAATTGATGTTACCAGTTTGAACGTTTTGACCTGGTGTAGGAGCTTGGATGTAACCACCATTACCAGTAGCGATTGCAACGTGGTAAGGAGCACTATCTGGACCCCAGAAGTAAAGGTCACCACTTTGAGCGTTTTGGATATCACTGTGGTGGGCACCAAGGTTAGTTTGTTGGTAAGTAGTCCGGTAGTTTGAACCAAGACCATATGCATATTGAACTAAGCCTGAGCAGTCAAATCCGCCTGGTTGGTTACCACCCCAAACGTATGGAGTACCAATTTGTGCTTGAGCAACAGCAACCGCATTAGCAGTAGAACCATTACCTTGGCCAGCAGCAGTTGAAGTTGCTGGAGTAGCAGTTACAGCAGCAGTACTTTGAACAGTAGTGTTGCTTTGTGGAGTAGCAACTGCTTCAGTAGCAGCGTATGTAGTTTGTGTTGGAGCTGCAGTGTTAGTAGTTGTTGTTAAAGTAGTAACGTTGTTGTTAGTATTTGCAGCACTAGTTTGAGCAACGCTAATAGTAGCAGAAGCAGCACTTACTTGGGCTGGAGCTTGGGATACAGCACTAACTTGAGCAGCAGTGTTGTTATCAGAAGCAGCAGATACGACTGTTGTTGGTTGTGCTTGGTCGGCTACGTTGCTTGCGTTTGTGGTAGAAACAGCTGGTGTAGTTGATGCAGCGGTTGTTTCAGTAGTTTCAACGGCTGCTTGACTAGCAGTAGCGTTATCAGTTGCAGTAGGTGCAGCAACAGTTGCGGCAGCAGAAGCAGCACTGATAGCAGAAGATGGGATAACTAATTGTTGACCAACGTAAATTACGTTAGGGTCAGCTAATTGGTTAGCAGTAGAAATTGAATCAACAGTAGTAGCGTATTGTTGAGCAAATCCCCATACTGTATCTCCTGATTGTACTTGAACTTGTGTGTCAGCACTTGCAGTGTTAGCAACAGCTAATGCACCAGCAGCACCTAAGGCAGCAGCAAGGACTTTTGACATTGTTTTTTTCTTAGCGATAATTATTCACTCCTGAATTATTATTTGTTTTTCTTTTATGCATGCAACTAATTTGTGCACTCTTTTACTATATGATGATATTGTGAAGAAGATATGAAAAATATCTTAAGGGTGGCGGTTGTTACATAATTGTTAAATTGCTGTAATAATTTTCTCTTCAAATTATTGGAATAAAGATTCTCCATACGCGACAAAGCGCTATGACTGTGAACAATAGAAATATAACGTGGAACTAGCTTCGCGTCGTCACAAGGCTCGAGTGCCGTGCTAATTAGCGTTCTAGCTTAGCCCACCGCCTTGTCGAGGAGATTATTTTCTACTCTTCTTTATTAGCCGAAATATTCTTTATACATGTCGATTAAATCAACTGGTGATTTTGTTTGAAGCAAGCCAGCAATATCTTTAATATCGTTCGTACTCAATGAATCAGGGTCAGACTCCCATAGCATAAGCAAGTTAATAATTGTGTTTACGTAAATCGTTTTGATAAATGTAAAAGGCATGATTGAACGGCTAGCAATCTTGATATTTCCAAATAAATAAGGAACTCGTGCGTCGAATTCATCGTTTGCTAGTTTAACAATCATTTGTAAAAAGCGAATATCGCCATTGTCAGAAAGCAATCGTGATAAATAAACCTTATGCTCATTGCAATAAGCGATTGTTTTGTCGAACGCCGTATTAGCTAGGTTCCTAATCTCATCACTTTTTGGA
The DNA here is from genome assembly GCF_020784875.1 of Limosilactobacillus reuteri subsp. simiae. Classification (GTDB taxonomy): domain Bacteria; phylum Bacillota; class Bacilli; order Lactobacillales; family Lactobacillaceae; genus Limosilactobacillus; species Limosilactobacillus reuteri_H. The sequence continues at coordinate 20,318 of NZ_JAJGUI010000112.1, read as the reverse complement.
AGATACCCCAAATCACTTAATTTCTTCCGGTCTTGGCTTAATGCTTGTTTTAGTCCAGCTAGTAACTCATTTTCAATTTCTCGTAGCAGCTCGTGCTTATTTTGATAGTAATTATAAAAAGTCTTCTTACTAATCTCTGCTGCGTTAACAATATCAGTTGTTGTACTCTCAGATAATCGTTTTGTCGATAAAGTTATTATGAACCCCTCTTTTATTCTGCTTTGTGTAGTGATTTTCCTTATATCCATTCCAATCTTCAGCTCCTTAATTAATTATCTTAAGCAAGTGGCTCTGTCCATAGTATAAAAGATATGTGACAACTTAATATAGAAAATACACCAACTGTATACAACTTATATTATTGAGGTTACTTTTCTACTCATGGGACATAATCCTCGAAATCTATTAACTCGACAAAATTTAATTGCTACAATACGAGCGGATTGAAGTAATACTTTGTGAAAAAGAGGGATAGCATGAAAAAACGATATCTTATCAGGATAATTGAAGTCTTATTTATCATGGTTATATGGACAATTAATTACGGTAGCATTACTTTTCGACCCCCTAATAATAATTCGAAAAGCAATACCAAAATTCTCCCAAGTAGTAATAGTACTCAAAGTGAGCACAAGTTACGCAATCTGGGATATGGCTTGCTGATTGTTTCTGTGTCAGAGATAGTTCAGCTAATCAATGATAAAAGACATCATCTATACCGCTAATGCATAATCTTCCCAAAACTTCGAAATGTTTAATTATAATTGCGTTATTTTTACTAGGTGTTCTTCAATTCAATTACGCGAGATTGGAAGTGATGTGCGAAACAGTTCTGCTTAATAATTATCATCCGCAACTTCAAGCAGCAAAGATACGGATGGCAGATGCTCGAAATAGTTGGCCCAATGTTAAATATCTAAACCTTTTTAATGTTATTAGCCAATATCGACATTCAACTGCTACTTATATGGGCGCAGTAATAATCCCGTCCCTCCAAATGAATGTACCCCTAGCAGCTTATACAGCTGATGATGTCTATACTTTAGGCGCAGGCATGTTAGTACCGCATTCTTTTGAAGAAAGTAATGAATTTATTATTGGCGCTCATAATATTGGATACTCTAGTACTGCCCTATTTACGCCACTTACTTCTCATAGATTAATAGGCAGGACTGTTTTAGTTACTAATGGCAAAAGCGTCAAGGAATATACAATAACTGCAACTAAAGTAATTATGCCGTCGCAAGTAGATATAGTATTTAAGAACGCTCCTAATCATCTTATCTTGTTAACATGCACTGATAACAATAAGAAAAGATTGCTAGTTAAATGTGAGTTTAAAAATGAATATTCAATAAAACATCTTCAATCAGGGATAAAAAAAGAAGTCAAAAAGAAATATCGACTTCATAATATTTAATTTTAGATTTAGGGGTTATTTAGAGAAAATAAAGGGGGGTGAGCACAATGTATGTGCATGTTATTTATATGTCTATTTCAGGCAATGTTAGGAGATTTGTGGAACGTCTCCAACAATACGCATTACAGCAACATTGTATTAATGAAGATAGTCCGCTGATTTCTCTTTCAGAAATTCGCAAAGATACTTCACCAATTGAATTAAGAAGTAACTTTTTTGTGATCTTGCCTACGTACACTGTTACTTTTGCTCAACATTGGATAGAAATTTTGACGACACCCATGCATCATCACTTAAAAACACATAATAATTATGAAAAATGCTTAGGTTTTATTGGCGCTGGTGATGCATCAAGCGGAATGTATGCCATTACGGCCCGAGCCTATGCAAGTCATTATAAAATACCATTTTTAACAGCTTTTGAATCCCGTGGAACAGAAAATGATGTTGAACGAATTTATGCATTAATCAAGCTTCAAGTGATTCAAAAAGTTTATGGTTAGAAAAAGCACTTCATGAAGGCTGCATCATGAAGTGCTTTTTTCTCCCTCATAAATTAAGGAGATATTGTTAAGGTATCTACATTGGCATATGGTATTATGACTAGATACAATTATTCTTTCCGAGAAAGGAACTATTATGACGATAATGATAAGCTTCAAAAGGAAATAAAAGAGCTTAGAAGCGATTTGAAGTGCCCTACAATTGTTAGACAAGAAATCTAATGATTATGAGGCGCTTTTTTGTAAATATGATTACTTATGTATTTTAGATTATTTATTTTTAAGTCTATGTTTCTCATGATTATAGCCATTTATAAAACTTATGACTTCTTGCATTCTATTTCCAGAAATTAAGTTTAAAAGTACAAATGGTAATTTCGGATAAAATCTAAATTTTTTGCTAATTTGATAATCTTCGTATGCCTGATGTTTTCCCATTTGAAAGTCAGATAAGTTTTTTAAATCCTTAATTTTAGAGGGGTTGGAATTGTTTGATTTAGAAGTGTAATCTTGAGAGTATAAGCCGTGTTCATAATTATGCTTAATCATATCGTGAAGTTGGAATAGTAACATTTTGAGAGTACCTCATCTTTATTTAGTATTTTGAATTGGGTTCTATCTAAACATATATTTCTGAAAAATATTCATTAGTCCGATCATTATGAATACTAAAGTTCCTAAATAATTATTAGAATCATTTCGAATGATTACCATAATTGCAATAATGATAATCAAAATTCCAAAAAATATTTTACCAATTAAAGAAAATTTTTGACTGTTTTTGTATCCTTTTTGTCTGTACATTTGTTTACTTATTCCTAAAAAGAACGGTTTTACATGCTCGCCATAAAGAATAGCTATTCCAAAAGTAATTAAAAAGGAAAATGTACAAAAATTAACGATGAGAGAATTATAATCCACTAGATAATTTGTCAGTAAGAAAAATAATCCCTCCATTATGAAGAATAATCCCTTAAAAACACTAAAAGCATTATAAGCCTTTCCTTGATCTAAATATTTTTTCAAATCTTTGTCTCCTTTAAGCAAAGCGTCAATTGAGATTTTATATATGTCACTAATCTTAACGAGTGTGTCTAAATCGGGATAACTTTTTCCTTGCTCCCAGTTGGAAATTGTTTGCCGAGTGACATGTAATTTTTCGGCAATTTCAGCTTGAGTAAAGCCTAAATTATTGCGTTGTTTTTTAATATAGTTTCCGAATTCCATTATGGTACTCCTGTGTTTTTGGATGAGTATATGAAATTTATCAAGCAAAAACTAGCAAAGGTTTGTTGCATGCTTGTTATATCAATAGTTTTGGTAAATAACTTACTTGCTGGAATTATCCCAATAAATTGAAGCTCGGGTCTAAAATATGATAGTATGGATAGCAGTTTTAGCTCGTAATAAGTAAGAAAAAGAGGAGAGAATAGAATGGCAGTATTAGATGTTGAAGGCTTGACAATGAGCTATGCCGATAAAAAGCTCTATGAAGATGCCAGCTTTCAACTAGAAAAGCATGAACATATGGGGATTGTCGGACAAAATGGTGCCGGAAAGAGTACCTTGATTAAAATCCTGATTGGGAAAACTCTCCCAGTTGATGGCACTATTAAATGGCAAAAAGGGGTCAAAATTGGATACTTAGACCAGTATGTAGATATTCCAGCGGGGATGACATTGATTGACTTCCTCCATACTGCTTTTACGGAACTTTATCAGCTTAATGACCAGATGAATAAACTTTATGCGGATTATGCAGAAAAGATGGATGATGAGCTCCTCACCAAAGCAGGCCGAATCCAAGAAAAACTTGATGCTAATAACTTCTATGAAATTGAAACGGAAGTAGAGCGGGTAATGAATGGTTTGGGATTAACTGATATCGGTAAGGATCATGTTGTCTCTGAGATGAGTGGGGGACAACGGTCAAAGATTATTCTTGCGAAGATGCTATTGGAAAATCCAGATGTCATCTTACTAGACGAACCGACAAACTACCTTGATACAGCTCACATTGAATGGTTAATCGACTATCTTAATGATTTTGATGGTGCCGCAATGATCATCTCTCATGACTATGACTTCCTTGAACAAGTTACGAATACCATTTGTGATGTGTCATTTGGTAAAATTACTAAATACCGCGGAAGCTTCCAACAAGCGATGCGTCAAAAGGAAGAGCGCAAGGAAGCTCAAGAACGAGAATACGAAAAACAACAAGTAGTCATTGAAAAGGCGCAACGGTTTATTCGGAAAAACAAGGCCGGTTCAAAATCGACTATGGCTAAATCGCGGGAAAAGATGCTTGCGCGAATGAAGAAAATTGATCCACCTGAAGATAATCTAAAAGCAACTTTCCATTTTCCATATGAAAATACTGGATCAGCGAATGCGCTACGGGTAGAAAAATTATCAGTTGGTTATAATCGACCATTACTAGCGCCAGTAACTTTCTCGATGACAATGGGTGAAAAATTATTGTTCACTGGATTTAACGGGGTTGGTAAGTCGACTTTGATTAAATCAATTTTAAAGAAAATTCCAGCGTTGGGCGGAACCGCAACCTTCTCCCCATCGGCTCGGATAAATTACTTTGATCAAGATTTGGAGTGGGATGACCCAACCCTTACACCATTGCAAACAATTCAAAATATGTTCCCAACGATGCAGCCACGGACGATTCGGACAAAACTTGCGCGTGCCGGAATCAACGCCGCCAACACGATGAAGGAAATGAACCTTTTATCAGGGGGCGAGCAGACGAAAGTTAAGTTGGCAATCCTTGAGTTAACCCCATGTAATTTTCTTATCATGGATGAACCGACAAACCACCTAGATGACGAGACTAAGGAAGGATTGAAGAAAGCCCTGCAAGATTTCCCGGGAAATTTAATTTTAGTTAGTCACGAACAAGGATTCTTTGAAGGATGGCTTGATAAGATCCTTAACGTTGAAAAACTTAGCTTGAAATAGAAATATATGAGACAATGAATTCAAAAAGGAGGGGAAACGAGTGCCCTATTCACTTTCTGAAATCATTGTCTTATTTTTTACCTATTCATTTATTGGCTGGTTATGGGAAACTTGCTACTGCTCGATTAAGGACCATCATTTTGCCTACCGGGGATTTTTATTTGGTCCTTATTGTCCAGTATATGGATTTGCCGTTACGACGATTTTGATTACTACCTATCCGTTCCAAGATAATATTTTTCTGCTATTCGTAGTAGGGTTTATTGTGGCTTCGATCTTTGAGTATGTAGCAAGCTGGCTGCTCGAAAAACTTTTTCATATGAAGTTATGGGACTATTCGCATCTAAAAGGAAACATTCAAGGAAGAGTTGCTCCCCAAATTTCATTTTTCTGGGGGATTGGCGTTGTCTTGCTGGTTAAGTTTGTTCAGCCATTTATTCAGCGGATTGTTAACTGGGAAGAATCATGGACTCACGGGATGCTTGCCCTAATTATCGTCCTCGTGATGGGAACTGACACTATCCTCAGCGTTATTAGTGTGGAAAAATTCCATATTACAACTCAGCAATGGGATGAACGAGCAGCCGCTTATCGAAAGAAACTGCTGAATCGACTTGAAAAAGCGGCTCCTAAGGATAAATTGGCAATTAAAGATCACCTTCAAGATTGGCAACGGCATTTTGCTCAACATCTAAACAAAGAGGGAGTTGGCAAGCAATTGAGTTGGAATCATCGCCGGCTAATCAAGAGCTTCCCTAAATTGAAGATGACTGATAGTAAATACTTTAATAACTATAAAAATGAGCTTAAAAGTAAATAAGATCATTGTAAATTCTCGCTTTCTCATGGTGAAGTGGTTATAATAGCGTCAAATTCATAAAAAGGAAAGACACATCATGAAAAGAGAAACAAAAATCATTTGTGGAAGTGTGCTTGCGTTTTTGATTATTTTATTTGGGATTGTGGCGATTATTATCCACGAATCTCCCCAAATTCAACGTGAGACCCACCCAACAGATATAACCGTCAATGAATTTGTTCGGCAAATTGCACCAGCTGCTCAACGTGAACAGAAGAAATATCATATTCCAGCTAGCATTACGATTGCGCAAGCAGGACTTGAATCTAACTGGGGTCGGAGCCGGTTAGCAAATAAATACAATAACTTATTTGGAATTAAAGCTAATAGTGACGATGAAAAGGTGCAAATGTATACTACTGAAAATATTCGGGGTAAAAATGTTCAAGTAAAACAATACTTTACAGTTTACAATAGCTGGGCTGATTCAATTAATGCGCACACATTACTCATTGTAAATGGAACGGCTGATAATCATGCGCGTTTCCATGGGGTACAAACAGCGAAAACTTATCAACAGGCAGCTTACGAACTACAGCGGAATGGTTACGCAACCGATCCAGATTATGCCAGCAAACTGATCTATGCGATTAAGAAGTTTAATCTTGCCCAATACGATAATGTTAAATAATAATTTAAAAGCGTGGGAAACGACTCTTGTAATGAGCCATTTCTCACGCTTTTTAACCTATAAGACACTTATTAATGTACTTCGCTTTGCATACTGGTGGAAGCAACCCGTTGATGACGGTACCAGTGAACTAAGAGACCAAGGACTAAGCCGACAAGTGCTGGAACAAGCCAGGATAGTCCCATACTTGCAAGTGGTAAGTTATTTCGCAAAGCGGCAACAGATAACCCAAATGAACTTTGGCTAACAACCGCTGGGAAGGCAACAACCATATCACCGAGAGCTGGTACAACGGTGAAAAGGACCACGAAGAAGTAGACAACGCCATCACGCTTAAATAGTGGTGATGTAACAGATAAAAGGATAAGTACCATTGATAATGGGTAAAGGAACATTAACATTGGTGTTGACCAAGCGATGATTTGATCTAAGCCGAAATTAGCAGTAAGGAAAGAGGCAAGACAACTAAGTGCAAGCCATGCATGATAGCTAACCTTTGGAAAGTGCTTATGGAAGTCTTGAGCAAAAGCAGCGACTAAACCAACAGCCGTCGTTAAACAAGTAACAGTTAATAAGAATGCTAGTACAACTTGTCCGAATGCACCGGCATAAGCATTAACTAATTGGTTAAAGGCAACTCCACCATCTGGGGAAACTTTGAAACGGCCAAGAGACATTGCGCCAAGAAGGATTAGTAATAAGTAGATAAAAGCAACCGCACCCATTGAGAGGACACCAGCTTTTGCAACGACTTTGGATACATCTTTTGCTGACCGTTGTCCCATAGAACGAACGGCGGTTACCACTGTTACCCCAAAAGCAAGACCGGCAAGAGCATCCATAGTGTTGTACCCTTCAAGGAACCCGTTAGTGAGTGCACCGTGAACATAAGCACTAGTTGTAGGTGCAGTAGCAGGGTTACCAAGCGGACGAGCGAAACCGACAACAAAGACAAGGAATAAAAGGGCTAAGAAGACGGGATTTAATACTTTTCCGATGTTAGCTAAGATATCATTTTCCCGATATGAGAAGAGGAAGGCTGCCCCGAAGAATAATGCTGAGAATAATAACAAGGCAAGGGATTGATATTGTTTATCAACGAATGGGGCAAGACCAACTGTGAATGAGACAGTGGCAGTCCGTGGGGTACCGAATAATGGGCCGATCGTAGCGTGGATAAGAACCATGAATACTAAGGCGAAACCAACGCCAAGCGGACGACCGATATCAAAGACCCCTTCTGCACGCGTAACAGCAACGGCGAGAACTGATAGAAGTGGTAAAAGAACTCCAGTAATCAGAAAGCCAACTGCAGCTGGTCCCCAATGACTACCAGCTAATTGACCAAGGTGTAACGGGAAAATCAAGTTTCCGGCCCCAAAGAATAAACCGAAAAGCAATGATGCAACAACTAAATAGTTTTTGAATGTTAACTTGCGCGATGTTAAATCTTGCATGTTTTCTCCTCCTAATCTGATCCCAACAAAAAAGTCCCTTAGCCAAACTGGCTAAGGGACGCTGAGCGTGGTACCACCCTATCATTGTACTGCTATTGCTAACAATACCTCACACGTACGGCCATAATGGCGATACGCTGACACGATAATGGGTGTAACCACTACAGCTTACTGGTATTTAAGCTGTAGACTCGAAAGTGATTTTCAATTAGAGTTGAAACTGTCTCCTCACACCAAACGAGACTCGCTGAAGCTATCGTCTAACATACTCTTCTTTCTCATTGCGATCGAATAATTAAATTGTTGTCATTAATATTAACCCATTTCTCATAAAAGTCAACAGTAAATTAAAATTTATTTATAGTTTTTTAAATCTTCGCTGCTTTCAGCGTATGCAGGATCACCATTTAATGCCCGGGCAATGGCTCGCTCAACAGCAGTATTAGAAGTAACATTTGCAATGGCGAGTGGCTTCTCATAACGTTTAGCGTGATGGTTGGCGAGTTGACTAATCCGATGGTGAATTGCATCGATGCAGATAATCACAAAGTCCGCATCCCGAATTTCACGTTTTAATTTACTGCTGGAAACTTTTTCTTCTGCAGATGCGTCTAATCCGCGGAACAGACCGTGGTGTTTATCAACGACTGGTTTAAGACCCTTAACCTTGCTGCGGATTCCGGTAATAACAAGTACCTTTCGTTGGTGAAGGTCATAATCAAGTTTCTTTTCATAATCATGACGAGGATTAGCAGGCTTTTTAACAACTTTTGGTTTAGCTGGTTGCTTGGTTGTATCATAATCTTGCTTTTCATGAATCCAGCGAATTGCGCCATCTTTGGCATCAGTTAGGCCATTTCCTCGATCATAGTAGGCAAAATCAATAACCATTCCAGGCTTAATATCGCGGCCCGGGTACTTAAAAGGATCAATTACGATGGTATTTTCTGGCGCTTCGTCAACGATTGAATTACCCTTAATTGTTTTACTCAGTTGAAGGACATCAGAACCGGGCACGCGCTTTAATTCACCATATTCAATCACATTGACTTTTTCGGGAGTGTAATCGCTAAGGTGGTCACCGGTAATCCGCCGAATAACTGGAAGGCCGCGGACTTTTTGCTCATAGTCTAGTTGGGCAATGTCCCCATCCTCAACGGGAAACGGTAATGTATGCAGAATTGCTTCCGGGTAGTAACGATGGTTAATCTCGGCTCCACTTAATTTCCGGTGTACTAAGTAGCGATTGTCAGCTGCTAGGCGTTCTTCTTCGGTGATTTCTTTTGGTGCTTCAACTGAAGGAGATGCAACTGGGCTTGTTATTGATGTTGGCTTTTCTTCATCATTAGCTGGACCGGTAAGCAGTGACTTTAATGTTTTACGTGCTTGCGGAGGCAACTCGTTTGACGATTGAATTTTACGTTGAACAAACCGTAGTGCATTTTGTTTAACAGGTTTGCTTTCCTGATAATGATTTAAAATATTAAGAATGGTGGTAAGACTTCGCTGTGTCTGCAGTAAGCTTTGTGGATCATCAGCGGTATTATTTAAGAGGTCAATTAATTCTTGACGATAATCATAAACTTCCATATTGCTTTCCTTTCTTAAAATAAGTTATTAATTTCAATGATAGCAGTTCGTTAGCGTGATGTCAGTAATTAAGTGTGGTTTAGCCGATTTTCTACGGTATAATAAGAAACAAAATTAGAATTGCGAGGATCGAAAATGGCACAACGGTTAATAAAACTATTTTCCCACAATGATTTAGATGGATTCGGGGCTCCATTATTATTAAAAACACTACAACCAGTAATGTTTGAAGACACAGAATTTGATATGATAAACTGTGGCGCTGGACGAATTGATGAAGAATTAAGTCGATGGATGCAAACAGCAGAAGTAGGGCGCTTTACAGATGTTTACATCATGGATATGACACCGGATAGCGACTATACATTTAAGCTATTGAATGAACGGTTCGCTAATCATTGGCTTGTATTTGACCATCATGAAAGCGAAGCGGAACTACGACAAAAGTATGCGGCCAATAGTATCGTACCTGCTGATCCAGCAATTAACCCAAGTGCGACAAGCTTAGTGTGGGATTGGTTAAAACAACAATCGTCTTTTGCAAAGGTTGATGAACAACGGCAAAAGGATCTTACTTATCTTGTGGAATTGATTCGGGCATATGACACTTGGGATTGGCAAAATGATCCAGAGATGGATGAGCAGGAACGAATTGATGCTGATAATTTTGATCAACTCTTTTGGTTTTATCCCCTCCAAGATTCAGAAGAGTTTGTTCAAAATGTTTTTAATACCGGCTGGCAGCAATATCAGGAAGAAAATCGGCTGTTGATTCGGACCTTAAACGAACGGCGGGCTAAATACCTTAAGAGTCATTTGAAAGATGTTTTAATTACGGATATCGATGATCATAAATTTGGGGTCGTATATGCAAGTGATTATAAGTCTGAAATTGCCCACGAATTATTAGTGCAACATCCAGAAGTCGACGCGGCTTTGGTAGTCAGTCCGGTTAGCGTGTCACTTCGAAGCAACGGAAAGTTAGATGTGGCTAAATTTGCTGAAAAATACTTTAATGGTGGCGGTCATGCTGATGCAGCAGGTGGCCGGTTAACGGTTAATCCGATTGAAGTTGGTGAACAAGCAGTCATTGATGACCTTAAGCAAACGATCACCAATCAGCAAAATGAACAAAAATCAAATGAAAGTACGCTTGCCGATAATCTTGATCCCGAAGTAGCAGCAAAGATGGCAGCTTTGTTTGGGAAGAAGTAAGGTAGAGTAGAAAAATGGAAAAAGATCTGAAGAGATTATTATCAGCTCCAGAAAATCAATATTTTGATCGAAAAGCAGCTGAGTACGATTTATGGAAGTTAGCTAATATTCTAGTATCGTTTGCTAATGCAGATGGCGGAACAGTTGCTATTGGTATTAAGGATAGAAAATTTGAAGGGATTAATCACCTAGACAACCATAAAATTAATGATTTTCTTCAAGTGGGCTATGATCTCATTAAGCCTGCTTTGCGGATTAAGTCTGAATTTCGGGAAATTGAAATTAATGGTAAAGAGAATCGCATTTTGCTGTTAAGTGTGCCTTCGAGCAGCGAATATGTTTTTGCTAATTCAAAGGATGAGGTTTATCTGCGAATTGGTGATGAGAGTAAGAAACTGACATATAAAGAAATCGAAAGTCTCCATTATAGTAAAGGAATTAGGTCATATGAACAAGAAACAGTTGAGATGGCAATATTAGAAGATTTAAATTCAGACCTACTTGAGGAATATAAAGAGTTAAATCATTTTGATGGGGAGAACCTTTGGAAATTGCTGTTTTCACGCGGTTTTGCTAATCGAATAATGAACTCTGATGGTCCATCTTATAAATTAAATGTATCTGGTGTTTTGATGTTTGCAGATACGCCTGACACTTTTATTCCAGGAGCGCGGATAAGATTTATTCGTTATGGTGGCACACAGGCTGGTGTCGGCGAGGACTTAGATGTTATTAAGGAAGAGATGATTGAGGGGCCGTTGCCGTTAATTATTGATCGTGCTGATAAGATAGTACAGACGCAATTACGTGAATTTACATCATTAAATGTCGAAACTGGGAAATTTGAGACTGTTCCCGAGTATCCTAAGGGAACTTGGCTAGAGGGAATTGTGAATGCGGTCGCGCACCGAGCTTATAATTTGAATGGGGATGATATTAGAATTGTGATGTATGATGATCGAATCATAATTCATAGTCCGGGGAATCTCCCCTCAATTGTTACAGTTGATAATATCAGAACTACTCACTATTCGAGAAATCCTAATATTGCCAGAGGTTTAGTTCTCTTTGGCTGGGTAAGGGAGTTTGGCGAAGGTGTCGACCGGATGTACAAAAATATGGAAAAATATTTTCTTGATGATCCTGAATATATTGTTACTGAAAATTCAACTGAATTGATCTTAAGAAATAATATTGTCATGCGAAATTCGAGAAAAAAAGAAGAGATTAGTCGCTTGATTGACTATGATTTAGCTAAGCTTCCTTATGCAGAGAGAGCGGCTTTGATCTATGCCTATGAACATGAGAAGTTGAAGCCTAAGGATTTGATAAATTCTAATGCTAAACTTCAACCTTCAACTGCTAGGAAAGCGTTGAAAAAATTGATGTCATTAAATTTGATTGAACGACATGCAGATACACCTACTTCCCCGAATGCTTACTATACTTTGAAAAGTAGATAGCTATAGATAGTTGTAGATAGTTATAGATAGCTGTAAATAGTTATAGATAGCTGTAGATAGTTATAGATAGTTATAGATAGCTATAGATAGTTATAAAAAAAGCCCCTCACGATTGAGGAGCTTTTTTAGTTAGCTGATTAACCACGGATTAGGGATACGGCCAACTTTAACAAAGTAGTCAATAAAAAGGTCGGTCAGCTGTGGTGAGACTCTGAGGGGATGATGTGAGTTTGGCGTAACAGGGCGGATATTGAGACTTATTTCTGGTAATTCCGCTTCTTGAAGATTGATTTGCCACTTAATATAGTAAGTAGTATCGGTTGGTAAGCTCATGAGTAACTGTAAGTCATGAGTAATTATTGTTAGTTCACGGCAGCTATGTTCCAATTGGATAAGTTGTTCTTGAGTTACCTGGTTTTGAGCTAACAAAAAGTGTTTCTGGTGATCTTGCCAGGCAGCTTGTAATAGTTTGTTGAGAAGTGGAATAATTTGTTCTTGCGTTAAAATCATATAAAATAACTCCTTTGAATTTATTCAAAGGTTTTAACGAGGCGATTAGCCTCGAATAGTAACAGCCCCAATCTATTTTTAGATTGGGGCTGTTACGTTTAAATAATTATTTTGTATATTTAAGGATATTTAAAAATGAATCAGTCAATTCAATTGCTATTTTCGGATCTTTTGATTTTAACTCAAAGCACAGTTGATCAACTTTATAATAATTATTTTGAGTTTCAGAAGGCTCATTATTATTAAAATTTGTGTTTTCAAGTAGTTGTGTTATTGGAATTTGCAAAGCGTTCGCAATCCGCCTCAGAGATTTTAAACTTACATTTTGGTCATTGGTTCGTTCAAGTCGTGAAATGAAGTTAACGGAGAGTCCGCTAAGTTCAGCCAAGCGTTCTTGTGTTACCCCAAGATGCTTTCGAATTGCTCTCATGTTGTCCCCAATATCTGCGATAACAGTCACCTTCTTTTTTATTAAAGATAACTGAAAAATTAACTTGATATAACGACTTTCAAAAATAGTTTTAGATGCTAATAACTATTTATTAATGCATATGTGTACAAATAAATAGTTATCACTATTAAAATATAATTGCATAATACATTCTTTTAAAAATTTTTTGCTTATCGTTAATAGTGAACACCCGTGAAGGATAAGTGTAAATATTAAGCGATAAATATAAAAGTTATCCAGTTGAAAACTGTTAATATAGTGGTATTTTAAAAAACGGATTATGTTAATTATTTTATATAAAAATAGGAGGAAATAGTTAGGGAGGATTTTGTCATGAAAAGAATCTTGGCAGTGACCGCTTCTGTAGCTGTTGCGTTGTCACTAGTGGCTTGTAGAAATAGCTCAAGATCCACAAGTAATGAAAGTAGTGTGAGTTCTTCAAAAAGAGTAGTTAAACATCATGAAAAGAAGAATTCAAATAGCAGTAGTTCAAGTAGTGTTAGTTCTACTGTGTCGTCAAGTAGTAGTGAGACTGATACATCATCTACTAACACCGAACAAAGTGCTCTGGCAAATGATGCACAAAGTAACAGTTCGAGTTCAGATAGTCAGTCGGTTAATGCGGAGAGTACGTCAGTAGATGATGAAGGAAATACACACCACATTACAATGTCTGGACAAGTAGTCGATGGTCATCAACTTGGAACTGACATCGTGACTACTCCGGATGGTCAATCAAGAAGATACGAATTTGACAAGGCTATTGATGATTAAATTGGGGGATTTTTTAAGATGGAAAATAAAGTACATTATAAATTATTTAAGAATGGTAAGTTTTTGTGCACAATGGCATTATCTACAGTTGCGGTATTAACAACATTTGGGGCTACCAATGTTCATGCTGATGCCACACCAGTTCAGAATAACACCGAACAAAGCGAACAAACTAGTCAGAGCACATATCAGCAAAAAGCTTCACAAAATGAACAACAATTATTAGATTTAGCATCTGCTAATGCTACTAAGGAAGCTAATGCTGCTAACTCGTACGCACAAGCAAACCAACAAGAAAATATAACTAAAAAAGTAACTCCTTACGCTCAGACTGTAATAACAAATGATAAAAATTCATCAGATTTAACTGATATTCAACGCAATAATGCTTTAAATATTAATAATTCAGGTACTGCATCTACCGCAATCATTAATCCATCATCTGATAATAGCGATTCAGTTGAACAGCCAGCACAAAATGTTGCTGTCGGTTATTTACCCAATTCAGATGCAGAAATTGGCAAGAATTATTATTTACCATATGGTGAAGACTGGAAAGATGATCAAAATTCTGACGCTAATCGCTTGAATTACTTACAATTAGGTGCATATAATGTCACTCAAGATACATTACCAAATGTTCCTAAATCTGCAATGCCAACCGATGTTGATCAAATACCACTAACCTTTAAGCCAGGGCTTTTAGTATACAATCCTGATACAGACAAATCTGCCAAGATTGGTCCTAATGGTTTGTCTGATGACCAGATTAAATTATTAACTTCCATGTTGTTATCTTGGTCTAACGATTTTCGTCAAGAAGTTTATCGCTTATATCCAGAGTTATATACCAAATTAACTAAAACTGATTTGCGACAAGGAGACAGTAACCTTCCACTTCCCGTTATTAACACTGATCGTTCACAGGCACTAGGTGATGCTATTGCTAAATTACGTGAAGAAAACAATTTAGACAATGATACGCATACTGCTGTAGCGTTAAATGATCAAGTTAATGCTCTTTTTAACCAATATGGATTTACAACAGATAAATTAGCTAATACCGTAAAAAATATATTTAAAGGCGATAATACTTACAAAAATAATTTTTCTGATATTGTCAGCAATGTTTCATTTACTGGCGAAGCATTACCTTCAGAAGATCTTGAAACAATGGATGCACAGAATGGAACATTACTTAATTATGCCGTTAATTTATATAATATGACACAGGCTATGTATTGGTCTGAAACTTTACGACTAGGTGGTCATGCAGTATCTGCTCTTTATAATTCTAATCATGCATTAGCTATTTCATTTCAAAAATTAAACAAAGTCAATGACGCTAATGGTGCGACAAAAGAAAAATATCCGGCTTATGCAGTTACCTCTAATTGGATCGGCATTGGGTATTATGTCTTAAATAATAATCTTGAAGGTAAGTTACATAATTTTGAACTTAATTTGCCTAACTATTATTCACAAATTTATGGAACTGAAATTGACAATCCTGAATTTGACCAAATCAAGAACGAACAATTACCACAACTTGTTAAAAAGACCGCTTCTAATAAAACAGCAGCGTTAACACATGGACAATTATTAAATCTTAGTGATTATCAAATGCCGTTAACGTCTACTGAAAAGAACAATAATGCCATCAATAAAGCATACCAATTTACGTTTAATTCTGATAGCAATTTAAATACAGATAATGTATTAACAATGCGTTATACTAACCTCAATAATGCAACACTTAAATTGGAAAATGGTCAATCTGTTCCAATTGATGCAATTGAATATCATTTCAGTAATATTGTTCCAATTAATAGTAATCAAAAGGTAGCTATTCGCCTATATGACACGCCAAACGGATTTAGTACAACTAATATTAAATCAATCGACATGACACCTTCTTACTTCACAAAGGATCAAAATGGCGATTATCAACAAATTGATCCTACTAACGGTGTCGTATATGTCACAAATTTAAGTACCAAATATGTATCATTAGCAAAGACACCAAAATTAACTGGTAAAATCATTTTTCCTGCCAATACGCCATTGCTAGATGCTAAATCAGTTATCGAAAATTATACTGACTATCCTAATGCTAAATTCAAATGGGCAGATAACAATATCCCAGTATTAGGTCAAACTAGTAAAGACTTAATTGTTGACTTCTTAAATGGTGATAGTGAAACGATTAAAGTTCCAATTACTGTTTTACCGATGAACAAATTCTATCAGCCACAGTTGCAATTAAAGAAGCAACAAAGTTACCAATATAATGAATTGCCAACGCCTGATAGCTTTATTACTAATGCTAATATTTTGCCATCAGGTGCTGAAATTACTTTTGACAAATTAGGAACACCTAATGCAACATCAAAATCAAAGAATCAATTAGCCGTTATTAAAATTGCTTATCCTGACGGAACTGTCGGCTATAATACAGTAACCCTTAATTTGAACTTAATGGCCAGTCAATATGTAATTGTTGGTAAAAGTATAGTATCAAATTATGGAGTATTGCCTAATGCATCATCAGCCCTCGATGCTTCTCGATCTTATTTGCCAGAAAGCGACAAATATACTGTTTCATGGGTTGAACCGATTGATACCAGCAAGACAGGATTCTCGATGTATCATATTAAAGTTACGTTTACTGATGGCTCAAGTTTAGTAACGTCTGCTGGGGTAACTATTAATAAGCCAAGTTCAGCTAACTATAATTTATCACTTGATCCTATGAAACGAGCTACTGCTGGAGAAGAAGAACCTGCTAGCTATTTTGTGACTGCTGGCCTACCAGGCGGAACAAAATATGAATGGGTCAAAGCACCGGACTTTAATACACAAGGAACACAAAATGTTACGATTAAAGCAACATTCCCTGATGGCTCAACAAAAACGGTTTCTGGATCAATTGAAGTTGGTTTCAATTTTGGTGTTATGGCTGCTAGTGACCCAATTACAACTAAAGCGGATAATTCGACCGAACCAGCTTATCAAACATTAGACTTGACTGATTATTGGAATCGTGTCAAGAATCAAACTTTTACTGTTAATAATAATAGTCAAAATCAAGTAGCTTTCTTGAGTAATTTAACAGTTACCCCATCAACTGACAACATTATTAATGAACCTTATCAATTACCTGATAATATGGCTTTAACTAATCGTTATAATGCGGATCATACAGCTTTAGATACTAATGTTTCTGCCAATAACGATGATTCATTAATTGCAATTAATGGAAATACTACTATTAATAATAACAATACGTCTGATTCAGTATACTCTTCAAACAATGGTGTAATTGCTGTCAAGTTTGATGGTAACAATCCAGTGCTTCATTTTACAATTAATGGTGACGATGCTTCTAATGAAACGCCATACTTTGGACTATCAACTGTTGCAAATGACAATTGGTCACAATCCTTAGCAACTCAACCGGCAATTGGCAATATTACAACAACGTTAAAACGATACATTACGATTGTCAATCCAGATGGAACTAAACAAGTTGTTGAACAAAACGCAAATTCGGTTTCTACTAAATCTGGATACTTATGGACGCCGACAACTTTTGATGCATATAACGCTCCTACAATTGCAGGATATGTAGCAACTCCAGTAAACTCAGCTATTGCAGATCATACTATAAGTGATACAGTTTTATATTATCCTGCTAAGGAAGCTGTAACAGTTAATTACAAATTTGTTGACTCTAAAGGGAACATCCTTGGGAAATCTAGTTTTGTGGGTCCAAATGGTTCAACTCAAGCAATTAATTTACAATTGCCACAAGGATATCAGCTTAGTGGTAACACGAAGGTTCCGACATCATTAAGCTTTATTAAGGATCAAACTATTCAATTACCAATAGAACCTATTTCTAAACCTGCCACAATAATTCTTCAGTACGTAACAGTTAACGGTAAGGTAATTGCTCAATCTACATTGAAGGGAAATAAAGTTGGCGATACAATCCAACTTAATTTCAAGATTCCACGTGGTTATCGATTAGCAAAAGGCGCATACGAATTCAATAATAAAGTTAAAATTAATAATCAAACTGAGACGTTAGCTCAGATAGTTGAAAAGATTCCAGAACAAGGACAGACAATATATCAACTTTTTGATCGAAATGACCAATTAATTAAGACGGTAACTCTCAGTGGTCCAGTAAATAGTGAAGTTTCTTTTGCCAATCGAGTTAATGTTTCGGATAACTACATGACTTCCGAACTTCCTAAACAAGTGGTTATTGATAATAAAACACATAAAGTTGTTTTAGATTTTAATCCTACTAAATTAACTACTACCACTTATACTTTTAACGATGTGACGAATAATGACAAAGTAATAGGTACAGCATTTACCTTGAGTGGATTAAAAGGTTCAACTCAAAATATTGCTTTGAAGGTTCCTGACGGATACAAGTTAAGTAATAATCAGAAGATACCAACATTAATTACTCTTGATGGTCAAAAGCATCAGATTTTAGTTGAGCCAACTAAACAACCCATAACTGATCAACAAGTAACCATGTTTATTCGCTTCGTTGATAAAGATGGGAACGTCATTGGTAAAACATTATCTGTTTCTGGAAAGCTAGGATCACAGGTCCCTGTAAATCTACAAGTTCCTGAACATTATAAATTAAATTCAGTTGCTCTCCCTACAACGGTGCAGATTAAGCAAGGTAATTTTGACTTACCAGTATCCTTAAAATCATCTATATTATTAGTTCATTTGATTTCAGATGATGGCAAAATTAATTTAACTCGAAAGTTTGAAGGATTAGAAGGAAATAGAGTACGATGTGATTATCAATTGCCATCAGGGTATCAATTTGCGAATGGACAATCAGTGCCGACATCATTTGTATTAGGAGATAAAGATACAGAAATAACATTTGAATTGACAAAATCTAATAGTCAAAATGGACAAAAGATAGTTAATCTGGTTGATGCTTTTTCAGGAAAAATAATTGAGTCATATACTATTTTTGGTAAATTAAATGAAACAAAGAAATTTACTCCTAAATTACCAACTAGCTATAAATTAGTTTCTAAAGCACCTAATACAATTATTTTTGATAATCGAACATTATTGCTTAAAGTAGGTCAACCAGTAACTAATACACTTCAAATCGTTGATAATAATGGAAACGTATTAAGTTCTCAAAGTTTATCGGGATATGTGGGTGAAAAGAAGAAGACTAATTTAAGACTGCCTGACAACTATAAGTTATTGAAGGATATTCCTGAATTGTTTACGTTACGACTTGCGAAGATTATTAAATATCAAGCTGTACTAAGTGAAAATAGTACTCAAACAGACAAAGGTAATACCTCTAATGTCGGTGATATAAAGAATATTCAGAATCAAATGAATATTAACATTCAAAATAGTTTTGATAATTCTATGAATAGGAATCAAATTGATAACAATCTTTCACAAATAGGAATTGACCAAAAATTGCCTTCTTTAGGTAAATCTACAGTTGACTTGAATAAGGTAAATAGCGTAAATACTAATGTAAATATTAAAGCTCAGCCAAAGCAAGCCAAATTACCACAAACTGGTAACTCCCAATCATTAGTATTAGTAGCCCTTGGAACACTAACTTCAATGTTTGGTTTTGGCCTGATGCGTAAGCGCCGTTATTAGAAAGATGAGATTAGATGGGAAGTTTTGTTAAAAATAATAGGAAGTTATTGGTTGTAGTAGTGGCAATAGTTTGTCTTGTAATAGGAGTTACGGTAAGTCATCATATTTATGAACAGCATCGTGATGAGCAAGCTGCCGCTGAAATTTCTAAAGCATGTAAGAAGACGCCATCAATGAAGGGACTTTTTAGTAAGTTTCAAATTGCCGGTGTCAATACTCATGAAAAAGTACTAGATCTGCAAATGAATGAAGAACTGAGCAACCAACTTAAATCAAATATTAACGCGTATATTGAAGATAATATTTCTGTGATTACGCGAATGTTTGGTGATCCAACCCGTCATGAAGATGGTGAAGGAAACCTAATCGTTACAGGCGATGAGGTAGAACCAGTTTGCGATACGATTGCTTCTGATAAAAAGTTCGTTAACGATTTTGGGGATGGCTGGAAAATTAGAATATATAATGCACAAGAAAAATTAGTATATATTTATTCTGATGATAAGTTTTTGGACAAACCCGAAGTCCATTTAGATTCTGTGATTGCTAAAGGTAAGCAAGAACACGATGATAATGCAGTCAAGTTAACTGAAGCCGCCTTGAACGCGGTGGGTAATAATAAAGAATAAAACTAAATCCGGTGAAGGCATCGATGTCGTCACCGGATTTTTTTGGATATCTGTCAACTGGTATGGTTGACTAAAAATACTTCCTACGAAAATGTAGGGGGTATTTTTTTTACGAAAAAATACAATCGATTCTTAAAAAGAAAAATTTTTGATTGGCA
>NZ_JAJGUI010000111.1:0-75169 GCF_020784875.1 Limosilactobacillus reuteri subsp. simiae | reverse complement strand
GGTCACAGAATTGGGAATATAACGCTAATGACGACTACTACATTGATCATCAAGGAGTTCGTTTTAGTTTTTATCGCTATAGTAAATCCACTGATAAGTATGGCTTTAAGCGTGACTTTAAAATCTATCGTGCTGATAAACATCAACTATCAGTTAAATTAGATGAACTAGCGAAGACACCGAGTGGTCGGCAACGCTATATGAAGGTTAACCCAACCTGGAATTATTATAAAGCTAAAGTTAAAGATACCCTCTCAAGTGACGAAGGCAAGGCAATTTATCGTCGACGGAAGTTCGACGTTGAGCCAGTCTTTGGTCATATGAAGAGGGATTTTGGCATACGCCGAACTCATCTCCGTGGCCAACGGGCTGTGGAAAATGACATTGGGCTAGCCCTGATGGCATTAAATCTAACGAAATTTGGCCAATCAATTAGTCGATTGGAGACTAATTTCATAAATAATTTAAAATCCGGACTACGATTTTTGAACCGATCAAAAATCATAGTCCGGATTTTACTGTTTGAGAGCCAAAAATTAATAGTTAATTCCCGGCCTCTTTCCTTTAAAATATAGTTATACTGAAAAATAAAAAAGACAGACGGCTTACTCGGTTTTGAAAGCCCCGGCACATCAACGTTTTTAATTAATCTGCGTTACTGCCCCTGTTGCATAATTTATACTAATATTGTTTTGCACATTGGGGACGAAGATATTATATTGCAAACTGCCATCCTTTGATTTGGCCTCAATATGGGCACCAGAAGGCACTAAATTATTACCGTCATAGACATCAGTTACTCGATAACGAACTTGTTTATTTTGATCCAGAGCTTTTCGCACTAAGCCTTCATAGTAGTTCTGCCCGGTTGATGTACTGCTTCGAGCTTCGTTGGCCCAAGCAGTTTGAGTTGCAATATTAGCAGGATTTGACTCCGAAGCATTAAAACCACGGATACCCCCTACTAATGCATATCCTAGTAAGTGTCCGCGATCATAAGCATGGGAGATACCACCTTTTAAGTTGTGGGCTTGTAAAAATCCAGCTGGCTTCCAATTAGTGGCTCCATTTCCAGTTTCATTCCGATTACGGTATTGGCGTGTTGTACGATTGAGCCAGGCGTCTCCCTGCCATGCTCGTCCACGTGAATCACGTCGATTAACAGCGTATGGCGCATTGTTAATATTTGCGTTTAGCGCCGTCTGATTGTTATTTAAAATAAACGCTCCGTAACCATTCCATTTTATGTCAGATGTTCCTAACTGCTGACGAACGCCATTAGAAAGAACACTCGTAGCCTGCTCTTGAGTTGGCGGCGTAAAAGAAGATGATCGATTATTGTTGTTTGAATGGCGCCAAGATGCTACCCGTTGGATTCCCTGTGGTAAAGTACTTCCCTTATCAGATGGCTGGGAAAAACTACCAATGCCGACAATCGCTACTAAAGCTAAAAGTAAATACTGGGTCTTTTTATTGAATCGAAATCGCATGTTTCTAAAATACCTTTCCTCTTAAACGTATGTTCGTAAAAGTATTTTATCATTTTAATTGATAAAAGAAAATACTCCCAAAACAATCTGTTTCGAGAGTATTTATTCTTTATGCTAATTTATCTTGGCGCTGAGTTCTTAACTTGTAGATAATGCTCATGATAACTAAGAAGACTGCCCCAACACTGACCGAAATCCGTGTATCTGGGTTAAAGAACATAAATAGTAAGATAACACTTAGCGCAATCAAGCTAAAGTAGTTATATGCTGGATAAAATGGCATTTTGAATGGGTGGTCTTTTAATTCAGCCGGATTATTACGCCGGAAGTTTAATTCTGAAATCAAAATAATAAACCATGGTACCATTCCGGGAAGGACACTTGAACTATACACAATCACGAAGATATTAGCAGAGGCTGCATTAAACATTGATAGAAGCATGTTAACAATAAAGCCAAGGAAAATCCAGAATGAAATTGTTAAGATCGCAACATTTGGTACAACCCGCTTTGACAATTTACTAAAGACCTTAGGAACCTCACCATCAACTGAAAGCTTGAAAAGCATCCGACTAGCACTGTAGATTCCTGAGTTGGCACCGGACAATGCAGCAGTCAAAACAACAAAGTTAATGATTCCAGCTGCTCCAGTAATACCAACTTTAGTAAATGTCTCAACGAATGGTGATCCAACTGCCTTTAATTCGTCCCATGGATAAATGGAAACGATAACGAAAATTGCCCCAATATAGAAAATTAAAATCCGCCAAATAACAGATTTAACTGACTTAACAATCGCATGGCGTGGTGAAGCGGCTTCACCAGCAGTAATACCAAGTAATTCAATTCCTTGATAGGATCCAGCAATCACAGATAGTGAGAACATGAATCCCATGAATCCACCAGTAAAGAATCCACCATGTGACCATAAATTGGAAATTCCAACCGGATGCCAATTGTTACCCAACCCAAGGACAATTACCAATAATCCAAGAATGATCATAACAATAATTGTAACGACTTTAATCATCGCAAACCAAAATTCCAACCGGCCATATGCCTTAGCAGATGCAAGATTCGCAAGCGTTAAGATAATGATCATTACTAATCCAGAAATCCAGTCTGGTAAGTTAGGCCACCAATAATTAAGGTATTGACTCATGGCAATAATATCTGAGATACCAACAATGATAAACTGAAAGACGTTACTCCACTTTGTCAGGTATCCAGCTAAGGGATGAATATATTTAGATCCATAGTCCGCAAAGGAACCAGTTCCTGGACTGATATAGATCATTTCCCCTAACGCACGCATAACACCATATAGGACTAAACCTACAAAGGCATATGCTAATAGGACAGAAGGACCAGTCCATTTAATAGTTGATGTGGCTCCCATGAAAAGACCACTACCAATTGTCCCACCAATTGCAATCATTTCCATTTGTCCGGGAGTCATTGTCCGATTTAATTTAACTTCATTTTTCTGATTATCCATCATTCTAACCTCACTTTAAATAAAAAAGCTACCCAAAATGTCCCTAGCCAACCCTTGTCAAGTTTTGATAAGTGGTTGAGGCATCTTGAATAGCTATTGCTAACAGATTTAAGAGATATTAAAACTACTCAACCACGGTAATTGTTGTTGTGGTTGAGGTGGAGGTTAGGTGATGAATAATCGATTTATTGTAAATTTGCATTTTTGTTTCCTCCATTTCGTTTTTCAATAACATTAGAATACTATTAGAAAATTAAAAATGCAAGTCCTTTTATCAAGTTTTTTTGTTTTATTTATTTTTGTGCGCTTTCTTTAACGAAAAAAGACTCATCCCCGCGACCATTACCGTTATCCCCAAACCAAGAAAAGTCGTTAAATTATCGGTCTCATTTCCCGTCTGTGGAAGTATTTGTTGGTCAGAGTTATCGTTTTTACGTGAATCCCGATGTGAACGATTTAGTCGATTATTAATCCCTGCTATCCGTTGGTGCAAATTTTGCTGCTTTCTTGTATTATTTACCTCCCCATAATTTTCCGTGACCTGATTATCATCCCCCAGATCTTCTTCCACAGGGTAATTGTCCTGCGAATCTTTCTTTTCTGCTAACGTATTCTCTTTGCTGTCTTTTTTTGGCCCTTCATCTTTATTGAGGGGCTGATAATAAACATTTACTGCGCTTTTTAATTGTGATAAATCCTCTATTTCTGTAACAGTTGGAATCTTATCCATTGATGGTCTAAAACCAGCTTGGTCAGGGATATTAACTTCTTCAAAAGGTTCAATAATCCAATTTGCCTTTTTGGTTGAATCATTCGGTACTTCACGGTAAGCATAAGACACTTGTTCCACTTTTTTAACTTCATTTAAGAGATGAAAATAAATTACACGTTTGATTTGAACACGTTCTTTCTGATTATTTGCGTTAGATATGGGATTCGTAATTGGCTCTTGAGTTGCAGCTAAAACTGGTGGAGTATTTAATGACAGCGAAAGGATCGTTGACGCTGTCGTTAAGCCTACTAAGCAAGTGTTTCGCAATACATGAAGGTGGTTTAAATGGTTCATATTATCTCGCTCCTCTTCTATATACTCTTTAATATATATACGTAAAAAGAAGCAATTCGCATTTTTTAGATCGAAAAAAGCTATCATCTACAAGTAATCCTTACCTGCAATGATAGCTGTGTTAACTTATAGTGAATGGATAACCTGCTCAATATCATCCACAATTTGTTTAGGGGTTAAGTGATACCATTCATATAGTACTTCGGTAGGAACATTATCCGCAAATTCCCGTGGTGCTCCAAAGTTCAAAACTTTCATTCCCTTTGGTCCATAGTAACGAGCAATCGTCTCACCGAAGCCCCCACTAAGGACCCCATCCTCTAGCGTAACAACTACATCATGATTTTCTGCTAGGTGGTGAAGGACATCTGAATCGATTCCAGTTACCGACTTTGGATTGATCAATGTAGCATCAATGTTAAGCTTGTCTTGAAGTTCCTTTCTTACCCTTTCACCAAGTTCCCAGAAGTCACCAACAGCCATAATTGCAACTTCACTTCCGCGATGAGCAATATCGTACTTAATTGTACTGTAGTCATCTTGTGTTGGTGTCCCGTGAAGAAGGGGCTTTTCTGGTTGCCGAATTACTACTGGTTCATCAGTTTGATTGATTGCCCACCGTAACATCGAAATCATTTCTTCGACGTTTGTTGGTGCTAAATATTCAATGTTTGGCAAATCACTAATCATTGAAATATCAAATGTTCCTTGATGAGTAGCAGAACTTTCTGAAATTGACCCGCCTCGCACAATCATTACAACCGGAGCATCATTTAATGCCATGTCATGAATCAATTGATCATATGCTCGTTGCAGGAAAGTACTATTTTGAAATACAACAGGGCGTGCACCTGCTTGCGCCATTGCAACAGCAGTCGTAATTGAATCCTGTTCAGCAATCCCAACATCATAATAACGGTCCGGGTGCTTAGCCTTAAACTTGCCAAGATCAAACGCACCAGGAATTCCAGCATTAATAGCAACAACTGGCTTATCCGCTGCAATTTGCTTATCTAATTCAGCAAGGACAGCATCGCTATATGATTCTCCACTTACCTTAACCTTATCTTCACCAGTCTTTAGGTCAAATGGAGTGCGCCAATGATACTTCATCTTTTCTTCAATAGCAGGTTCATAACCCTTCCCTTTTAAGGTGTTAACATGAAGGACGATTGGATGGTCAATATCCTTGATTTCCTTAAAAGTGTCGATCATCGTCTGCAAGTCATTACCGTCTGCAACGTACTTGTAATCGAGACCCATAAACTTAAAAATATTATTGGGAGATTCACCGTTAGTATCCCGGAGTTCTTTTAGTCCTTTGTATAAACCACCCTGGTTCTCATCAATTGACATTTGATTATCATTAACGAGAATAATCAAGTTAGAATTAAGCTTAGCAGCATTGTTTAATCCTTCAAAAGCTAATCCGCCACTTAAGGATCCATCCCCAATTACTGCCATAACATTATTATGTGATTGAGGTTTTATCAAATCACGCGCTTGAGCCATCCCCACCGCAAGAGAGATTGACGTTGAAGTATGACCGATCTCAAAAAAGTCATGAACGCTTTCTTCTGGGGATGTAAATCCAGTAATATCTTCATAATGATCAGGGTCAAGAAAACCTAACTTTCGACCTGTCAGCATTTTATGGGCATAACTCTGGTGTGAAACATCCCAAATAACTTTATCGTGAGGCGAATCAAAGACATAGTGAAAAGCAATCGTTAGCTCCATTACGCCAAGGTTAGGGCCCACGTGTCCACCGATTTTTGCGTCGCGTTCAAGAACAAGTTGACGCATTTCTGTTGCTAATTGTTTTAATTCGTCAAGTGACATGTCCTTAATATCGCTTGGTTCATTAACTTCATTTAAGAGGTAATCAGGATGCAGATTCATCTATTCCACTCCTTCTTGATTTTACATTTAATAATTAGTAATACTTATTGCTCTTATTATTCTAACACTTTCTAAAGCATTGAGTAAATTACTCTCAAGTTCAAATTGACGAAATTCATGCATTTCGATACCATTAAATAGAGTAATTCGTTAAAAAGGAAATAGTTATGAAAAATATAGACAACGCTGCAACTAACAAAATTTCACCATTTAAAAAATTAACGACAGAGCAAGAACAACTCGTCAATGATATTATTTCATTTACTAAACACCATCTAACACAAAATTATCCTGCAATATATACAGTCTACGGGGATGCAGGTACTGGAAAAAGCGTAATCTTATCACAATTATTCGTCCGCATTCAAAAAGAAGCGCGGACACAAAAAAATTCAGTTCTTTATCATACTAATAATTATTTTCTTGTTAACCATCCGGAAATTCTGAAAGTCTATAAAGAGATTGCCGGGCCAATAAAAGAGTTATATAAAAAGGACTTCACTCGGCCAACCTCATTAATTAATCAATTGGATAAGCAACACCAAACCATTGATGTTGCTGTTATCGATGAAGCTCATCTTTTATTATCCAAACCCGATCATTATAATAATTTTTACCATGATAATCAGCTTGTCGAGATTATTAAACGCGCTAAAGTTGTTATAATTGTCTTTGATCAATACCAAGTCTTACGGATGAAAAGTCTCTGGACCCCTGAACGACTTCAGGCAATTACGAACCAATATCCCCATAAAGATTACCATTTGACCCACATGTTTCGCATGAATGCGAGCGATGAATTAGTTGAGTGGTTTAATGAATTTACTAACTATAAATTAACCGCTTTACCAGCATCCGCCCGTGATCATTATGATTTTCGCATTTACAGTGATGCTGAGGAAATGAGGAAAGCAATTGTTCAACGTAATAAAGAAGTAGGACTTTCCCGCATTCTTTCAACATCTGGATATCCATCAACACTCGATGGTGGTAAACACTACATTGAGGAAGGCAGATTTAAAATGCCCTGGGATCAATATAACTATACAGTTACCCCTTGGGCAGAATTGCCTCAAACCATTGATGAAGTTGGCTCAATCTATACCTGCCAAGGGTTTGACTTAAATTACACCGGCATTATTATCGGTCCGCCAATTAGCCAAACGCCTCAAACAAACCAACTTCAAGTAAATTTAGATCGTTATACAGATGTTGAAGCATTCAAAAAGCGTGACGACCTAACTGATCCAGCTGAAATTAAGAGTTTAGAAAAAAGAATGATTATGAATTCTTTGAACGTTTTATTTAAACGTGGTGTATATGGAACTTATCTTTACGCTCATGATCCGCTTTTACGACATTCTCTTACCTCCCTTTTTGAGAAGGCTGGGTTTACGCTACCAAAGGAGGAACAATAATCATGAAAGAGCGTAAATTAAGTAAAACATGGCTGATCGTTGGCGCAATTATCCTCGCCGTCATCGTTCTCTACTTCATTTATCGAACATATAAGCCAGAAATTGACCTACTACTAGACTTTAATGCCCATAATAAGGCTAAGCTTCTCCATATGATTAGAAGTCATGGGTTTACAGATATCTTTCTTCTTGTAGCTTTAATCGGTATCCTAAATGCGATTCCGGGAATGTCGAATTCCGTTGTTTGTATCTTTGCCGGGCTATGTTATGGACCAATTGTTGGTTTTCTGATTAATTGGGTTGGAAATATTTTAGGAAACTCTACTGTAATGAGTATAATTCGTAAAATTAACCTCTCTAAACGGGTAAAGAAAAACAAGATCCTTCATTACCTCTTGCAACAAAAGCATCCGTTAATTGCACTTACCATCGGTTTTATGATTCCGGTTATCCCTAGTGTACTTGTAAACTACGCTGGTGCCCGCTTAAATGTTAGTAGGAAACACTACTTGGCGATGGTAACCGTGGGCATGGCTCCGACTTCATTTCTCTATGCCTTTGGTGGGGATGCTATTTTCAAGGGTAATATTAGACGACTGATCGGTGTCGCAATCGCTATTTTAATTCTAATTGGCTGTTATTTACTCGTTCGCAAAATCTGGCAAAACCATGAAGAAAAAGCAGCAACAAAATAATTAACTTGATTAAAAACAAGGCTTCAAACGTCCGGGAAATCCGAATGTTTGGAGCCTTTACCTTTAATTAAATCTTGACCAATATTCTGCCAAATACTTGCTGGTTAAACTTTCTGGTTTTTGAATAAGGGCTAACGGATTCCCCTGAGCCACAATTTTTCCACCATTGCTGCCACCACGCGGACCCATATCAAGCATATAATCTGCGTTAATAATCAAATTTAAGTCATGAGTAATAGTAATGATTGTCGCCCCCCGATCAAGTAATTGCTGCATTACTGCTAAAAGGGTTTTAACATCAAGGGGATGCAAGCCAATGGTCGGTTCATCAAATACAAATAACGTTTCGCTTTGATTATGATTAAGGTGTTTAACAAGTTTTAAGCGTTGCGCCTCACCACCAGAAAGACTAGGCGTACTTTCGCCTAAGTGCAGGTACCCTAAGCCCACCTCATCTAATAATTGAAGTTCACGAGCAATTTTCGGCACTTCCTTAAATACACTCATCGCTGCCCGAACATCTAATTTTAAGAGATCAACAATTGAATATCCCTGCCACTTAACTTTTTGAACTTCTTCATTGTATCGACTTCCCCCACATGTTGGACAAGTCTGTTGCATATCTGGCAAGAATTGAATATCAAGAGTCACGATCCCCGCGCCACCACACGTTGGACACGCTCCCTGCTTATTATTATAAGAAAAGTAAGAAGGCGTATAGTGTTTCTTTTTGGCTAATGGCTGGGTAGCAAACAACTTCCGCAGATTATCCATAATACTGGTATAAGTTGCGACGGTTGAACGGTTGGTTTTGCCAATTGGCGCCGCATCAACACTTACTACTTCTTTTAACGGACTTGACAATTTTCGAACTTGTGAAGGTAATTTGGTCCCACTTGCTTGAGCACGGATAGCGGGAACTAAACTATCAAGGATCAAACTTGTTTTACCAGCGCCCGAAAAACCAGTAATAGCAGTTAGCCGATTAACCGGAATCTCTCCATGGACATCTTTAAGATTGTAATAATCTTTTACTTCAAAGGTGATCTCTTGACTAGCTGATTCGTTTGTTAACGGGCGGCTTTTTAATACTGCTGTCCCATTTAAATAAGGACCAATCTTAGACTGAGGATTGTCAGCGATTTGCGATGGTGTCCCCTCCGTAAGAATTTCTCCACCTTTTTCTCCAGAACCCGGGCCAATTTCAATAATCCAATCTGCTTCTTTGATAATATCAACATTGTGATCAACAACTACTAATGAATTACCTTGGGCCACTAATTCCTTAAATACATTTAAGAGACCCGTAATATTATCAGGATGTAAGCCGATAGAAGGTTCATCCAGAATATATAAGACACCAGTCGTTTGGGTTCGAAGAGTTCTTGCAAGCTGAATACGTTGTAATTCACCTGTCGATAACGTATTCCCGTTTCGCGATAAAGTTAAATAATCAAGGCCTAATTCCAATAATGGCCGTAAATTATCATCAAACTCTTTAAATAATGAAGTCGCCATCTTTTTTATATCTGAAGGAAGAGCAGCTAATACATCTTGCTTCCACTTGCTTAATTCCCCAAGCGTAAGATCACTAACTTGCGCAATATTTAAACCACCAGCTAATTGTTTTAATAATTCTGGTTTTAACCGTGTCCCATGGCAAACTGGGCACGTTGAATAATGGAAAAATTCACTAATTCGTTTTTGCGCTCGTTCGCTTTTACTACTCTTCGCAGATGCTAATACCGCTTCATGAGCATTCTCGTATAAAGCATTAAAGTCATGAAAAACGCGGCCTGTTCCAGAGCGGAAGTCCATCTTAAACTTCTTTTGCGGACCATTTAAAACAAACTCTTTTTCTTTAGGGGTTAAATCTTTATATGGAACATGGATCCGAACACCTGCCTGTTCAGCAACACTCGGCATAAAGTTTCGTCCAGGCAAATGCCATGAAGCAACTGCCCCATCAGCTAAACTAAGATTTTCATCCCCAATAAGTTTACTTTCATCCAGTTCACGAACTTTTCCTGTTCCATGACATCGTAAGCAGGCTCCGTCAGAATTGAATGCAAAATCTTCTGCTCCATAGGCATAAAACTTTGTGTCACAAGTAGGACAGGTTAATTGTCCCATCTCATCGCCGCTCTTACTCATTACCTCTGCGATTTCAAGGCTTGGTTTTAACCGATGCCCATTTGGACAGACCGGTTCGCCAAGCCGGGAAAAGATCAGCCTAATTACATTCAACATCTCACTCATTGTTCCAACGGTTGCTCGTTCAGATGGAATTGCGGGACGTTGCTTCAATGCTAGTGCTGAAGGAATATGTTTAACACTTGTAACATCGGCTTGAGCACCTAACTTTATCCGTCGTCGTGTGTAAGTAGAAAGCGCTTCTAAGTACCGGCGAGATCCCTCTTCATATAAAATCCCCATTGCTAATGAGCTTTTCCCAGAACCAGATAATCCCGAAATTGCGACAAATTTATGTAGGGGGATATTGATATCAATGTTCTTAAGGTTGTGGACTCTTCCACCTTTTACTTCAATTTGCGTTGGTAGTATGGTTTCTGTCACTATTTTTTACTCCTTTCATATCATCATTCCACAGATGGCGGCAATAACTCCACCAAGATAACTTAAGCCGAAATAAACAGCAAACATTCCCCATCGCTTTTCATCTATCATTGAAATTAGCTCAACATTAAAAGTTGAAAAAGTAGTATAACCTCCTAATAAGCCAATCCCGAATAATAACATGAGTGAGGAATTACTAGCAAAATTTTTGGTAAGAATACCTAATAAAAAACTACCGGTGATATTAATAAATAGAGTTGCTAAGGGCCAATCAATTCTTAACTTTTTCCACCAGGTTGTGATGACATAACGGATCACGGCCCCAATTGCTGCTCCAAGCCCTACATTAATCATCTTGCCGCGGACCTCCGTATTTTCGTGCCAACATAAAACCGAGCAGTGCCAAAGCCAAGCCGCCAAGAGAGCTCACAAGAAAATAACCGATGCTAGCAATTATACCTTGGCTTTCAAGCTTAACAATAGTTGTGGCTAAACTTGAAAATGTCGTAAAAGCGCCAATAAAACCAGTTCCTATTCCGGCATTTAGCCATGCTGCTAATAGCCCCCGTTCAATAAAATAATAAGTTATAAAAGCTAACAAAAATGAACCAATAAGGTTGGCATATAAAATCCCGTCACCGCCTAATAGGGCACTAAGTTCATAACGGGTAATTCCGCCGAGGAAGCCGCCAATCGCGACACTCATTATTGTTTTTATATTCATAAAAAATCTCCTTAGATCTGTAATCATTTCATTATACAACTTTTGCTATTTCAATTTAGAAACTTGTATAATGATATTGATTTAAAAATTTAAGGGAGACTTAGACAATGAAAATGCGACGAATTGATCACGTTGTTTTAACTGTAACTGATTTAGAGCAATCAATGCGCTTTTATCACGAAGTATTTGATATGCCAGTAATTAAAGAACAAAGTAATGACGACTTAATTACAATGCGTTGTGGGCATCAGTTAATCCGTTTACAAAAAATTGACCGACCAACTACGCTAAAGGCAGCTAATCCGACAATTGGCTCTGCTGATTTATGTTTAGTTGCTGGAGATAGTATTGACGATATTGTTCACCATCTTAATAGCTACTATATTGATATAATTGCTGGACCAATTGTAAAACAAGGGGCAGAAGGCGAAATGACCTCGCTTTACGTTTATGATCCAGATAATAATCTGATTGAAATTGCAGTATATAAGAATAAATAAAGTAAATATGAGCGAGAGAAGGTTGTTTTCCACTTCTGTCTCGCTCATATTTCATTTCAAAATAAATTCAACTAAAAGTAAAAGGAGCGTACTCCCGCAAAATACCCACCAATGGTCACGGATAATCCCGAGATAGTCTCGAATAAAAGTTAATGGGCAGTATCGCCAAGGCGTCTTGCTACTAATGAATGACCAGTTTAACCCCATCTTCCTTGCATAAGCTCTCGCACGAAGAACATGAAAATCACTAGTTACTACTACAACTGTCTCTTGTGGCTTAATAAGTTGACTAGCAAAGGCCAAATTTTGCCATGTATTAAGTGCCCGGGTCTCGCAAATTATTTTTCTTGCTGGGATTCCGTGAGCAATTAAGTAAGCAGCCATGACTTCTGCTTCAGATTCTTTTGCTTTCTGTACTATTCCCCCTGAAACAATAATTTTTGCAGATTGATGCGTTTTCCAACAGCTGATGGCCTTATCAAGGCGAGTAGCTAAAACTGGTGGAACTTGGCCATGTTTAACAGCTGCCCCTAAAACCAGAAAATCCTGAACCGTAGTAGGGCATTTTCGCAGGCGGGTACAACAACTGAAAACACAAAATAAAATTAAGTTAAAGGTACTTAAAACGTCAATAGTTGCTACTACTAATGAACTTAGCCAACTTACTGATTGGATAGGTAAATTTTTAAGCAAAAAAGCAAAAATAGGCAGTACTACTATCAAGTTGAACACCATCAAAGTAAACGCAAAGGTATTAAATTTAGCTACCTTTGTCTCACTATTTAAATGGCGGATCAAAATAAGCCTAATCGTAATTCCCCAGCATAACGCACATATTAATTCATTAACTAAGTTTAAATATATCATTAATCATCGTTTCCTTCGCCAATTTCGCCATCGATGGATAATCTCTGTAACAACTAAAAGAATAATAATTACGATTGCAATAATATAGCCAGATACTCCTAAACGATAGATATGCGAATCAGCTGGTGTTCCCTGGACTAATAATGATGATCCTAAGATTACTGCTGCTAAAATAATTGCAATCATGAAACGGTTCATTAATCGTTCTATCTGCTTCAACACTCGTTGCTCATTTTTATACTGTAAGTCAACCTTTGCATCCCCACTGACAAATGTATCAATTAACTCATTAATTTTTTCCGGCATCTTCCCTATTGCTTTACTAGTAAGGAAAAAATTGATTAGGTTATTATCAACAGCCGAACGCCAATTAAAGTTTCGTTTTAAATAACGCCGGCCAAACGATTGGGCAACTTCAAGCATTGATATTTCAGGATCAAGTTTAGCAACCGAGCTTTCAAGAGTTCCAAATGCCTTAATTAGCATCGTTACCTCTCCCCTCATTTGAAGGTGGTTTTTCTTACATAGCTGGACAATTTGGTATAGCATTTTCACGAAATCAATATTGCCAAGACCGGTTGAAAAATATGGTTGAATAAAGGCGCCAAGTTCTTTATAAAATGCATTTTCGTCAACTTCCCCGGTTCGATTACAAACATTTAAAACTGCTTTTCCAATTTTTCGCGTATCCTTTGTGTTGATAGTAATCACGATATTCGCAATACTATTTGCCATCGCTGGACTTAACCTTCCCATCATTCCAAAATCAAGGTAGATGATCCGGTAATTTGGTAATGCCTCCTGTTGATCATAACTAATGGTTGTATTATAAATGGTCTTTTCATGGTGTTTGGTCGTTGCGTATTGCTTTGCTGACTCATCCGGACGCAATTCGTGAATTAATATATTTCCTGGATGCGGGTCTGCATGAAAGTAATGATCAACAAAAACTTGTTTTAAAAAGTTATTAACGAGCGTAGTAGCAATTTCATGATTAACGGTCATTGCATCTTGATCATTATCATTTGGCTGCTTAAAACGATACCGAATGCTTTTTCCTTCCATCGCTTCATTAACAAGAATCTTAGGAGCACAATACTTCATATATACTTTAGGAACTAAGATTGGTCCATCACCGTTATTTAATGTATAAAATTCTTCCCCGTTTTTTGCTTCTTCAAGAGTATTGACCTCACTTAATAATGAAGTACTGAGTTCATCAATTACTTTATCCAAATCAACTACTGCAACGTCTTGGGGAACATACTTAAATAAGACCACTGCTTTCCTTAATAGAGCTAAGTCAGTATTAACAAGCTTACCGACTTCTGGATGTTGAACTTTGACAACAACTGGTGTCCCATCCTTAAGCGTTGCATGGTGAACTTGCCCAATCGACGCAGAAGCAAACGGTTTTTCTGCAAAGCTAGCAAATTCGTCATTAATTTTCTTTCCAGTTTCTTCTTCAAAAGTTTGCTCTACGGTCGCAAAACTATCAGCTTTAACCTGATCTTGCAAGTGGCGAAGTTCTTTAATATACGCTGGGGAGACAAGGTCTGGACGGGTTGATAATATTTGGCCAAGTTTAATAAAGGTCGGTCCCAGTTCTTGCAGTGCCTGACAAATAGCTTGTGGATTAGTTTGATGGTAAAAATTGCTAACAAAATGATATTTTCGCATCACTTGCATAATCTTACGCAAGCGTGCTGACTTCTTGATTTCTTCTTCATTAGTCGTCATATGTCTTCTCCTACTTATTTTCCTTTATTTTAGCATTTTCACTTATAAAAAAATAATTAAACTCCCCTTTCACTACATTTTACTGATACAATAGTAGTCGATAAATTTTTTAAGAAAGTTTAGGTGAAATTTTTAAACGATGAATGGTTTATGGGATTCATATTGGTTTAAATTAATTATCATTATTTTGATTTTGCTGTTAGCTGCTTTATTTACACTGTTGGAATATTCAGTTGTTAAAGTGCGGCCTAGTGAGTTAAAGGAGCTCCGGCAAACGCGAAAAGTCAAACGCGCGGAACACATGGTAGCAAATCTTAATGAGTACCTATCAACAGCTCAAGTCGGGGTTACGATGACTTCTTTAGTTTTAGGTTGGTTAGGTGATGAATTTATCACTGATCTGTTGCTAAAGATTAATATTATTCCGCATGATGTTCTTCAAGCGATTGCACCAGTTATCGGTGTTTTAATTTTTACATTCTTCCATGCGGTATTTACTGATTTAGTTCCGAAAAATATGGCGATTGATCGACCGGTACCAATTCTCTTATCAATTGTTCACCCGGTACAATTCTTCCATACTGTTTTTTATCCCTTCGTTTGGTTATTTGCGGTAGTCGCTGCGGCAATTACAAAAATGTTAGGATATAATGTTCAGCCAGAAGAAGACACATATTCACAAAATGAAATTATGACCTTATCCCAACAATCGGAAAAAGCTGGGGAAATGGATAAGGAAGACGTTATCTTCATGCAACGAGCTTTTGAAATGAATGATAAAGTTGCTGAGGATATTATGATTGATCGGACACAGTTAGCGGTTATTGATATTACGGCTTCAATTGAAGATGCAGCCAAGCTTTATTTTGAAAAGAAATTCACGCGTTTCCCAGTTGTTGCGAATAATGACAAAGACCACATTCTTGGTTATATTTTTGCATATGATATTATGCGGCAAAACCAAATCAACCCGCAACAATCAGTTCGCACAATCATGCGCCGAATTCCAATCGTTTACGAAAATGAACAACTCACCAATGTTCTTGCTGAAATGATGAAAAAACAAGTGCCAATTGTTGTTGTTCAAGATGAATACGGTGGTACTTCTGGGATCATTACTGATAAGGATATTTATGAAGAATTATTCGGAACCGTTGGCGAAGAAATTGACCATGCTACCTCTGATATGATTGAAAAGAAAGACCCTGATAGTAAGGGTAATCCTACCTTCGAAGTTTCAGGTAAGATGCCACTAGATGATTTTGAACGTTACTTTGATACAAACATCGAACAATTTGATAACTCTGAAGTAACAACCTTAACTGGATTCTTCCTTGAACGGCAATATGACTTAAAAGTTGGACAACCAATTAGAGTTGATAATTTCTCATTTACACCTCTTGATTTAAAGAATGCCTATGTTAATAAATTCAAGGTAGTTTACATTAAGCCTAAAAAGAAGAAACCATCAGCTGATGAGGATCAAAACAAAGAAAAATAGAGACTAAAAAAGGCTCTCCGCAATTTAGGAAAGATTTCCTAGTTGCGGGGAGCTTTTCATTAGCAGTTCATCTGCATATCCGGAATACAGTTACATTTGACGTGATCCGGTGAATCAGTTGCTTTGCTTGCCAATAATTCTTGTAACTTAGCAATATCATCCTTACTAAGGGTTACATTATTGATCACATGTTCAAGGGTGCTTCCAACGTGTCGTTCACAAATATTATTAAATAGGTTGTCCGCTGCTTGATCCATCGTTTGTTGTTCGGGAACGAGAGGCTCATAGATAAATCCACGTCCTTGCCGAGTAGCAGATAAGGCTTTTTTATCAACCAGGCGTCGAAGTAAAGTCTTAATCGTTGCCGGTTTCCAGTCAACTTTTTTCTGTAAAATTTCAATAATTTGGCTACTGGTCGTTTGCCTTAGACTCCAAACCACCCGCATAATTTGCCATTCAGCGGGAGTTATTTCTAAATTAATATTCATCTAATTCCTCCTGCGTTTACACATGTAAATTATTCATAACTATATTTTAGCATTAATTTACTTGCTTGCAAATTCCTAATGCGTATTGACATTAATAATCTGGCTAGTAAACTCAATACTGTTTGACTAATTTTAAGGAGCGCTATATCTACTAATGAAAAATCAACGCATTAGCCATGCATTAGTAATCATGGTATTTGGTACATTTTTCGGTCTTCTCTGTTCAACCTTAATGAACATTGCCCTCCCAACCTTCATGAATGTCTTTCATATTAGCGAGGCCCAAGTTCAATGGGTGACAAACGGTTATATGCTTGTCAATGCCCTAATGATTCCTGTTAGTTCATTTCTTATAAAAAGATTCCCCTTCAAAAATCTCTTTATTATTTTCTCTGGAATTTTTCTTTTAGGAACCATTATCGGAGCGATTGCGGGGAGCTTCAATCTAGTTGTAATTGCTCGGATGATTCAAGCTCTGGGTGCGGGGATGATGATGCCACTAGTAAATGTCTTGGCAATTCGTTACGCAAAGCCGGGTAAAAAAGGACAAATTATGGGCATTATTGGCCTTGCCTTTAATTGTGCCCCTATCTTAGGTCCTGCCATTTCTGGCTTTCTATTGCACTTTTTCTCTTGGCGATATCTTTTCCTACTAATTATTCCCTTTGCAGTAATTACATTACTACTTTCATTCTTCCTGCTTCCTAAAATCCCGCATAATGAACATCCCCGCTTTAATACATTGGCTCTTATTTTAATCACAGGTGGATTATGGTCACTATTGATGGGCTTATCAAATGTTTCGAACAATCACTTGCTCTCATTTAATGTCGCAGGGTATGTCCTTATCGGCTTAGTCTTTCTCTTCCTTTTCTTTCTTAACCAACGTCACAGTAATCGTCAGTTAATCAACTTTGGGATCTTCTCACACAAACAATTTGTTTTTGCCACTGTTATTAATATGCTAATTACATCAACAATGTATGGCAACGCAATTTTGATTCCCCTGCTCGTACAGATTGTCTTGGGTAAAAGTACGGTTGTTTCAGCCATCGCTGTCCTTCCGGGGGCAATCTTAACGGGCCTATTATCGACAACGAGTGGCCGTTTTTATGACATTTATCCAATTAAGATTCTTGTTGGGACTGGTCTCATAATCGATATCATCGGAACAATCGGTCAAGCCGCAATCGGTGCGCGTAGTTCTGTCCTCATGATCACTCTTTTCCAAACAATTCGACAGTTTGGATTAGTGACAATGTTAATCCCTCTGCAAACACAAGCATTATCATTGCTACCTAATGAGATCGTTCCTGATGCGGTTGCTACCTTTAATACGTTACGACAAATTGCGGCTGCCTTTGGAACTGCCCTCATCGTTTCAATTGTTGGTATTGTTAATCACTTAGTTCACAACCCGTTCTCACACCTCGGTATTCAAGCCGGCTTCCTTCTATGCTTATGCCTGCTATTAACTTCGCTATACCTTAGCACTAAGCTATACCATAAAATTTCTTCGCAAGCGCAATTAGAAAATGCGTAAAACAAAAACCAAGTGAGATCCCTTTTGACCTCGCTTGGTTTTTTAATATTTAAAAATGCAAATTCAATAGCGTTACAATACAATATGTCATCCCACTCGCGATAACTGGACCGGCAGCAATTCCCTTAAACGCAACCACTCCAATAATCGTTCCAAGTACTAAGGCAACCGTGACTTGAGGAACAGCTGCCAACTGGTTGACTCCATACTTTGATAAGATGGCAACTGCAATGCCCATGCCGACTGCAATCCAACCAGCGGGGGTCTTAAAAGCCGCCCATAAATCATTAAAGCCAATTTGACCAGTCGCAATTGGAATTAAGATCGCAACTGAAATCACTGTCACACCCCAATTAATTCCTTTATGTTGTATCAAGGGCAACCATTTGGCGGTATAAGGGATCACTTTTAGGACCATTACTACTACCGTGGCAATAATCAATGATGAGTTATGACCAAAGATTGCAATTAATAATACTAAAGCTAAAAAAAGCCAGCTTTCCATGTAATCTCCTCCTCAAACTTTACCTAGTATATCAAAGTTGAGGACGAGGACAAAGAAAGCTGACTAATTAACTAATCAGGAAGGCGGTTGTAAGTAGCGTCATCTACTTCTTCGCACCATTCACTAGTTCCCTTCGTAATAGCAACATGAGAGAACCAACTATCCTTAGTAGCTCCATGCCAGTGCTTTACACCTTCATGAATTGCTACAACATCACCGGGTTTTAACAATTGCGCCGGCTTGCCTTCTTCTTGATACCAACCCTCACCAGCAGTTACTAATAAGATTTGGAAACCATCATGGTGAATATGCCAGTTGTTACGGCAACCGGGCTCAAAATTAACGTTTGAAACATTTACATCAATGTTATCATCAGGAGATACTAATCCATTGAGATAACTTGTTCCAATAAAGTATTTTGCAAATGCAACGTTCTTATCACCAAAACCAAAAAGGTCATTTTTTACTTCATGTTCATTCTTAGCCATTATTACTAACCTCCAATTAATTGTTGGTTTAATAATAAACTGTAGCATTAAGAATGTAAAA
The DNA here is from genome assembly GCF_020784875.1 of Limosilactobacillus reuteri subsp. simiae. Classification (GTDB taxonomy): domain Bacteria; phylum Bacillota; class Bacilli; order Lactobacillales; family Lactobacillaceae; genus Limosilactobacillus; species Limosilactobacillus reuteri_H. The sequence continues at coordinate 56,106 of NZ_JAJGUI010000111.1, read as the reverse complement.
AGCTTATTATAAATGGTGAGTTATTCAAAAAACGAATTATAATTTTCGCAACCATGAAAATAATGACTTTTCATTGAAAGCTGGACTACCATGAGTAAGAATATGGTAGCCAGACGTGACATTTAGCTTACCAGCATTGTTGATAAAGTCCTCTTGATAATCACCAGTGTCACTCCAGCCTGTACTAAATGGTGCAATCTTACCAGTGAATTTTTGAATTTGTTGAAGTAAGGCAATGATTGGTGAGGCAACTGCGCCATTCCAGACTGGTCCACCAACTAAAATCAAATCGTAATACGATAAGTCTGGTAAGGTAGTCACTAGTTTAGGGAAAGCATGCGTTTTAAGCTGTTGCTGATAAATCCTTCCAGTTTCTTCCATATCCAGTGGAAAAGTATCATCGGAAACTTTAATTCTCACAATATCGGCACCAGTTACTTCATGAATCTTACTAGCGAGTCTAGCAGTATTTTCGAATTGCGAATAATATAAAATCAATGCTTGCTTTGCCATTATCAATAACTCCTTAATATAAATAAAAATGAGGGATACTATATGGATACACGTGTATTAAAATACTTTTTAACTGTTGCACAAACTAATAATATCACTAAAGCTGCGGAACAATTACACATTACGCAACCTACCCTTTCCCGGCAAATCATGGACCTAGAAACCGAATTAGACATAAAGTTGTTTAACCGAGAAAATCGGCGCCTTCAACTCACAAAAGCTGGAATCCTATTTCAACAGCGAGCAACGACCATGCTACAACTCTTGGATCAGACGGAAAACGACCTCCATCAACAAGAAGAGGCTTTAACAGGGGAAATTAATCTCGGCTCAGCAGTTTCGAGTGTCTCTCCTTACATAACAAAATTAATTTTCGAGTTCCAAAAGCTTTACCCGAACGTAATCTTTAATTTATCTGATGGGGATGGCGATGTCCTTCGTCGACAACTAGATGAAGGGCTTAATGATCTTGTATGCCTCCTTGAACCCGTTGAAGCTGCTAAATATAACTTTCTCGAATTACCGGTCCGTGAAGAATGGGGAGTAATAATGAAAAAATCAGCCCCACTTGCCAAGTATTCTACTATTACCAAAGAAGATCTTTACAAGATTCCCCTAATTCTTCCCCACCGTAGTATTGTTCGCGATGAAGTTAGTGATATCTTAAAATTAGATCAAACGCGTTTAAATATCCGTGCAACAACCAGTTTACCTGGGAATACCGTTTCCCTTTTAAGAAATAGTAATTACTATGGTCTGACAATTAAAGGCGTCTATAATAATTTTCATGATCCCGACCTTGTTTTTGTTCCCCTTGTGCCTAACAAATCGACAGGGGATGTCCTTGCCTGGCGTAAAAATACTATCTTATCTCCAGCAATCGAAAAGTTTCTTCAGTTTGTTAACGAGCAAATTCAAGAATCCTAGATCGCACTTAAAATTTTTTGCTGCGTCTGTTGCCCAAGTTTTACAAATTGCTCTTTTTTCTGCGGATCCATCCGGTATTCAGGGGTACTAATACTAAACGCTCCAAATATATGACCATTTTTTACTAAGGCAAAGCCGAGACAGTATACTCCTGGCTGATTTTCAACATCATCAATTGAGTATCCCTGGGCTCTGGTTTCATTCAAGGCAGTTAAAAGCTCTTGTTCATTATTAATTGTGTTAGGGGTTAACTTTTCAAAAGTAATATCAGTTAAATATGATGATAGCTGTTTATCATTGTAAGTAGCTAAAATTGCCTTCCCCATCGCCGAAGAATACATGTGCATTTTACCGCCGATATATGATACTAATTTAATACTATTAGTGCTTTCCAGCTTTGAAAGCAGAACGACGCTTTTATCTTCTATAATTCCCAGGTTAACCGTCTCATTAGTCGCGTCACGAAGCTCTTTTAAATACGGTTTAGCAATCTCTTCAATATTAAACGAATTATTAACGGCTTGGGCATATTGAAGAAAAATGGTTCCTAAGTAATAGTGCTTATCTTCCCCTTCTACTCGAACATAGCCACAATATTCTAAAGTTTTTAGAATTTTATAAATCGTGGGCTTTGAAATATCAAGGTGATCATCTAATTCACGGAGAGTCGGCGCTTCAGAAGCACTTGCAATATAATCAAGAATTAGGCGTGCTTTTAATAAAACAGCACCATATAATTTATTTTCCATCTCATTCACTCACTTCATTAAAGATTAACTAATTTCTATCAAACAACATTTTATTTCTTTTAGCAAGCTAATTAATATGAAAATACAAGTGGGAGTAGTACAGAACACAAGGATTGCGTCTGTATTACTCCCGCTTTTGATATAATATTTTGATTTATCGAACCAAATAACCACCATCAACTGGCATTATTGTCCCATTGACATAGTTAGCTGCATCACTTGCTAAAAAGACTGCGACTCCCATTAATTCATGTGGTTCTGCCCAGTGACCAGCTGGAATTCGGTCAAGAATTTCCTGATTACGAGCTTTATCAGCACGAATTGGCGCTGTATTAGCGGTCTTAATATAACCAGGAGCAATCGCATTAACTTGAACACCATAAGCTCCCATTTCACTTGCAAAGGACTTGGTTAATCCGGCCACCCCGTGTTTAGAGGCAGTGTAAGATGGAATAAACTTTCCACCTTGGAACGACAACATTGAACCGATATTAATGATTTTACCGTGTCCCTGCTTAGCAAATACTTTTGCAGCAGCCATTGACATATGGTAGACCGCGTTGAGGTTAATATTGATAACCGCGTCCCAGTCCTCGTCCTTTGATTCTAGGATAGGGTTACGCTTAATCATTCCGGCATTATTGATCAAAATATCAATGTGACCAAAAGTCTTGATAGCTTGGTCGACTACTTTCTGGGCAACACCAGGAGCAGTCAAATCAACTTGCATGAATTCGACTTTTCGTCCACGCTTTTCAATCATCTCACGGGTATCATCCCAGCCTTGCGTTCCATAAGTAGGAATAAAAATATCTGCTCCGGCTTCAGCTAACGCAACCGCATAACCTTGCCCTAAGCCCGTATTTCCACCAGTAATAATTGCTACTTTGCCACTTAAATCAAAAGCTGACATTTTGAACTTATCTAAGGCAGCTTCATTTTGCTTAATCTCTTCTTGTGATTGGGCCATAAAAATACCTTCTTTACTTCAAATCATGCATGTCGACCATATCCATATCATCATAGGTCTGGTTTTCACCACACATTGCCCAAATAAATGAATAACTAGTCGTACCAACACCACAATGGATTGACCAACTAGGATTGACAACTGCTTGTTCTGGCTCCATGACAATATGCTTACTTTCATCAGGCTTACCCATGAAGTGGAATACACGGGTGTCTTTAGAAGCAAATTCACAGTACATATAAGTTTCCATTCGCCGTGCATGAGTATGACAAGGCATTGTATTCCAACCATTTCCTGGTTCAAGCACTGTATAGCCCATTTGAAGCTGGCATGTGTCCATACTTGATGCATCAATGTACTTATAAATAGTTCGTTTATTCATATCCTCTTGCTTGCCCATCGGCATTGCAATTGCATCCTTGAATGGAAGCTTTTTATTTGGATAAGTCTTATGAGCAGGAGTTGATACAACATAGAACTTAGCTGGATCGTCAGAATTATCGGACTCAAAGACAACATGTTTGGCACCCATTCCAATGTAATAGCCATCATGTTTAACGATTGAATCTTTCTTACCATCAATTGTTACTGATCCAGAACCACCAATATTAATAAAGCCTAATTCACGGCGCTGTAAGAAGTAATCAACACCGAGATCCTTATCCAGTTTTATTTCTAAGGGTTCACCGGCTTTAGGAGTAACTCCGCCAAAAATCATTCGATCATTATAAGTATATGTTAGTAAGATATCACCAAGTGAAAAAATCTTATCCATTAAAAACTCGTCTCGTAATTCCTTCGTATCATAATGTTGGATATCTTTGGGACTATGAGCATATCGCGTTACCATCTTAAATCCCATCTTATTCATTCCTCCGTTTCTTAATTCGAAATTATATTTCCTTATTCACCTTTAATTATAGTATCATTGACATTTTTTGCAAGTGCTTTCAATAAATTATTTCTATAAAAGAAATAAGATTTCTAAATAGTGCACAAAGTGATAATATAGATTCAGAGGTGATGATGATGAGTATTAATATTGGAATTCGTGCTCACGATGTCAACGAACATACTTTTAAACATTTATTTGCTGTAACCCATAATTACGGGTTAAATAATGTTCAATTCGCACCATTTAAATTTTTACCTAAGGAATTAATAGCAGATAGCTCATTCTATTCTCCAGGATTACTAAACGAAATCAATCAAAAGTTTAAACAGGCCGAAATACAAATCTCTGTTCTCGGAAATTATGTTAATATGATTGATCTTGATGAAAGCAAACGAAGAAAGAATTTGCAAAGTTACCGCAACAGTCTGCTAGCAGAACAATTTCTTCATGCTGCAGTCGTGGGTAGTGAAACCGGTAGTATACTTTCACCAGGAGGATATACCATTGATAATTTTACAGAAACTGCCCTATTGCGAGTAATCAGCTCTGTAAAACAAATTGTCCGTAACGCAGAAAAATTAGGAGCTATTTTTGCAATCGAACCTGGGATAAATCATCCATTATACAATAATTATGTTGTTCGTCGAGTACTTGATGAAGTCAACAGTCCTAATTTATTAGTTATTTTTGATCTTGCTAATCTACTTTCAAAAGAAAACTACAAAAATCAAGACAAAATTTTAAAAGATGCTGCCAGATTATATGGTAATCGCATTTGTACTTTTCATTTAAAAGACATTGGTTTTATTAATGGGAAAAAAGTTACTGTACCGTTTGGATCAGGTTTAGTTGATGTTGAGCGTTATATCGACTTTATAAATAAACTGAAGCCATATACCTATGCAACTTTCGAGGCGACTAAAGAAGATAAGTTAGATGATGCCTTGCATGCCCTACACCAAGCCGAGATAAAGTCAAATACAATTATTATTCAATAAAACTAAACAATACCCGTCAAATATGATATTTAATGTAATCCTTACATCAATACTAATATTTGACGGGTATTATATTTAACTAAAATTGAAATCTATTATTACGTTTTGGAAAAAGTTCATTCGGTTTCTCATCTGGGAAGAAGTTGAAGTAATTTAGCGCATTATTATAAGCAATATCTTGGACAATCTTTCCGAGGTATTCTTTATTCTCTGGTGCCCGGCCTTGTTCTGCCAATTCACCGAAGAAGTTACATAATACACGGCGGAAGTATTCATGCCGCGGATACGAGAGGAAACTTCGAGAATCTGTTAGCATCCCAACAAAATTTGATAAAAGGCTCTGTTGGGCGAAGTCACGTAACTGTGTTCGCATTCCTTCTGCTGTGTCATTGAACCACCATGCAGCACCTAATTGCATCCGTTGCTTGCCGCCTTCTTGAAAACACCCCATTAAAGTTATTAACTGCATCCAATCATTTGGGTTCAGAGAATAAAAGATAATCTTAGGTAAGCTTTCTTTATCTTTCATCTTTGTAAATAGCTTTTGAATTTCAGCAATCATATCTGGTTGGGTACCCATCGCATCAAATCCTGTATCTGGACCAACCTTATTAAACATTGGATGGTTAATACTTCGCAAAACATTATTATGAAATTGCATTATCCAATTATACTTTTTATTAAGTTTCATTAGATTTTCAATAAGCATTGTTAAGTATTGATCTCGTTCTTGATCGGTAATTTGTTCATTATTAATGCCCTTTTTGATGATCGCATTTAATTCTGCATTACTTGCTTCAATAAAATGGTAGGTACTTAATGAATGATCAGATAAACGTGCTCCCATATCATTAAAGTAACTAAAACGTTGGTCCATGGCCGTAACAATATCTGCAAATGTATTTATCTCAATCCCTGATACCTTTCCAAGGGTTTGAAGATATTCTCCAAATGTCGGTTTATCAATATAGATTAAATTATCAGGGCGCATTGCAGGTAAAGTACGAAAACCATTTTCACGTTCTTCTTGTTTTAGAAGTTTGTGATAATGAAGGTCAGATGCTGGGTCATCAGTAGTACATACCGCCATAACATGAGAAAGTTTAATAAGATTACGAGGCTTAAAATCTTCTGTTTGAAGTAATGCATTAGCCTTTTTCCAAACCTCAGGAGCATTTTCTCGTGTCAATGGTTCGTCTATTCCAAAAAATCTTTTTAATTCCAAGTGAGTCCATTCATAAACAGGATTTCCCACCGCCTTTTCGATTGTTGCCGCCCAGGCTAGAAACTTTTCATAATCGTCTGCATCCCCTGTTATTAGCTCTTCTGGAACACCGTTTGCTCGCATTAAACGCCATTTGTAATGGTCACCATAAGTCCCATCATTTAGCCATACTCGTGTTATATTTTTATAGTTCTTATTCTCATAAATTTCTTTAGGCACTAAATGACAATGATAATCAATTATTGGCATATCCTTAGCGTAATCAAAAAATAGTTTTTTACCCCATTCATTAGTTAATAAGAAATTTTTGCCAATTAGTGACATTTTAATTACCTCCATTTGCTTGTGTATTTTAAATACAAAAAGGTTCATTAAATATTAATATAAAAATTTAATGAACCCTAAGTGTAAGATATTTAATTTATGTTGTTGAGACTATTTCTTATTCACCCCCTTACCTGGCGCATAATCATCCATTAGGTTTGCTGGATAAGGATTTAATTTGAAATCCTCATCTTTCCGTGGAGAACTTTCGTTAATTGGTTCATTCGCTTTGTGTAATGTTACAGTTCCATAAGCGGGGACAGTAACATCTTGCCATTCGTTATCAAAGCCATTAATTATAATCGTGGCTTTAAGAGGTTTATCTGTTGGATTATAAATATGCGCTGCTATAGAATCACCTGGTCCAAGAAACGCAACTGATCCTAATGCACCTGTATAGCCATCTGAAGTATAGTTACTTGAACCAATTACTATTGATCCTGGTACAACATCCTGAGTAAAATTACGTAACATATAATATTCAAGGTTCCGCTGAACTTTACCGGTTTTATGATCAATTGTAACGACACCACGACGCCCAGTAGAGCCAACCATATTTGGTAATCCACGTTCATCTAACGCCATATTCCAAAGGTAGATAGAAGACAAACCTTGTCGTACCAACCAATTCCCAATCAATCCGAACATGATATGTGATGCATCATCAACAGTTTCTTCGAGCATGCAACGACGTTCTGTCATTGCTAAATCCCACTTAGGATTAAACCGACTTGCATTAAAAATGTTCGTATACGGACCGTCATAAGTATGGAAGGCGAATCCATCAAACGCATTAGCCTCCTCTTGCGTAACAGAATCGCTTAATGGATTATCTAATACATTTAAGCTGCCATCCCAGAAGTAAAGTTTGGTATCAGGGAAAGAATTATCTAACGCTGGTCGCAAATATTTATAACCAAAATGAGCTAATTCTTTGATGTTCCAAATCATTGCTGGCCATTCTGCAGCATTAGATGGTTCATTTTGAATAGTAATGGCATAAATTGGAATACCAAGTTTCCTATATTCCTCAAGGTACCGGACAAAGTATTGTGCATATACACCTTCAAAACGATCTTTCGTAGCATATCCATTTCCTGTAAATTCGCCAAATCGCAGGTGACCACCCATTTTCATATTGCCTGTATTCTTCATCCAGGCTGGGGCAGACCATGGAGAAGCCATAATCTTAACTGCCGGATTAATCTTTAAGATTTCTTGGACCACAGGAACAATATATTTTAAGTCCTTAGTTGCATCTGAAGCACCAGGCTTTCCTTCACCGATAGAAAACTTACTTAAGCTTGAATCATGCTCACCGAAGGGAACATCATCATAACTATAATAAGGTTGGCTAGATGGCTCACAAGCACCAAGTGGTATACGAATATTTGAAAAATTGCCTTCATTAGGATCAAATAATTCATGCAAAAGTTTGTTCCGTTGTTCTGGACTTTGCTTCCAAATAAGAGAGGCTGCTGCATCAGTAATTGCCGCTCCAGCTCCAATCCAATTTTGTTTTTTTATTGAGGGATCAATTACAATTCTATATCCCTCACCACTATTTAAATGATACTTAGGAGTCGAAAGATGCTCACGTTTTTGCTTTAAATCTCCTGAAGTAACAGTCCAAAATTCATTATTAAATTTGGTCATAATGTATCCTCCCTATTTATTTATACCTTTTCCCGGTGCCCAATCATCTTGTAAGGCAGCCGGACGAGGATTTAATTTAAATTTTTCGTCTTCTCGAGGACTACTTTCATTTATTTTTGCATTAGATTTATGAAGAGTAATAGTTCCGTAAGCAGGTACTTCGACTGTTTGCCATTCTGTATCAAATCCATTAAGCTTGATTGTTGCCATCATTGGGGAAGCAGTTGGATTATAAATATGAGCTGTGATTGAACCAGTAGGACCCATGAATGCTACTGATCCTAAACCGCCTGAATAACCATCCTGCGTATAATTACTCGATCCAATTACGACTGATCCAGCATCAACATCTTGTGTAAAATTCCGTAACATATAATATTCAAGATTTCGTTGGACCTTTCCGGTTTTATGATCAATAGTTATAACGCCACGTCGACCTGTAGATCCAGCAATATTAGGAAGACCACGTTCATCTAGTGCAAGGTTCCATAAATAAATCGATGATAAGCCTTGTCGTACTAACCAGTTCCCAATTAAGCCAAACATAATATGTGAGGCATCATCAACTGATTCTTCTAACATACACCGGCGTTCTGTCATTGCTAAATCCCAATTAGGATTAAATCGACTTGCATTAAAAAGATTAGAATAGGGACCATCATAAGTATGAAAAGCAAATCCATTGAATGCTTTAGCTTCTTCAATACTCATGAATTTACTTAATGGCTCATTAAGTACGTTTAAACTGCCATCCCAGAAATATAATTTGGTATCGGGAAATGAATTATCTAATGCTGGTCGTAAGTATTTATAACCAAAATGAGCTAATTCTTTGATGTCCCAAATCATTGCCGGCCATGCAGCAGCATTGGATGGTTCATTCTGAATAGTCAATGCATAAATAGGAATACCTAATTTTTTGTATGCTTCAATGAATTTAATGAAATAATTAGCATATACACCTTCTAAGCGGTCTTTAGTTGCATAACCATTTCCGGTAAATTCTCCAAAGCGTAGATGTCCTCCCATTTTCATATTACCTGTATTTTTCATCCAAGCAGGACCCGACCACGGAGAAGCAAGAACTTTAACCGCTGGGTTGATTTTTAAAATTTCTTGAACTACCGGAACGATGTACTTGAGATCCTTTGTTGCATTTTCAGCTCCTGGTTTACCTTCACCGATAGAAAATTTACTTAAGCTTGAATCATGCTCGCCAAATGGAACATCATCATAACTATAATATTCTTCTTCTGAAACTTCTCCAGATCCAAAATCACATGATCCAATTGGAATTCTAATTGCAGAAAAGTTTCCTTCATTAGGATCAAACAATTCGTGAAGTAAAGAATTGCGTTGTTCAGAGGTCTGCTTCCAAATTAATGAAGCTGTTGCATCAGTAATTGCTGCACCCGCGCTAATCCAATGCTGCTTTTTTATTGAAGGATCAATTATAATCTGGCTACCAGTCCCTGGATTTTTAGTACTAACAGGTATTTCAATTTTTTGGCGCTTTTCTGTTAGATCTCCAGAAGTAGCTGTCCAAAATTCATTCTTAAATTTCATAATTTTTCACCCTTTAACGAACACGTTTAATTGACCAAATTAAGAAACCACCAACAATTTCCATGATTACGGCAAAAATAAAGATAGACTTGTAACCAAACCCAGCAACAACTGCTGAAGCAAACATAGCACCCAACATTTGACCCAAAGTATTGGCAAGGTTAATCAATCCCAAATCTTTTCCGGCTGTATCAGCTGATGGTAACACGTCCATATTAAGAGCGCCATCAACCGAATTATATAGTCCATTACCAAAAGCCGCGATAATAGCGTACACAAACATCGCCCATGGCTTTGCAACAAATAATGGGAATAATGCAGCGGCACCTAAAGCAAATGTAGCTAAAACAACTGGTCCCTTAACCCGCTTCATTTTATCAGCAAGAGGGCCTCCGATAAGGGCAAAAATAACACCAATAATTAACATAATCATTGAGAAAATTGAAATTGAATGTCCAGCATCCTGCGTGCTCTGTCCAATATAATCAGTAAAAATATAAAGTTCAAAAGTTGTAACTATAGTTGAGCCAACAACCATACAGAACTTACCTGACAATGCAAAGTAAAAATCACGTGCACCTTTAGTTGGGAAGAAGAAGTATTTCTTTAACGATTGCTTGTCAAACTTAACTTTAGGTTCATCTAAATTACCCTTTTCTTGAATTAATAACTCGTGAATAATTGCAAGTACAACAGTACACCCAGCCATAACATAAATACCAAATTTAACATTTCCTAAGAACTGAGCAGCCAATAGTGCAAATCCTTGTTGGGCAATTGTAAAGCCAACACCATAAAATGTTGATACAGTCCCACGCCATTTTGGTGCCACTCTATCTGAGATTTGTGGGTAAATAGCTGCAGCAATAGCATTTTCCGCTGCTGCTGCGATAATCCATACTAGAATAATGCCTACAACAGATTTCATATTAGCAATGACGCATAGTGAAATTGCTATTGCTAAAGTTCCCAATACAATATAAGGTTTACGTTTCCCGAAACGTGTCCTAGTAACATCTGAAAAAGCACCGAAAAGCAAATTAGCAATAGCTCCTGTAATTGATGCAACAGTTGCTAAAATACCAACTGCCCATACTTTATTAGCTGGATCAATTTGACTGAATAATTGTGGAATTAAAACGCTTCTAGTCGAGCCAATAGGCCCATACCAACAAAGCGGTGCTAAAAACATTGCGGAAGAAATCATCCAAGGTAGTTTAGGTTGTTCAGAATCCTTAACCTTAGCGTTCGTAATCTCCCCTATTACTGACGAAGTAGCTTTTTGATCTTTATCATTTGAAAGTTTACTATCCATTATTCTCACTCCTCGGCGAAAGCGTTTTCAAAAATGTTTTTTAAATTAAGATTAGTTCTTACACTAATCTTTCCTACCTATTTATTATCCTTTTGAATTGCCTCCCAAAGGCCATTTAAATAAGTGATTCCAAGAGCACGATCGTACAATCCATATCCTGGGCGACCTTCTTCACCCCAGATATCACGGCCATGGTCTGGTCGAATATAGCCATCAAACCCTGTGTCATACAAAGCTTTCATGATTTCGTACATATCTAATGAACCTTCAGAAGATAAGTGTGCAGATTCATGAAAATCGCCATTTCCCATAAATTTGATATTACGTGCATGAATAAATGGTGCCCGATCCTTCTTTACAAATTCACGAATAATTGCTGGAACATCATTATTTGGATTTTCACCAAGGCTTCCTGTACAAATTGTAAAGCCATTATATTTTGATTCATGCATTTGCTCAATTTTGAGCATATCTTCCCTATTTTTGTAAATCCGTGGCAAACCAAATAATGGCATTGGCGGATCATCTGGATGCATTGCCATTCGGACATCATATTTTTCACAGGTTGGAATTATCGCATCAAGGAAGTATTTAAGATTCTCACGGAGTTTTTGCTCATCCACATCTTTATAAGCTTTGAATAACCGCTTAACCTCAGCTAATCGTTCTGGTTCCCATCCTGGAAGTACGTAACCATTTGAGTTCTTCTCAACTGATTTGATAATATCTTCTGGTGATCCTTCGACATATTTATGTTGAAAAGCCATATCAGTTGAGCCATCTGGCAATGGATAATGTAAATCTGTACGTACCCAATCAAAAATCGGCATGAAGTTGTAGCAAATGACCTTGATACCATAAGCTGCTAAATTCTTGATGGTTTCCTTATAATTCTCAATATATTTGTCCCGGCTTGGCAGACCAATCTTAATATCATCATGAATATTAACTGACTCAATCACTTCCAACTTCAACCCTGCATCTTCAACTTCTTGTTTTAATGCCGCTATTCTTTCTTTCGGCCAAACTTCACCGACTGGAATATCAAATAGGGCTCCTACTACTTGTGTTGTTCCTGGAATCTGACGAATATCTGACAGTTTTATCGAGTCATTTTTATCGCCATACCAGCGAAATCCCATATTCTTCATTTGTTTGGTTCCTTCTTTACATTAAAATTTTCCTTTTTCCATCACTGTTTGATGGATAGTTTCACGCACAGCTCCCGGTTCAGAAATCATTTGTTTAAAGTAGTTTTCAATCTTATTACCAAGACCAATTTCATAAAGATCATTTCCAAAAATTGATTTATTACTTAAAATTGGCTCAAGTTTTTCATGTACATCAAGCTCACCATCACCAAGTTTGATATCTGCTACATATTTATGCAGTTGATCATATAAAGGATCTGGACTAGGAACAAATGCCTTTCCTTCATCATCAATTGCCATCAAGTAACGGCACCAACCAGCGATAATCATCGGAATAAACTCAAGATCTGCCGGATTCAGTATAGGGTCATCAACATAATGCTGAAGAGTCACCCCATATCGAATACCAACCTTTTGGGAAGTGTCAGAAGCAATTCGTTGCGGGGTATCAGGAATATTTTTATTTGGTAACCGTTTCTCAATCAATGTATCAATAAACTCTTTTGGATTAATAATGCCGGGGTCTTTAACAACTAGCAGGTCTTCTCCATAGCCAAGGTTCTTAATCATCTTGAATAAATCTTCATCGACCGCTTCATCAGCAATGGAGTTAAAGCCTAATAAACAACCAAAAATTGCTAAAGATGTATGCAGAGGGTTAAGACAAGCTGTCACCTTCATTTGGTCAGCATCATTAACCGTTTCCCGATCTGTCATCAGTACACCCGCATCTTCAAGCTTAGGGCGACCATTTGGAAAACTATCTTCAATTACCAAATAATGAGTTTCTTCGGTATTACCAAACGGCGCAATATTCGTATGCTTATCGGTGTGAATAATTGCTGCATCTCCAATTCCATCATTTGCTAACTGTTTAGCAACTGTTTCAGATGGATTTGGCGTGATCCGATCAATCATGCTCCATGGAAATGAAACTTGCTGAGAATCACTCAGATAATCAACGAACCCTTGATCAACAATCCCGTTTTTCAGCCAACCATTAGCAATTAATAATACAGTTTCTTCAAGTCGCTTCCCATTTTGTGAGAAGTTATCAGTGCTAACCATTGCAATTGGATATTTGCCAGCCTTATATCGAGCTAATAAGAGTTTGGTAATAATCCCCATATTTGTAACCGCTTCATCAGGATTGCTGTTGATATCGTGTTCAGCTCCTTTAGTTAGGTTCCCATCAATATCCTTTAGCGCATACCCTTTTTCAGTGATTGAGAATGTTGCAAATTGAAGTGAAGGCTTTTCAAATATTTGTTTGAGCTCGTCTAAACCAGCCTTATTTTTACTGTTAGCATAAATACTATTAGCTACACTTGCGACCAACTCTTTATCAAAGCCGTTCTTTTTCATGACAACCGATAAGAACCGGTTATTATATGGCTTATAAACCTTATTGATTACTTCATCATCATAAGTGTCAGCAACAACAATTCCGCTATCTAGCTCCCCTTTATTAATTAGGTCTTGTGCAATAACAGAATGGAAACACCGAAAAAGATTACCACCACCAAAGTGAACCCAGACAGGCGCTTCATTTGTATGCTTGACTATTTCGTCTTGATTAAACTGTGGTAGCTTAATTCCCGCATCTTCAAATGGTGCTGGGTTATTGAGATAGTCATCAGTTAATTTCACCATTAAATTATCTCTCCCTTCTAAGTAATATACTAATATATCAGTTGCCTTTATAGTAAACGCTTTCAAAACTTTTGTCAATGATTTTCCAGAAATTGTATTTTCAGAAATAAAAAGAGTTATAATTAAATCACTAGAAAGGACGTTATTACAATGCCAAATTATTCACGAAATGACTTAACTGGGCAAGCTTATGATCTCATCTTAAAAAAGATTATTGATGCCGAATACGAACCTGGTCAGAAGATTTCTGAAAAAAAGATTGAAGAAGATTTACAAATTGGGCGTACCCCCGTTAGAGAAGCCTTATTACAATTGCGGCAAGAAAGCCTTATTAATGTAATCCCGCAATCTGGAACTTACATTTCAAAAATTGACTTAAAAGATGTTTTAGACGCGCGTTTTGCCCGCGCAAGTGTCGAACGTCGTATTATGCGAGAAGCAGCAACTATTAACCTAAACGAAGAACAAATAGCAGACCTTGATCAGATTATTCAAAACGAAAAAAGGACCCGTGAAAATGATGATTTCCCCGCCTTTTTAGAAAGTGATGATATTTTTCATGAATATTTCTATAAGATTACTAATCATCAACGCGTCTGGGACTGGCTTAAAAAAATAAACATTCAATTCAATCGTTTTCGTTTTTTACGTTTAAAAGTGCAGAAGCTTTCTTGGCAGGGTTTAATTGAAGAACACATTGCTATTTATGAAGCAATTAAAGCAAATGACGTTAATGAAGCAGACCGACTAACTGCCAATCACATGCACCGGATGCTTGATGAAGAAGATTCACTCATTAAAACTTTCCCTAATTATTTCTCAAATATTGAATAAAAAATAATCCATTCAGTGAAAAAGTACTCATTGAATGGATTATTTATTTTCTATCGTGCAACCCGGGTTCCGGCCCCGCCTTGCATAACTGCTTCAACATCTTCTTTTGTTGAAACGTTTAGGTCACCGAGGACTGTTAGTTTGAGAACACTCGCAGCAATCGCGTAATCAATGATTTCTTGTGGAGCATTACCGTTTAAGATCCCATGCATTAGTCCGGCTCCAAATGCATCTCCCCCGGCAACGCCTTCAAGAACATCAATATTATATGCAGGACTTTCATAAATCTTGCCGTCTTTAAGCATTAATGCCATCCAAGTCGATTTATCGACAGACTGAATGTTTCGCAATACACTCGCTACAACTTTTATGTTCGGATACTGTTTGACAATTTCCTTCATCCCATTAATAAAGGTATCTTTCTGCTCAATTCCGCGCGACATATCCCCATCAAAAGCATAAATGCCAAGGCTCTGCTCAAAATCCTCATCATTGACCAAGCAAACAGTTAAATATGGCATGATCTTCTTCATATAGGATTGGGCTTCTTCAGGTGTCCAGAGTTTCCCCCGAAAGTTTAAGTCGCAAGCAACCTTAATCCCGTTTTCTTTACAATACTCACATGCTGCTAAAATTGTCTTACGCATTTCATCAGAAAGAGCTGCCGTAATACCGCTGAAATAGAAATAGTCCGCACCTTTAAGCAGAGTTGGCCAATCATATTCCTCACTCTTTGACAGTGCAAATGAACTTCCAGCTCGATCATATGTTACTTTCGTTGAACGGACACTGGCACCCTTTTCAAAAAAGTATATTCCAAGACGTGGGCCGCCATACTGAAGTAAAGATGTATCAACCCCGTACTCACGAAGTTTATCAGTCGCTGCTTGCCCTAGGATATTTTTAGGAAATTTTGAAACGAACGCGGCCTGATCGCCAAAGAGACTTAGCGATACAGCAACGTTTGCTTCTGAGCCACCATAATTAGCATCAAATTGATCAGCTTGAAGCATGCGTTTCTTATCAGTTGGCTTCAACCGCATCATCATTTCGCCAAATGTTACAATCTTATTCATTTTATGCCACCCCTTTTACTATTCAGTGACTCCTGTTTTGAAAATTGCAATACCATGAACATTATATTTTTCATTATTGGTCTTTTTACCACTTGCCACATCAATAATGAATTGGATAAACTCGTCTGCTAAATCATCCATTGATTCATTCATTAAGCGACCCGCATCGAAATCAATCCACCGTGGTTTTAAGTTAGCAATATAAGAATTTGATGATACTTTCACTGTTGGAACATAGGTTGCAAACGGTGTCCCCCGACCAGTCGTAAATAATACCATTTGACAATCTGCTGATGCTTCTGCTGAAGAGGAAACCAAATCATTTCCTGGTGCTTGCAATAGGTTTAATCCCTTTGTCTTCAACTTATCACCATATTGCAAAACATCATTAACAGCCGAGGAACCTGACTTCTGGGTACACCCTAATGATTTATCTTCAAGCGTTGAGATTCCACCAGCTTTGTTACCCGGAGAAGGATTCTCATATATTGGTTGATGGAAACTTTCAAAATAAGCTTTAAAGTTATTAATCAAGTTGACAATTTTATCAAAAGTTGCTTTATCACGCGCCCGTGACATTAGAATCTGTTCTGCACCAAACATTTCTGGAACTTCGGATAAGACTGTGGTGCCTCCCTGGGCATCCACAAAATCAGAGAGACGACCAAGTAATGGATTAGCAGTGACCCCAGATAACCCATCTGATCCACCACACTTTAAACCAATCTTTAATTCACTTAATGGTTGTGGCGTCCGCTGATCTTCAGCAACTGCCTGATTTAGTTCTTCTAACATATCGAGACCGTCTGCCAGTTCATCATCACTATCAGTTGATGAAAGAAACTTAATTCGGTCAGAGTTAATCGAACCACCTGCTTTGATCAATGCCTGCTTCATCTTTTCAAGCTCACTATCATCAGCACAGTCGAGACCACAAATTAAGACAGCACCTGCATTAGGTTGCAAAGCAGCATCAATAAGGATCTTGCGGGCATGTTCATAGTTATCCTCTGGCGTATCAAAGCCGTACGTATGCTTTAACGGAATTACATTATCGAAATTCCCATCATCAGGATGTAAAGCCTTAAATTGTTCTACTAACGGGTCCAACATTTCACTGACTGAACCTACTACTGGAATGATGTATAAGTCATTACGAATGCCAACTTTCCCATTAGGACGCTTATATCCCATGAAAGTTCGTTGATCCTTTTTGACTTTCGACCCTATCTTAATTGGGTCATAGTGATACTGTAATTCACCAGATAAATTGGTTGCAATATTGTTAACGTGAACATGAACACCACGCTTAATCGGCTTTGTTGCATGACCAATCGGATACCCATATTTAATGATATCTTCTCCTTCAGCAATATCTTCAAGAGCAATCTTGTGCCCACGCGTGATGTCCTCTAAAACCGTAACATCCCCGTGGTTCTTGGTCTTTAGAACAGACCCCTTTTTGATATCTTGAAGGGCAACGGCAACAATATCATGATCATCTAGAATAATGAAATTGTTCACTAGTATCAAACTCCTTCTTATGATCGAAGTAAAAGTCAGCGATTACTTTACTTCTTGACGAATCCGTTCAAATTCTGCATGGAACTTTTGAGCGTTACTCTTCACTTGATCATAATCACCATCAGCACCAGGACCAACTAAGCTGCCACCAGCACCAACAACAAATGCCCCAGCTTTAAACCATTCAGCCATATTGTCGAGGGAAACACCACCACTAGGCATAATGTTAGCTTGTGGGAAAGGCCCTTGTAATTCTGGGATCATCTTTTGTGTGGCAATTGCTCCAGGGAAGATCTTGATAACATCAGCACCAGTTTCCAGAGCTTTTTGGACTTCGCTTGGTGTAAAGCAACCAGGCATGTAAGGAACACAATATAGGTTACAGATTTCTGCAACTTCAGCATTGTAAGAAGGACTAACGATAAATTTAGCACCAGCAATCATTGCCAGCCGAGCAGTTGAAGGATCAAGAACAGTTCCTGCCCCTACAACTACTGATGGATCATCAGCATATTCTTCACTTAAGCGTTTAATCGTAACGTCCGCATTTGGTGATGTAAATGCTAATTCAATTGCCTTAACGCCTCCTTCAATACTTGCTTTTGAAATTTTATAAGAATTTTCTTCACTCCGACCCCGAACAACAGCAACAACACCAGCATTTTTAACTGCTTCTAATGCTTCAAATTTTGGTAACATAATTAATTAATCTCCTTTTTATGAAAGATGCATTTCATATTGATAAACTTGCGAACTATTTGGCTTCAAGAACAGATTTCCTTCCTTGTCTTCCCAATCAATTGGTTCACCCAATACATCAGGCAACCCATTAAATGGCTCAATACAAAGGAATGAACAATCTTCATCTTCTTTTGTCCATAAACAGATATTATTAAATTGCGTAACATCTAGTTGAATTTGATGACTCGTTAATGGTGAGAACAAACGCACACTCTTAATGCCAGGATTAGTCACAATCCGTAATCCGGGTTTAAATGTTTCATAATTCAAATGGAGAATTGATCCATTTGAACTTGGCAATGACTCCTGTTTCCCAGTTCGGTATGGAGCTGGTGTCTTAACAATCTCATAGACATTTAATGAGTCCTGAGCACCTACAAAATCTACGCGATAATCATCAAACTTCCCAATACCATTAATCGGAACATTAAATGCTGGGTGTGAGCCAAGTGAAAATGGCATTGTTTCAGATGAATGATTAATAACATTAAAACTAAGCGAAAGCCCGGTACTTAAAAGCGTAAACGTAATCTTTAACTCAAAATCAAAAGGATACATCTCTTTAGTTCGATCATTGGCCCGTAGACTTAGAGTAAGGATATTAGGTTCATGGGAACTAGCCGTAAAGTCTTCATCTGCAACAAACCCATGTTGAGGCATGGAATAAGTTTGTCCATTTAATATATACTCATCTTTATTTGACCGTCCGATTGCTGGAAATAGGACAGGAGCATGTTTACCCCATTCTTTGCCATTCCAGATATAATCAAAACCGGCTTTTTTGTTATAGAGGTGAGTTAATTGCGCTCCATGTTCATCAATTTCAGCACGAAACTCTTTATTTTCAATAATTTGCATTTTAATCTTCCCCTATTCGGTAACACCAATCTTAAAGATCGCTAAGCCATGAAGACCCGATTTCTCATTGCTAGTTTTTTCACCATTAGCAACATCCAAGATAAAGTTAATAAGTTCTTCACTACCATGTAAACTTTGCGTAGCCTTTTCACCATCAAAGTCAATCCAGCGTTTTTTCTTCTCAGCTAAAGCAGAATTAGAAGCGACTTTAATAGTTGGAACATAAGTAGAGTATGGGGTTCCTTTACCGGTACTGACAATAACCATTTGACAATCTGCTGATGCTTCGGCTGAAGAATCAATTAGGTCATTATTTGGACTTTCAATGATATTAATTCCACTCTTTGTTAATTTATGTCCATATGGCAAAACATCATTAACTTCACCGTTACCAGCAAGTCGAAGAAGCGTTAAGGCTCGTTCTTCTGCTGTTGAAATGCCAATTTTATCCTCTGCTGCACTTGGTACTTTATGCATAGCTGAATCAAAATGTTCATAATACTGCTTAAAGTTATCAAAAATTGTCATTACTTTATCAGCCGTGTCATTATCTGGTGTGCGCTTAACAATTTCTTGCTCAGCACCTGATAATACCGGGATTCCAGTTAATGCAACCGTTCCATTATTGGCAGTTAAATAACTTGCCGCGTTGGCAATTAAGCGGTCAGCAGTGATTGTACTTAATCCATCAGGACGAACGCTTTGCAACCCGACCTTTAATTCACTTAACGGGACTGGTGTGCGCTTGTCATTAGCCGCTGCTTCATTTAATTCTTCTAACATTTGTTGAGCATTAGCAAATTCATCCTTGACTTCTTGCGCAACTAAGAATTTCATCCGGTCTTTATCAATGCCTTCCATCTGCTCAATTTCAGTCTTCATCCCGTCCATCTGGTTATTTTCACAACCAAGGCCAAATACTAATACACCACCAGCATTAGGATGTAAGACAGCATCACAAAGGATATGGCGGGTTTGCTCAAAGTCATCTCCCAACTGTGAACAACCATATGGATGCTTCAGAAGAATAATATTGTCGAATGACCCATTATCAGGATGTTTTGCCTTAAATTGTTGAACCATTACATCCATCAATGGCGTGATACAACCGACTGTCGGCACAATATAAAGATCATTACGAATCCCGACTTTACCATTTTCACGTCGATATCCCATAAAAGTTTTCCGGTCAATATCAGGTAGATCATCCTTTATATCTGCATTATTAACCACACTGTCGCTTTGATTTGTTACAAGATTTTGCTTATTAATCAAAGCCCCTGTAGCCACATTAGCTGTTAAATGACCAATTGATTGACCAAATTTAATAATATTGGCGTCCTTTTGTAAATCGTTTAAGGCAACCTTATTACCAACAGGAATATCATCTTGTATCGTAATTTTTTTATTATTAACTTTTACTATTGTTTGTGCAGGAATATCAACAGTAGCAAGGGCCACATTATCGTTAGGATTTAGGATAAGTAGCTTTTCCATAAAATTACTCCTCTGCATTAATTTCTTGAACAATTTCACGGGTTCCATTTTTACCAATCTCGTTATAATACTTAGTAACTAATTCTTCGAGGCCAGGAATCTTTGTTAGGTCCTCACCCCAAAAGTCTGGATTAGAAAGAGCAGAATGAATATAATTATCAGTTCCTTTAATCTTGGCAAAACCTTCGACAATGTCTGCTGTGTCATTAATTTCAAACTCAGATTTACCGTTATAAATCCAAAGATAAGCTGCTAAGGCTAATGTCATTCGTTTTGGTAGTTCACCATACTTTTCGTAATAACGTTTATAGTTTGGAAGAAGCCGTGCACGATACTTAGAAATACTATTTAACGCTAAAGCACTTAGTTGATGTTTAACATACGGATTCTCAAAACGTTCTTGAATTCCCTTGGCATAGCTCTCTAATTCTTCTTTTGGCAATGGAACAACTGGAATAATTTCTTTATGCATTTCATCGTCAATAAACTTATAGAAGTCCTTATCTGCCATTACCTGACCAACAGTTTGTAAACCTGCTAAACGACCAATTGGTGACATTGTTGTATGAGGTCCATTAAGGATGGAGACTTTCCGATTACGATATGGTTGCATGTCATCAGTAACAACAAGATTAATTCCTGCTTCTTTGAGTGGAAGAACTTTTTCAATATCTTTATTTCCTTCAATCACAAAGATTAAAAATGGCTCAGTTTTAACCATATTTTGATCTTTATAACCCCATTCTTTTTCTAAGTCAGCAGCACGATCACGTGGATAGCCAGGAACAATCCGATCAACTAATGTGGAGTAGAATTCATTATCATTATTAAGCCAATCAACAAAGTCTTGCCCGAGATCCCATAAATCAGCATATTGTAAAATTGTCTTCTTTAATGCGTCCCCATTATGGTTTATCAACTCGCATGGAATAATATGGAAACCTTTCTTGCCAAGCTTAAATCGATGATAAAGTAAAGCGGTTAATTTAGCAGGATATGAACTCTTTTCACCATTTTCAATTTTTTCAAGAGTATCATTCTTATCAAACGCAATTCCTGCTTCAGTGGTATTCGAAAAGATAACTTCAATGTTGTCATCTTCAGCAAGTGCTAGGTACTTATCATAATCAGTATATGGATTAACAGTTCCATTTACCGATTCAATGACTTCATGGCTTTGGATCTTTTCACCATCTAGAATACCTTCAAGTAATACAGTGTAAAGATCATCCTGCGCATCTAATTCTTTAACGCGACCAGTAGGAAGTGGCTGAACAATTTGTACTCCCCCCATAAACAATCCCTGTTTATTCATTTGTTGAATTTGCCAATCAATAAATGCACGTAAAAAGTTTCCTTCACCAAATTGAATAACCTTATTGGGGTATTGTGGTAATTTACGAAAACTATTGTTAAGACTTTCCATCCTAAAAACCTCCAAATTTAACTAGCCATCTTACGTTATTAGTTCAATTTGCTAAATTCAGCTACACCTGTGAGAGGTTGATGTGTAATTTCTCGCAAATCAAGCCAGAAGATTGAATGCGTACTCATTATGATGATAACGCCAAGGAATGAATGCGCTCTCAATTCTCTTTCATTATAAAATGTTAACGTGAAAATTTCAATAGCATCTCTAAGATTGTTTAGGATTGATCAAATCGCTTTGAAATAAAAGACCAACTCAATATCGCTGGCCTTATAACATAAGCTTTCTATCTATTTAATTGATAATCGATTGTTTCTTTGTTCTTAGTAACAACATTAGTCATTTGGTAACTTAAACTATGACTATTTACATTTTGATGGGCAGTATAAATCGAACTCGCACTTACTCCACCTGCTAATAAGATACTAGCAACGATTACAACAATTAAACTCTTTATAAGACTCATCAAATTCTCTCCTCTCGCATTTCATGTTCACGTGAACAGTGAATCAACATTCTGTATTTTACTACATCAATATTGT
Organism: Limosilactobacillus reuteri subsp. simiae; assembly: GCF_020784875.1. Taxonomy (GTDB): domain Bacteria; phylum Bacillota; class Bacilli; order Lactobacillales; family Lactobacillaceae; genus Limosilactobacillus; species Limosilactobacillus reuteri_H. The sequence continues at coordinate 33,663 of NZ_JAJGUI010000111.1, read as the reverse complement.
TATGCAAGAGGTTTGTTTTATTTTTTTAACTGATATATTAGTATATTAGAATTGTAATCGCTTTTATTAATAATGTCAATAGTTATTCAATTATGCTGCTTTTTGAAGGAAATTGCGCAATATGTCCATTATAGTTAGAATAACAGTCTTTCCCATCCTTTCCTCTTCATCATTACCAAGCATTGCAAATGAAAAATTAATTTGCCCACTATAAGTACTAACGGCTACTTGAAACATCGGATATTTACGATACGTACCAAGCATTGCAAAATCATTAATTTTACAGCTCTTAAAAGAAAATTTTTGATTATCAATAATACCAAAATTAGTGTAAGAAATATTGCGAACGTGATAGTTCTCTTCAACTATTTTCTGAAGATCCGATAATGAATAATTATCATAATTAGCAACTAATTCTTGAATTGATTGAAAACATTGAAATTGATCTTTGTTTTTATTCATCGCTTGATGGACAGTATTTACTACTTTTTCAAATGGTTGATCTAAGCTTGATTTAACTGAAATGTTATATCGAGAAGTATGGTTAGCAATTCGCAACTCCTTTTTTCCCGGTATAAATTGACGCATATCAGTTGGGCAAGCTAACGATATTTCATCTGTATCAGAATAACGTTGAACTGCCCAACCAAAAGCTGCCATAAAAAGATCGTTCAAGGTTACCTTTGCTTGGTGAGCAGCATAACGTAACTTATTTGTCTCTACTTTACTTAAACGATAAGTTACTGTTCGGCGTCTTTTATTTTTACTATTTGCTAATGCCGGCATGGATAACGGCTTGCCAGGGTGATCAACTTGCGGATTTGGCTTTACTGGATGTTCCTTAAGTAATTTACGAATCCAAGTAATATCTTGATGGTTTTTCTCAGCAATTTTACCAGTATTATATGCTTTAGCTAATAAATACAAAAACTGCTTGCCCCCTGCTCCATCAGTTAAAATATGACTTAAATAAACTGTTATTCTATACCCATTTATAACCTTATTGAGAAATATTCGCAGTTGAGGATCAGAAAATAAGTCCCATTGTCCAATAGCATTATCAGGATCTTGATCAGTAAATAAAATGTCTGATAGATCATCCGTTACTGGAACGAAAGAGTTATTATTTAGCACATATTTGCAGAAAAGTTCTGGGACAATCTTACTACAAAGCAAAATTGCTTGTTTAAAATGTGTAAGATCAAAATCATTACTTACAACAAAACTAATTCGAATAAGGGGATAAAGTTCTTTAAGGCCAATCGTATGCAAAATATTTAGTGGCTCACCTGTGTAATTCATTATTCTTCTCCTTTTGATAAAAAAGAGCGATGACCCTCTCGTCGTCGCTCAATAATTAATCATTAATATTGAAATGGATTTTCATGCTTTGCAAATAATTCTGCAGGTGTAGCATCGTCAAAAAATCCAAAGTAATTGTAAGCATTGTTATAGGCAATATCTTGAACGATCTTACCAAGGTATTCTTCATCTTCAGGTGCTCGTCCTTGTTCAACTAAACTACCAATGAAGTTACATAATACACGACGGAAATATTCATGCCGTGGATATGAAAGAAAGCTCCGTGAATCAGTTAACATTCCGACAAAATTTGGCAAAAGACTTTGTTGGGCAAAATCACGTAATTGGGTAGTCATCCCTTCAGCGGTATCATTAAACCACCATGCAGCACCTAATTGCATTCGTTGCTTTCCACCTTCAAGGAAGCAACCCATTAATGTTACTAATTGCATCCAATCGTTTGGATTAAGGGAATAGAAGATTGTCTTAGGAATATCATTTGTATCACGCACCTTAGTGTAAAGTTTTTGCATGTGAGCAACAATATCTGGTTGAGTTCCCATTGCATCGTAACCAGTATCTTGACCAAGTTGTTTAAACATAGGATGGTTAAGATCACGAATAGAATTGATATGGAACTGCATAGTCCAGTTATACTTAGTATTAAGTTTCATCATTTCTTCGAGGAACATTGTAAGCCATTTATCATATTCGACACCGGTTACTTCTTCATTAGCTTCAGCCTTCTTCATGATAGCGTCCAATTCATCATCAGTAGCTTCGGCATAATGGTAAGTCAATAATGAATGATCGGATAACCGTCCACCCATTTCGCTGAAGAACTGGAAACGTTGATCCATTGCTTTGATCAAGTCACGGAATGAATTAATTTCGACACCAGAAACCTCACTAAGTTTCTTAATATATTCAGCAAACGTTGGCTTGTTAATTTGAATTAAATTATCTGGCCGCATAGCAGGAAGTGTCCGGAAGCCATTTTCCCGTTCATCCTTCTTCAAAAGTTTATGATAATGAAGGTCAGAGGCAGGATCATCAGTAGTGCAGACTGCCTTAACATTTGACAATTTGATAAGGTTACGAGGCTTGAAGTCTTCAGTTTGCAGCAACTCATTAGCCTTCTTCCAAACTTCTGGAGCATTCTTTCGCGTTAAAGGCTCATCAATCCCAAAAAATCGCCGCAATTCAAGGTGTGTCCATTCATATACCGGATTACCAACAGCTTTTTCAATCGTTCCAGCCCAAGCTAAGAATTTTTCATAATCATCACCATCACCAGTGATTAAGTCTTCAGGAACACCGTTAGCACGCATTAAACGCCACTTGTAGTGATCTCCATAATGTTCTTCATTAATCCAAACCCTAGTAATATTAGCGTAGTTCTTATTCTCATAAATTTCTTTTGGATTCAAATGACAGTGAAAGTCAATAATTGGCATATCCTTAGCATAATTAAAGAATAACTTTTTACCCCATTCATTTGTTAACAAAAAATCCTTACCAAGTAATGTCATGATAATTCCTCCTTATAGTTTTATAATACAGCCAACCTACTTATCAGTTTTAACATCTTCATCACCAATAACACCATGTTCCCACTTACCATTATCAAGGTCAGTAGCAATCTGTTTGAATTTCTTATCACTAATCTTGTATAAGAATCCAATAATAACAGCAGCCATAATTAGGCAGAAGCCAGGGTAAAGCGTCATTGCAGCTTTAATCCCTTGTAAAGTACGAGCAGATTGGTGAGCATTAGCAACATAACCTGTTACAGCTAGCACCCCTGCACTAACTAATGCCGCAAGAGATTGAGCAATTTTTCGTGAGAAGTTAAAGGCAGCATAAGTAATACCTTCCTTCCGCATCCCGGTATGCCATTCTCCATAATCAATTGCATTAGAAACCATCGCCCAAGTAATACCATTTGGAATTGCTAGAGCAGTATACCCAATCGTGACCAAAACAATAAAAGTAATGACGTTAGTAGGGAGGAAGAAATTTAAGATGTTAGCAACAGCACCAACAACGAATGACCACATTGCTGTCCGCTTTTGACCAAACTTCTTTGTTAGTGCTGGAATCATGAAGACCCCAACAATTGAGCACCCCATCATAACAGCGTTAATAACTGGCTGTAATCCAATGTTACCTAAGTTGTATTGAGCATAAAATACCATCATTTGGTTGTTAGTATTCATGGCAGAAATAGTAAACAATGTCATTAAAATCAATGCACCCAAAGGACCATTAGTGAAGACTACTTTAATATAGTCTTTGAACCCTTCACGCTTAGCATTCTTATCACGGTGTACCTTAACATTTTCCTTGGTTCCGAAATAACAAACCGCAAACATTGCAACACCAATAACGGCAAATACAGCAGCAGCAACAAAATATCCGTGTAATTGATCTTTACTACTCATTCCGCCGCCGACCATTTCCATCAATGGAATGAAGGCAACTCCCGCAATAAACTGCGCACCAACTGACCCTACTTGACGAGTTGTTGCCATAAAACTCCGATCTTGCGGATTCCGTGACATAACAGACGCTAGCGACCCATACGGATCATTAGTAAATGAATAAACAACACCCCAAATCATGTAAACAGCATAAGCGTAAATAATCTTTTGTGTGGTTGATAAACCCATTGGCATTGTGAAAGTAATTACAGTCATAATACCTAAAATAATTGCTGAAACCATCATAACGGGGCGGAACTTACCCCTTTTACCAATATTTTTTCTCCCATCGACAAAAGAACCAGCAATAGGGTCCATAAAAGCATCGAATATTTTAGTAAAAGCAAAGATTCCAGCAACGGCACCAGCACCAATCCCTGCAGCATCAATCCAGAATTTTGTTAAATACGCTTGACCTAAATCAAACATAAAACCATTTCCAAAGTCCCCAAAACCATAAAAGATTTTCTGATGAGTAGGAATTTGCTTATTAAAGTTATCCGTTTTCGTTACTGTTTTCTCTCCTACTGAACTAGTGTCATTTGGAGTTTTAGCAGATGTAGTATCCAACGGTATGACCTCCCTTAATATTCAAGAGCAAAAAAAACACACGTGAACATTTATCTATAAAATTAATAGCTGCGTTATACGCAACTTTTTAACAGTAATTACTGTGAATGATTGCAATCGCTAAGGATGCCCTATAAAACTGTAAGCGATTTCCTTAACAACTGTATAATACCACATATTTTTGAAAACGTTAACAATTTTTGTGAAAAAAATAACTAATTTATTTTTTTGACTGATTCACGGACTACTAATGATGGCTTTATATTCATAAATTCAATAGGTGTAATATTCTTATTATTAATAAGATTATTTAATGTTTTTAACCCCTTGTTAGTAATTTCACGCATTGGCTTTTTAATTGTTGTTAATCGCGGAATAAAATAATTAGAATATGCACTATCATCAAATCCTACAAACGAGATTTGATCTGGAACATTAAATCCATAATCCTGACATGCCCGAATAGCTCCCATCGCCATGTCATCGTTAGAAGCGAAAATACAAGTGGGAAGCTCACCTGCATTTAAGATTTTTTCCATAGCATTATATCCCGATTTAACACTGTAGTCTCCAGTTACCATCCAATTATCATTTAAGTTAATATTATATTTATTCAAAACATCAACAAAAGCATTCAACCGATTTTGAGATGATGCAAATTCCTCTTTCCCCGAAATAATTCCAATTTTTTTGTGACCCATTCGTAAGAGATATTCAATTGCAGTTACAGTTCCTGAATAATCATCAGAAGCATAATTAAAGAGATCGTCACGCTCAATCTTCCTATTTAACACTACAACGGGCTTGCCTGTTTTAGCCAATTGATCAATGTACACATCATCGCTTGAAGATTGACTAACAACTAACGCCCCATCAAATCTTAAATTAATTGATTGATTAGCACGACGCAGGCCAGCGAAACTGTCGACCGCTATTTCATAACCAGCTGGGAGCATTTCTTTTATTTGGTGGAGCATTTCTGACATAAAACTAGGAGAAGTTCCACTATTTAAATCAGTAAAATAAACGGCAATAATAAATGAACGATGCTCAACAAGGGCTTTAGCATTTAAATTAGGCGAATAATTTAATCGTTCTGCAATCTCCCGAATTTCTTTTTTTGTTTTTTCTTTAACTAATGGACTATCATTTAATGCTCTTGATACAGTTGTATGAGAAACATTTGCCATCTTTGCAATTGTTTTTATTGTTACTTTATCGTTCATTCTCATATATCTCCCTATTATTTTATTAGTGTAAATAATACTAATAATGACATGGCTTAGCAAGTTTTATAGGTTACAAAATAAGATAAAACCATTAATTTAGTAATGTTCACGTGAAAAAGATTTATATAAACCATAAAATAATATAAAAAGATTGTTGGATTGAGTCTATTAATTTAATAACAACATTTCTTACCGTCGTTGAGTCGATTCACAAATAATATAGTATGCCTTTGAAAATTTACGCCAAATTCGCTGATCTAAAAATACATTTGTTTATTGCTAAAAACAAAGTCAAACATTTTGATTTATCAGTATATTGGACACGTATATACGTTGAAATTATTATATATATATGGCATTTCACCTCCATCCCTAAAGATATAGTCAATAACTCCTTGGATATTATAATTTTCAAAAGCATATCGTGCCATTGTTAATTACTTGATTTTAATTGGCATATCAGTAATTTGTTCTATTACGATTTATTTGAATTACTTTATCTTAGTAAGAAATAATCGTATATTGATAGAAACCTATTCAAGTAAAAAACAACACTTTAATCAACTGAACAACTAATTCCTGCATTATTAGTATTTTTAATATTTTGTTTCTCGCTATCGTAAAGAATTAAAAGCTAGATTATGATCTAATTTATTTTGGACCTAAATTATTGTTATTGATAACTCCTCTAAGATCAAAAATTTTAGTCTTTCTTAAGAGTAAAAGCCAGCATGGATTTTAATGATGATTTTATTTGGAGGTAATGATTCCTCGTTGAAATTTTGCTAGAATGCTTTGAATATTATTTATTGAATAATAATATCAATTATCACCATTAAACTCACCTTTCTTATAAAAAAAGTTGAGTTTAACAAACCCAACTTTTCGTTTAATTATTTAGTATTTCCCGTTAAGTTAGTTTTCCAACTAATGTGATGGTGTCACTTGCTTAATTGGATCTGTCTTTTCTTGATAGCCTACATTATTATTCCCATAGCATTGATCATATTTAAAACCTGTTAAATCTTCAACTACAGCCTTAGTCTTCGGATCAACATCTTGCGGCTTACCACCTTCATGACGACGCTTAGTTTCAGCATTTAGTATCTTAAGGGTATCACGTGTAACATGCATATGTTTAGAACTCCATATACCTAATAATTCAAGTCCACAAACACCTACTAATAGAATTAATACAATTCCCCACTGAGCACTTAAAGGTTGTGTTGCGTGACCTTTAACAAAACCAGTTTCAGAAAGAACAAATCCTAATATTAACATAATAGTAGCTCGCATAATCTTGCCCATCATTGTCATTGCACCGGAATAAATTCCTTCACGACGACGATTAGTAATTGCTTCATCAACATCGGCCATATACGAATAATTGGCCCAAGGTATATAATAAACAGCTCCTGTTCCAAGGCCATAAACAATACTAATTGCAAAGATTAACCAAGTCATCGATGTAGCACCTGCAAACCATACACAACACCAAGCGATCATCGAAATAATAACAGTAGTTAAAGCAAACATATACGGCTTAGATGCTTTGCCATATTTGGCAAATACCCACATGATAAAGAAGGTTGAGATCAATTGCAAAATATTATTAAGCGAATTGATTTCTGAAACAAAGACATTTGTTTGTGCTAAGACAAAGATGAAGAAATATGTGTTAGTTGCAGCGAAAAGCCATTCGCCACCAAATCCAAAGGCATACATCCCAATATGCCAACGGAAACTCTTATTCCGCATAGTTGACACAATATCAACAAAGATTTTCTTAAATCCATCCCAAAAGCCTTTAACATGTTCAGATTTAACTTCACTAACTGGTAATTCCCATGTAACAAGGTAAACACATAAAGCTGCAAGAGCCATTACAGCAGCATATGTTAAGACAGCCATTTGATAGGAACGTGGATTGTTTTTACCCATTAACACAAAGAATACACCTGGTAATGCTGAAGTTACAAATCCAGCAACTTTGCCAAATACAGACATAAAACCAGTTAATTGTGAACGTTCAGTATAATCTTTAGTCATCTCAACCGGAAGCGTTTTAAATGGAACATTAAACATAGTGTAGAACCATTCATAAATCAAATAAGTAACTAAATAGTAAACGAATGATTTTCCGGTTTGCCATAATAATGGATACCAAAACATTAATGGTACAGATAATAGGATGAAAAACCGACGCCGACCAAATTTACGACCAGTACGTGTATTATTAAAATTATCGGTAATATAACCCATCAATGGATTTTCAATAACATCTAAATAAGTACCAATCGTAAAGATTAAGGTTCCTTGCCAAACAGGCAAATTACAAAAAGTAGTATAGAAGAACAGCAACCAAGCAGAAGAAATTGATAAGGCACCACCACCAATAAAGTTTCCAAAACCATAACCAAGTTTAGTTATAATAGTGATTTTGTGTTTACCAGACGGTGAATTAGCAGTAGACCCATTTGAAACCATATTTATCCCTCCAAAGCTAATAAACAAAAACAATTGCAGAAATCGAATAAGGAAATATGGAATAAGGAAATAATAAATGTTACCGTTAACATCTACAACTTCAATATACAACTATCTTATTTGTTAATCAATGAATTTGTGTAAGCGCTTTCTACAGAAAGATGTCTAATTCCTTTAATATCAACCATTCTAACTAATAAAAAATATTTTATTAACAATATTCAACTGAAAATTGACATAATATGATCAATTATTTACAATAATCATGAAAGCGCTTTTATTGTAGTGATGTTAACGATAAAATTACGGAGGATAAAAAATGGTTTGCAATGAGAAACTGTTAGTTATTTCGCCTAACGATAAAAATAAAGATAAAAAGTATATTCAAAAAGCAATTGATCGCTTAAAAGCTAATGGTGGTGGACACTTAATTTTAGCTGGTGGAACCTTTTATACTGGCCCTCTACAATTATGCAGTAATCTCCATTTTACTATCGAATCTGATTCTAGATTAATCTTTTCTAATATTCGACAAGATTATCCAGTAATTACATCACGATGGGAAGGCAGGGAAACATCTATCTATCAAGCATGCCTGTTTGGCGACCATATTGAAAATGTTATTTTAGATGGTACTGGTACAGTTGACGGTAATGGTCTTTCATGGTGGGATGAATTTCGTAAAAAAAATAAACACGTTGACCATGCCCGACCTTATCTTCTATCAATTGAACACTCTCAACATATCAAGGTTTACAATTTAAAGTTTATTAATTCCCCATCATGGACATTGCATCCTTTTGATTGTAATGATTTTGTGATCGACAATATCTTTGTTAAAAACCCAGCCGATTCCCCTAATACTGATGGAATTGACCCTGAATCTTGTCAGAATATTAGAATTATTAATTCTCTATTTGATGTTGGTGATGATTGTATTGCGATTAAAGCTGGCACAGAAGATGCAATAAAGAAAATTCCTTGTGAAAATATTGTTATTTCCAATTGTAATATGCTTCATGGACATGGTGGAGTCGTTTTTGGAAGCGAAATGAGCGGAAATATTCGTAACGTTGCTATCAGTAATTGCACATTTACCGATACAGATAGAGGTATTAGGTTTAAGACTCGTCGTGGCAGAGGCGGAACAATTGAAAATATAACAATTTCTAACATCACAATGAATAATGTTCTTTGCCCTATTATTATGAATCTTTACTATTTCTGTGGTAAAAAAGGAAAAGAAAAGATAGTTTGGGATAAAAATCCTTATCCTGTTTCGAGTTCTACCCCTGCAATCAAACATGTTCGAATTTCACAGCTTAGCGTTATGCATATTAGATCCTGTGCTGGATTAATTTATGGATTGCCTGAAATGCCAATAGAAGATATTAATATCACTAATAGTTCTTTCTATTTGGATTCCAACTGTACTCCGCAAAAGCCAGCTATGTTTGCTAATGCACCTGAATTAACTCAAAAGGGATTTTTTATCGCAAATACTAAAAATTGTGAATTGAATAATATAACAATCTCAAACAACACTGTCGAAAAAGTATTTTTCAATGACGCTAATGATAATTTAGTTTTAGATTTGTAATTGAGGAGATGCTTACATAATGTATAAAGGATATGGAAAGCCTTCAGATGATTGGGCAACTCGAACAGTAGAAACATTATTAGAACGTGAGCCCGAAGTAAACCTAAAAGGGAAATGGGAATATGAGGATGGATTAATGTTAGACGGAGTAATGGATGTCTATGAAAGAACTAAGAACAAAGCCTATTTAAATTATATTAAGCACTACTTCGATTCTTATATCCAGCCTAATGGGGAAATAAAAGGATACAATGTTAATCTTTTTCGTTTAGATGATATTAATAATGGTAAAGTTTTACTAAGACTTTATAACCTAACCAAGAATAACAAATACAAAGAAGCCTTAGATAAACAGTATTCTCAATTAGAAACTCAGCCAAGGACCAATAGTAATCTTTTTTGGCATAAAAAGAGTTATCCAAATCAAGTATGGCTTGATGGAATTTACATGGGTGATGTTTTTTACGCCGAATACTTAGAGAAGTTTCAGGAGAATCCTTCATTTGATGATGTTATTCATCAGTTTACAAAATCCTACGAAATAGCTTTAGATGATAAAACTGGTCTTTGCTACCATGCTGTTGATGAATCAAAAGAAATGTATTGGGCTAATAAAGAAAATGGGCATTCACCACACTTCTGGTTACGTAGCATTGGATGGTATGTAATGGCAATGACAGACGTCTCGGAGCATTTACCTCAAGATAATCCTGGACGAACACAAATACTTACTAATCTTAATAATTTACTTCAATCTCTTAAGAATGTTGCCGATGAAAAGACAAATCTTTGGTATCAAGTTCCTGACGAAAAAGATCGGCCTATGAACTATCTAGAGTCTTCTGGTAGTTTAATGATTCTCAATGCAATAGCAAAGTCTTTACGTAAAGGATACTTATCAGACAAGCAAGAATGGACTAAGTTCCTCATCAAAGGCTGGGAAAATGCATTAGAACAATTTATTTCAATTACCAATGAAGGTTGGGTTAATGTTAACAAGATTGCTCATGTTGGCGGCTTAGGGGGACCAAATCATCGTGATGGTTCTTTTGCCTATTATATGAGCGAGCCTATTGTTTCAAATGATCATAAAGGAACAGGACCATTTATTATGCTTGCCAATGAAATGTACAAGTATTACTAAAAATATTAACTAGTCATTGCCTTCGAAAGATAACAATGACTAGTTATTTTTAATGACTGCTATAATTACATATAGAGAGGAAGTAATGTTAAATGAATCAAAATCTGCAACCAAAGATAAAATTAAACAACGGTCACCTCATCCCCCAACTTGGCTTAGGAGTCTGGAAAGCCTCACTTGCGGAAACACAGCAAATGGTTAAAGAGGCTATTATGAATGATTACGTCTTAATCGATACTGCTAAACAATATGGGAATGAAGCAGCTGTCGGACAAGGGATTCAGGACGGCCTTATAGCAACTGGTCGTAAGCGCAACAGTATTTTTCTCACTACTAAAATTTTCAATGGTGATCAAGGAGACTATGATAAACTTCGGCAAGCAGTAAAAGCACAACTTAAAAGGCTTCAAACTGATTATGTCGACCTTCTTCTTCTTCACTGGCCAGTTAATGATAAATATAATGAGAGTTGGCGGGCACTCGAAGATATTTATGCTGATGGTCAAGCAAAATCAATTGGTGTTTGCAATTTTAATGTTGAACGAATGACTGATTTGCTCGATCACGCCAAAATTAAACCAGCAATTAATCAAATTGAATTCAATCCCCTAATTCACCAACCTAAAATTGTAAAGTTTTGTCGAGAAAATGATATTCAGCTTGAAGCCTGGTCGCCACTAGGCAATGGTCGTCTTCTTTCTAATGATGTTATTAAGCAAATCGCAGACGAGCACCAAAAGAGTCCTGCCCAAGTAATTCTTCGCTGGGAAATTCAGCAAGACTTTGTTGTTCTTACCAAGACTACTCATCCTCAACGTATGCAAGAAAATGCAGAAATTTTTGACTTCACCCTCTCACCAGATGAAATGAAACAAATCGACAAGTTAGATCAAGAAAAACATTCTATCTGGTATGATAAGTTCAAATGGTCAGGCAATCCTGACGGTGTAGATGACTATATTGGTAAGCCAGGCGCATTTTAGATCCAACCAATTTCATATCTTTTACTATAAAGGGCACCTCTAAACGAGTGATGCCTTTTTTATTAACCAAAATTTTCTAGAAATGTTCATATTATTATACTACAATTAAAATCATTAAAAGAAAGAGAGGATTCTTTAATGAAAGCTGTTGTATCTGTTCTAGGTGAAGACCAAGTTGGAATTATCGCTAAGGTAAGTGCCCTTCTTGCCCAAAAGCAAATTAATATTCTTGATGTTTCTCAAACAATAATGGATGGCAATTTCGTAATGATGATGTCTGTAATGATTCCTGAAAGTATTGATAGTTATCAGTTAACCAATGAGTTTACAGAACTCGGCAAAAAAATCGGCGTTGAAATCAACCTTAGAAATGCCAAAATTTACGATGCCATGCATAATCTTTAAGATATAGAGGAGGAATACCCCTTAATGAATTCACAACAAATTTATGAAACTAGCCATATGATCTCTAATGAAAATCTTGACGTGCGGACAATCACGATGGGAATTTCTTTACTTGATTGTATCGATAGTGATAGTACGGTTGCATGTCAAAAGATCTATGACAAAATTACGACAAAAGCAAAGAACCTTGTTAAAGTCGGCCAACAAATTGAAGCCGAATATGGGATTCCGATTGCTAACAAGCGAGTAACTGTTACTCCTATTTCTCTTATTGCTGCTGCCTCTCAAGACCATGACTATGTTAAATATGCTAAAACATTAGACAAGGCTGCTAAAGCATTAGGAATTGATTTTATCGGTGGTTACAGTGCACTTGTTCAAAAAGGATATCAAACTGGTGACCGCACGTTAATCGCCTCTCTCCCTGAAGCATTGGCAGAAACTGATTTTGTTTGTGCATCAGTAAATGTTGGCTCTACTCGTAGCGGGATCAACATGGATGCCGTTGCACAAATGGGTGAAGTAGTCGTTGCTGGCTCAAAGCTTGATATGATGACAAATGCTAAACTAGTTATCTTTTGCAATGCTGTTGAAGATAATCCCTTCATGGCGGGCGGATTTCATGGTGTTGGTGAACCAGATGTAGTAATAAATGTTGGTGTTTCAGGACCTGGAGTTATCAAAACCGCCCTAGAAAAAGTTAAAGGTGAATCAATGGACGTTGTTGCTGAAACGATCAAGAAAACTGCCTTTAAGGTTACACGAATGGGTCAATTAGTAGGAACTGTTGCAGCGGAAAGACTGGGCGTTCAATTTGGGATCGTGGACCTTTCTCTCGCACCAACTGCTGCCGCTGGTGATTCCGTTGCCGAAGTTTTAGAGGAAATTGGCGTAGCTCAGGTTGGAACTCATGGAACCACCGCTGCTCTAGCTATGTTAAACGATGCCGTGAAAAAAGGTGGCATTATGGCCTGCAGTCATGTTGGTGGTTTATCAGGCGCATTCATCCCCGTCTCTGAAGATGCTGGCATGATTAAGGCAGTTAACGCTGGAACGCTAAATATCTCTAAATTAGAAGCAATGACTGCAGTTTGTTCCGTTGGTCTTGATATGATTGCAATTCCAGGTGACACACCAAAAGAAACCATTAGCGCAATGATTGCTGATGAAGCAGCAATTGGAATGATTAATAATAAAACCACTGCTGTCCGTGTGATTCCCGCACCTGGTAAAAAAGTTGGTGATACGGTTGAATTCGGCGGTTTATTAGGATATGCCCCGGTAATGGCAGTCAATAAAGCCGCAAGTACCGCTATGATTAACCGTGGTGGACTTATTCCCGCCCCAATTCATAGTTTCAAAAATTAATTTAAAAGAATAGCGAGAGATTAGGTATCCCTAGTCTCCCGCTATTTTAGTGTTTAATTACCTGTTAATAAGGCGTAAACATATGAATTTTCTTCTGGACGGTAAACCCCGTGAAGTTCACCAACTTTAGTAAAGCCATTTTTGTCGATCAAGTGTTGCATGATCTTGTTATCTTCATGGGTATCGATCCGAATGGTCTTAATATCCTTTCGATTATTCTTAATATAATCAATTACACTAGTGAATAATGCTGAAGCATATCCTTTTCCAGCATGATTAGAGTGGATTGCCACACGGTGAATAACAACATAATGATCAGTGTCAATTAACCAATCACCGTCAAGTTCATCATATGAGTGATCTGGTGCTTCAACAATTGATAATGCACCGACAGTTTCATCATCTTGTGATTGTACAAGGTATGCAAATCCTTTTTCAATATCTTCTTTGATATGTTCTTCGTTCGGGTAATCTCCTTGCCATTGATCGATCCCTTGTTCAGCTAATTGGTTTCGACCATCTCGCAGAATTTCCATAATTTGATTTAAATCATCCATTTTGGCTTGTTTGATTTGCATCGTATTACCTTCCCTTCTCATTACATTAATTAGATGTGTTATTCGTTTAACAACCCTAATACTGTAACATATTTTACGTTTTAAATACAACTGTTAACTATTAAAAGATGCCCCTTCAATATGCTATGATAGCACTAAAAAGAAAAAGAAGGCTTCCATATGATCAAATTTATTAAATTTACTTTAACAATATTTACTGCATTTCTCCTAATATTCATTTATGGACTAGCAGCAAATCCAGTTCATGCAGATCTCTCAAATAAATATATCCATTCTACTACCCCCACCCTCTTTTTCCATGGCTACGGAAGCGGTGCCCATGCAGAAGAATATATGGTAAATGGTTTTGTGAAAGCAGGTGTGTCAAAGACAGTTATCACCGCAGATGTTGCTGGCGATGGAACCGTTACTCTTAAAGGAGATATCCCTCATAACGCCGTCAATCCGCTCGTGATGGTCAATTTCAATGATAACCATAGCACAAATTATGAATTACAAGGACAATGGGTTAAGAACGTTCTTGAAGAACTGCAAGCTAAATATCATTTTAAAAAGGTAAATATCGAAGCACACTCCATGGGAAACATGGCAGTTATGTATTTTCTGCTTGCTAATGCCGGTAACCATAACCTTCCACAAATTCAAAAACAAGTTGCGATGGCTGGAACCTTTGATGGTGCAATCGGTTGGAATGAACCTGCTAATCTAACCGTGAATAAAAAAACGGGAAAACCTTCCGCAATGAATGATTCCTATCAAAAGTTACTTCCATTACGTCACCGTTACCCACGACAAATTAAATTATTGAATATTTACGGTGACTTAAAAGATGGCAATGATAGCCAAGTTTCAAACGCTTCCTGTCTTTCTCTTAAGTACCTTATTAATAACCGCGCACGTTCATACCGCGAAGTTAAGATTACTGGACCAAACGCTAAACACGAATTACTTCATCATAATCCGCAAGTCAATAAAATCTTAATCAGTTTCTTCTGGGGAAAGTAATAATGCTGCGCTAATAAGTTTATTAGTCATTTGAAAGTAGTTTTTGTATAAAGCAGTGTAACGTCCACTATTTTTTGTTGGTAACCATGGCTTGTCTCGCCCACAATAATGGAGAATCACAGTATTACGCATTACCCAATCGGTTGTCCATTCACCAAAGGAAATTGTTTCGTAAATACCGCCTTTACGAGTATCAAAATTATATAGTTGATCAGGGACAGATTTAATATAGCGTCCATATAAGGCATTCAAGACGTCTTGATCAGGTAATAAAAGTGTATGGGTACAGATGTAGTTAAAAATGTCCGTATCCTTTACTTTTTTACGGATAGTATCAAGGTTCATCAAGAGAACGCCAGAATTATAGTACCCGTCAGCATCAAAGTTTTGCAGACGAATCTTATTAATAACCTCTGTCGTATTCGTAAGGTTTGTATGGATGGCAGAAGCATATAGGTATCCCTCTAATGAAGTCTCATACAGACTTGAAAGATCATTAATACACAAAACATCAGCATCCAAGTATAAAATTTTATGCAAATCTTGAGGTAAAAGACGGTGTGCTAGTAAACGATAATAAATTGTTGTCGGATAGCGGTCTGTAACTGGTGCTTTGCTAAATAATTGATCATTAACTTTGATTGGAAAATAGTTCATTCCTAATTGCTTACAAACTCTTTCCAAGTCTTCAGTTCGTTTCAATTTCTCTTTTTGTAAGACATATACGTTAAATTCTTGTGCGTGAGTATTTAACTTGATCGATAACAAAACTGTTGCTAATTGCGTGACAAATTTGTCGTTAATTGAAAATAATAAATTCATTTTATTCCACCCCTCACATCTTATTTTACAAAACGTTGACGTGGATTGCGATTCAGTATTTAATAATTAAAGAACCAATCAAGAATAGAGGTTTTATGATGAAACAAGTGGAACAATTAACTGCCATTAAAGAGTACACCATTCAAAAATTAGGTCAGGACAAGACTGGACATGGGATGGACCATATTAACCGCGTAGTAAAAATGAGTAAACGGTTAGCAATTGGTGAAAAAGTTGATCCCTTTTTGCCCATCGTGGCGGCCTACCTTCACGATACAATTGATGAGAAATTAGTTGACAACGTTGAGGCAGCTAAACAAGAATTAGTTGATTACTTAAAGCAAATTGACTTTAGTGATGAACAAGTCGAAATAATTATGAATGTCATCAATAATATTTCTTTTGCTCATACATTAGATAAAGAGGAAGTCGAACTCTCACTCATTGGACAAATAGTCCGTGATGCCGACTGGTTAGATGCAATTGGCGCAATTGGCATTACTCGGGCAATTTATTATGGAGGTGGTCATCATGAAAAAATATACGATCCGGCTATTAAACCTCGTCATAATATGTCCCGGGAAGAATATCGTAATTTAGCAAATGAAACTATCATTAATCACTTTGACGAAAAACTCTTACATCTAAAAGACATGATGAACACTGAAACTGCCAAGAAAATTGCAAATCACCGTCAACAAGTAATGCTCGACTTTCTTGATGAATTTCATGCAGAATGGGATGCAAAGATGTAAATTATTTAGAGAAATAATAAATGCCCTGGAAAACTTGAATGTTTTTCCAAGGCATTTTTCTTACTTATCATCTTTTTTATTTTTAGCACTTCTTAAGTCGACAATAATCGAACCGCCCTGCTTATCGCCTGCAGAGTTACCTGAATCATTATGATGATTATTATCAATATGCAATGCTTTTCGCGCTACCCATCGAAAAATCAATGAGATCGGTGCTACTAGGAAGCCATACAATAATCCTGTCAATAATGCGTTAGGAATAATCAGTTGAACAAATGTTAATCCACCTGTTGGCGTCCCCGTTAGGACTAATCCAATTAGACCATAAAAGATTGAAATAAAGAATAATTGAACTAGACCGGTAAAAATAGCAAGCCATAATAATTGTGAATGATTGAGATCAATAGATAATGGAACTTGTTTGCGTAAAATCAAGCCAACCACAATCAAAATAACAATAAAATCGACTAATATTACCCAGTCAGCAGTTCCTAAGACAATCATGATTATGGCACTAACCAGCGTCACAATAAATGCAATATTAATTCCTAATGCAACCGCTATTCCCACTGCAATCACGCCAGCTAAAGGCATAAACGCCTCACCGGTCGGTAAAATGGTTTGAAAGCCAGTAAATGATATTAATATCATCAAAATACCCGCCGCAATTGCCAAAAGGGTTTTAATTAAGGTTTGTTTTTTCATGCTAAAGGCTTCTTTGCTGTATCTTGCATCCATGCTAAGGCCAGGGCTCCTTGTCCTAAGTGGGAACCAATTACTGGACCAAAGTAACTCAACTCAAATGAAATATCAGGATGATCTGCTTGAAGTTTATCAAGCCACTTTTGGCCTTCTTCTGGAGCATTCGCATGAACAACCATTGCTCTAACTGGATAGTCAAGTTTGGCAATATCCTCATCAAAGATTTGTTCACAGCGAAGTTTAGCCTTTTTCATTGACCGTACCTTTTCAAATGCTTCAATAGCATGCGTTGGAGTATGCATAGTCAAGAGAGGCTTGATTTTTAAAATTGAGCCTACAAATGCAGAGGCGTTTGATAAACGACCACCACGAACAAGGTTTTGCAAGTCATCAACCACAAATACATTATTAAAGGTATCACGATATTCTTTTACCTTTTTAACAATGTCATCTAAATCATCGCCTTCACTAGCTAATTTAGCTGCTTCTAAGGCTAAGTATCCCATCATTTTAACTGTTAGGTGGGAATCAATTGGTACGATCTTGATTGTATCCTTCATCTGCTCAGCAAGTTGTTCAACAGTATCCAAATATCCTGTAATAGCCCGTGTTAAATGAATGCTAATCACAGCATCATACCCATCATCGGCTAATCCTTGGTAAACTTCCATCAATTGACCGATTGGCGTTTGAGAAGTCGTTGGAAAAGAGCTTGAATTTGCCATCTTTTCATAAAAATCACTGGTGGAAATATCGACACCTTCACGGTATGTTTGACCATCCAATGTCACTGGGATTGGGACAACATGAATATTATTAGCCGCCGCCTCTTCAGGAGAAAGGTAGGCAGTGCTGTCAGTAACAACAGCAATTTTCATCTTATCAACTCCATGTTCTAAATTTGTATAATTAAAAATAATTGCGTTTTTACGCGGATTTCACCCACATAATACAAAAAGCATACCACATTGACGGCCCTAAACCAACCAAAAATATGTCCACTAAAGTAACATTACTTTTCATTAATGATGTAAAACTGTATAATTAATAGTGCTATTTTCGTTTGTAATTATAATATTTAGGAGGCTACACTAATGTCTTTTGATGGCTTGTTTACTCATGCAATTGTCCATGAGCTAGATCAAAAATTAACTACTGGTCGGGTAGCCAAAGTTAGTCAACCTTACCCTGCAGAATTAATCATTACGATCCGTGCTCACCGGCACAACTATCCATTACTCATTTCTGCTAATCCAACATACCCACGAATCCAAATTACTGAGATCCCATATAAAAATCCAGCAGTTCCAACTAATTTTACAATGACGATGCGGAAATACCTTGAAGGTGCAATCGTCAATAAAATTGAACAAGTTGATAATGATCGGATTATCAAAATTACCTTTGACACTCGTGATGAATTAGGCGATAGTCAACAACTAGTCCTTGTGAGTGAGATTATGGCCCGGCATAGTAATATCTCACTCGTTAACCTCAAGACAGGTAAAATCATTGACACCATTAAGCATATTGGCTCAGATCAAAATCGGGTTCGCCTGTTATTACCTGGTGCTACCTTTGTCATGCCACCAAAGCAAGATAAAGTTAACCCTTACTTACCAAACCAGGTCTACTCTGATCTTGTAAGACAAACCGATGACACAGCAGAATTAAGTCATCAGTTACAGGAGCATTATCAAGGATTTGGTAAAGACTCCGCACGGGAACTAGCTACAGAATTACTGCAAAGTGATAATTTGCCAGCTACCTATCAGCAATTTCTTAAGCACTTTGAAAATCCAGAGCCAGTATTAATCACCCGCTCTAATGGAAAGACCCAATTTGCTGTGTTCCCTCCATTAAATATTGACGGCGAGTTGCAACATTTCGACTCCCTCTCTGCCCTTCTCGATGCCTTCTATGCCAATAAAGCAGAGCAGGATCGTTCCAAAGAATTAGCTGGGCAAGTGTTAAAAGTACTGAAGAATGAGCTAAAAAAAGATCGGCGAAAAGTAAAAAAACTGCAACAACAATTACAAGATGCAGCAACTGCAGATCAGTACCGAATTTGTGGTGAAATCCTTACTACCTATCTTAGTAAATTAACTCCAGGAATGAAAGAAATCGAACTTCCTAACTTTTATGATGATAATAAGCCACTGAAAATCAAGCTTGCTCCAGAATTATCACCATCGCGTAACGCCCAAAAGTACTTTACTAAGTATAATAAGCTCAAAACCTCTGTTGAATATGTAAAGGAACAGCTAAAACTGACAAATGATGAAATCAAATACTTTGAAAACATTGAAAATCAGATTAAATTAGCTGCTCCTGCTGATATTCAAGAGATTAAACTAGAATTACAAGAGCAAGGTTATATTAAAAAGAAGAAAAGTGGGAAAAAGCAACGAAAAGTTAAAGTAAGTGCCCCAGAAGAGTTTCATACTAGTGATGGCACTACAATTTTAGTAGGTAAAAATAACCTACAAAATGACCGTCTTAGCTTTAAGATTGCTAATAAAAATGAAATTTGGTTACATGTTAAAGATATCCCAGGTTCCCACGTGGTAATCCGCTCAACAAACCCATCTGAAGATACGATTCTAGAAGCTGCACAGTTAGCAGCATACTTCTCTAAAGGTCGCGATTCCGATAACGTACCCGTTGATTATCTTCCTGTCAAGCGACTTCATAAGCCAAACGGAGCTAAACCTGGCTTTGTTATTTTTACAGGTCAGAAAACACTTTATGTAACACCGCATAAGCTTTCTAACTAAAAAACTTCAGCCCAAGACACCGGGCTGAAGTTTTTTATATCTCTAAATTATTCTCCTAAAAATTGCATCTGAGCACCAATGACTCGGTTACGGGCAGGAATTCCACCCTTAACTCGCAACGCCTTAAATGGGAAGGTTGCACGATAGTTAACAATCCCTGATACCGGTTTGGGCTCCAGCATTTTATCGAATTTACCAGTGAATAATTGAGTAAAGATTCCTGGTAAGCTAATATGAAGTGCTTTTGATAAAAAGGCTACTTCTGGCAATGATAATGGTTGAACTTTCATTAAATTAAATTCACCATCATTCTCTTCAAAAATCACTTGGTATAATCCTGGCTGTTCCATCTTTAATACAGCAACACTAGCCTGGTCATTGAGATTTTGGTAAGTTGATGAAGGAAGATCAGCCGGGTAGCGTAAAGCGGTGGATTGATAGTTTAACGCAATTGGTGAAAAAAGATCAGTCATTGTTCCTAATGGATAAGCATAATTGCCATCATAGACATAATTGAAGGAGTAACGTTGCCTATCGCTACTAGCAGCAGTAGTTGGCAATTCATCTGGAATTACGATAATTTTTACATCCAAGTCATAATTTTGCAATGATTTCAATAATTTACTATAACTAGCAGGAATAAACAAATACTGGGGTTGCTCTATCCGTAATATCTGCAAAATATTTTCAATCGTTACTGGCTCAACATAGCGCTTTTCAGCTAACTCTGGATTAAACGTAACTGAACTAGGATTCGAATTTACAATGACGTTATTAAAGCCCTCATTATGAAGCTCTTTTAACATCATAGCAACAAAGTAATCACCAGAATTACTTAATCCTAAACGTAGTCCCCCCGTTCCTATTACAAGGGCACTTGGTTGGGAAGTTCGGCTAATTTCATTCTCTTCTTCATAAGCAGAATAAAAACTACTAGTATGTTGATCAAACTCCCCGGCTGATGGTTCGATTTCCTTGTACTTTGTCAATAATTGATGGTCTAAACTCATCTGATAAACTTGCTCAGGGGTAGTTTTCCATAGTCTTGCAATAAGTTGATTGCTTAATCCGTAACTCTTTGCTTTTTGTAAAACCGGTTCTTTATTTGGATGCTCAGCAATTTCCCGAATCAACAACCGCATTTTATTAATCTGTTCAAAATAAAATGGGTCAATCTTTGTCATCTCTGCTAATTCGTTAACTGAATATCCTCTCTGCATCGCTTCAATTAATACAAAAAGTCGTCCTGCTTCTGGATGGACAATTTTGGCGATTAATTGGTCATCAGTCAATTGCTTTTGAGCGGCAAGATGAAAGTCAGCTGGCTCGTGATAACGGGATTCAATAGCTTTGAAAAGTGCTTCGATAGTACTTCGGCCGATACCAAAAACCGTCCCCACCGACCGCTTTTCTGTTCCAAGTAAACGACTAGCTTTTGGTAAATCACTGAATCCCCATATTGGAACCCGTGCAGCAATATGATCCATTGTTGGTTCGATAAGAGCCGCATGATGAACATAATTTTCGCCAAGATCAATGTCTCGCAGATGCTTTCCCGCATATAATTGTGCTGTTACCTGAGCAATTGGGTAACCAGTTGACTGCGACACAAACGCTGTAATTCGATCAAAGTATGGACTGCTCTTAATGACATAAAAACGATCACTATTTGTATCCAGGGCAAACTGAATATGGTTTGTACCGACAATCCTTAATTTGCGAGTAATAGCAAAAGCCGTATCCCGAATATCCTGAATCTGTCGATCGCGAAGTGTTTGAACAGGGTTGAAAGCAATTGAATCACCAGCATGGATACCGATTGGGTCCATATCCTCAATCATTGACAACATCATCATTGTTCCAGAACTATCACGTTGAACGACGACTTCAATTTCCTTATAGCCAGCAAGACTTTGCTGAACTACTACCTGTTCCGCACGCGACTGGCTCAAGCAAACCTTTACCGCATCTGCCAATTCACTTCGATCATGCACAATTTTACGCGTACTGCTACTCTTAGGTAATACCGACCGGATAATAACTGGATATCCTAGTTTAGTTGCCTCATCCAAAGCATCCTGATAATTATTAACCGTTACGATTTTTTTAACAGGTGCTTCCATTTGACGAAGGGTTCGTTCAAGTAAAACTGCACTATTAATTTGACGAATAGTTGCTTCAGGGACTCCTAGCAATTGAATATTTTCTTTACGAATAATCCCTTTTTCTAGCAATTCTTGAGTAAGTTCAAAAGCCCGACGATTTCCCAGTGTAGGTAAGATTGCGTCAGGATGAAATTTATCAATAATATCCATTAGGCTTTCGACCTTTAGTGGGACAATACAACCGTGGTCAACATTTTCTAAGCTTACTGAAAATGGGTTATCATCTGCCAAGATTGTTTTTATCTTCATTTGCTTAAAAACGCGTGAGACCTGGTAAATAGCAGAGTCGAGCTCATCGCCGTGTTGAACATCGTTGGCTCCTGCTCCAATAATCAATACAGATTTCAACTTTTCCATCAATGACGATCCCCCCTCCTATTCATTGTATCAACGAATTCATCAAATAAGCCATCAGTTTCATCAGGCCCTGGTGCACCATCGGGGAAGAATTGAACTGAAAAAGCTGGATAGCGACGATGACGAAGCCCTTGAACACTATTATCAAGCATGTCAACGTATGTAATAAAAAGCTGGGAGCGGTCAACCGAATTACGATCAATCAAGTATCCTTCTGCTTGAGTCGCATAGACAATGTGGTCAGTAATAATTTCATGAATTGGGTGATTCATCCCATGGTGTTCGACCGGAATTTGCTGGACATTTGCTCCATTGGCGATTCCGAATAATTCATGACCTAGTCCAATAGCAAACATCGGTACTTTGGTCTGGACAGTACGAATCATTTCCAGGACCGACCTACGAACATTATTTGGGTTTCCCGGCCCACTTGAAAGTACAACCCCATCAGGATCTAACCGTAATATTTCTTCAGCCGTTGCAGTATATGGTAAGACGGTAATATTGCATTTTCGTCGACTCAATTCCCGTAATATTCCGTTCTTTAATCCAAAGTCAATCACAACAACACTTAGCCCAGTTCCGGGATTAGGATATGGCTTAGGAGTAGAGACTTGAGCAACTTGCTGGTTCGTTAAAACAGTCGCATGAAGCTGGTCAAAAGCGTGATCATCTGGAACTGGAACAATGCTTCCTTTTAATGGCTTTTCAGCTTTTTTTAACTTATGAACTACTGCTCGCGTATCAATATTAGCGATTCCAGGAATATTCATTTGTTGAAGGTATTTATCAAGTGTCAATTGTCGTCCATTATCATCGGTGCCAGCATCGGCAAGAGAACGAACAATAATTCCTTTAATTGTCGGTACAATGGATTCATAAATATTACGTTGAATGCCGTAACTTCCAATATTTGGCTGGGTAAAAACGACAATTTGGTTATTATAAACCTGATTAGTGATGATTTCTTGGTAACCAGTCATACTGGTGTTAAAAACAACTTCACCAAAAGTAACAGCTGGTGAACCAAAACCTTCGCCAGCGAAAATTGAGCCATCTTCAAATATTAGGTATCGTGCTGTCACTGTCCCACTCTCCTAAAACTTTGTTAATAATTGATCAATATCATTATGAACGTTCTCCGAATTAAACACAATAATTTTATTGGTCTATCTTACGTAAATGTTCAAGCATTTTTGTGAAATAGGCTGGTAATGGAGCCGTAAAAACCATTTCTTTGCCTGTTCGGGGGTGTTTAAAGCCCAACAAACGAGCATGTAAATATTGGCCGTTGCCAGCAAGCGTTTTTCGCGGTCCATACAACGGATCTCCCGCCAGCGGGTGACCAATATATTTCATATGAACGCGAATTTGGTGAGTCCGTCCTGTTTCTAACTGGCAGGCAACTAATGTGTAATTATTAAACCGTTCTAACACATTAAAATGAGTTACCGCATGACGTCCATCAACTACAACTGCCTGCTTCTTGCGGTCCTTCAATGAGCGACCTAATGGAGCATCAATTGTTCCTTTATCTTCTTTTATAACTCCATGCACAAGCGCAACATATTCTCGTTTATTAGTTTTTGCTTTTAATTGAGCTGTCAAAGAACGGTGCGCCATATCATTTTTGGCTACCATCAATAGTCCTGAGGTATCCTTATCAATCCGATGAACGATCCCTGGCCGAAATTCTCCATTAATAGTTGATAGTGGTGAATGATATAGAAGAGCATTTACAAGCGTATGGTCTGGATGACCCGGTGCAGGATGAACCACCATTCCCTGCGGTTTATTAACGACAATAACGTCCTCATCTTCATATACAATATCAAGAGGAATATCCTCAGGTGCTAAATCAATTTTTTGTGGCTCTTCTGGGATTATTTGGACGTGGTCACCTACAAGCAACTTGTACTTAGGTTTTACCTGTTTGCCATTAACAAGAACGTGACCATCTTCTATCCAATGTTGAATTTGTGATCGAGAAAATTGGTCAAAGTGATGGCCAAGTTGCTTATCAATCCTTCCAACCATCTCACTATCAATTGTTAATTCTAATTCTTCAGACATTTGTCAGTCTTTCTCCTTTAAGATGCAAATTATTAACCAGATTACGCCAAGTGTTAAGCACATATCCGCAATGTTAAAAATTGGAAAATTAATAAATGTTGTTTCAAACATATCCACAACATACCCTTGTCTTAACCGGTCGATAAAGTTGCCAATTGTTCCTGCCATAATCAATGATAAGCCAATTAGCATAGGAATATTTTTACGGTACTGCCAGATAAAGTAACCAATTACAATAATCGCAATAATGGTTATAATGGTAAAAAAAGTTTGTTGCCCTTCAAAAAGGCTCCAAGCAGCACCTGAATTTCGTAAATTAGTTAACTCAATAATACCAGGAATTAGCTGTTTACTACCACCAAGAACAATTGATGAAGCAACCCAAGATTTTAATAATTGGTCACAAATTGTTAAAATTAAAATAATTCCAATAGCGATCCCAAGTAACAATTATTGAACCCCCTGTTGTTTCAATGCTAATTTCAAACGTGCAATTGCTTTAGTGGTAAAGGTAAAGCTCATTACCTCTCCATTCACGGTAATTGTCACCGTATGCTTGGTAAACTCTGGCTGACGAATATCAGAGATCGGGATAACGAGATACTGCTTTTGTAACAAGCGATTAAATACCATTTTAGTTGGAGTGATTACTACGGTTCGTCGCCGCCATTCTAATAAGGCAAGAATTACAAAAACTGCAAAAAAGAGCGCGCTGAGCCACTGAAAATGGGTAATTTCAAGCCAAATTACGAGACCGGCAATAAAGAAGAGAAAAGTCCAACACCAGCTAATAATTGTCCCCGTAAGGTCTGGTTGGTAAAAATAACGAGTTTCTTCTTCCATAATTATAAATGTCATCCTTTCAGAAAAGAGGTAGTTTTTATGATCAAAATCTTTACAGATGCTGCAACAAAAGGAAACCCAGGCCCCACTGGTTTAGGAATAATAATACTTGCCAATCATAAGCAAATTCAGCTTGCAATTCCAGTAGATAAGGAAAGAATGGATAATCACCATGGCGAATTTGCTGCAGCTCACTATGGATTTAAATACTTAATTGATCACTTTAGTAATAATGAAACAATCCTATTTTATACTGATAGTCGTATCTTAAGTGACGCAATTGGCAAAAATTATACAAAACATTACCAAAAAGAATTAGCAGCACTAAATCCTCTCCTCCAACACTTTTCAACGGTTGTTACCCAGTGGATTCCTGAAAGCCAAAATCGTGGTGCACATAATTTAGCAAACCAGGCCCTCCATAAAATAGAGTGATTTTAGAAAACAGCATATCGTTTTAATTATATCATCCACGTGTTCTATCAGCCACCAAACAGAGAAAAAGCCTTAGCGGTTGTTATCCTACTAAGGCTTTTATTATTGGGTGGGTTTGCCCCCTAGCACCTATTTTCGATCATGCGAATCGCTTGAAACCCTTGCTATTTAAGGGCTTTGATCTTGGAGCGGTCTTTTTTGCCCCAATATTGGTAGAGATCTGTTCGTAAAGCACCGTTATAAAGTTTACGACGCTTGGTAGCGGGTGCGCCATAATACTTTTCAAATTCCATATCAGCCGTCAAAATATATTTACTCCATGTGGTTAATGGACGATATAACTCACCCATCTGCCGGTAAAGTTCATGAACTGATTCCTTATCACTTAACCGTTCACCATATGGCGGATTAGCAACGATAACTCCATTAACTTCGCTTGTTTGCCAGTCTTTTACGGCTAATTGCTTAAACGTAATATCATGAGTTAATCCTGCCGCACGAGAATTTTCTTGAGCAATATCAATCATATTCTGATCAATATCATATCCGTGAATATCTAATTCGATATCATAATTTGCTAAGGAATCGGCTTCATCCCGAACTTCATCAGATAAACCATCTGGAACTAAGTTAACCCATTGTTCACTAATAAATGAACGGTTGATGCCCGGCGCAATATTATGACCGTATAATGCTGCTTCAATTGGAATCGTTCCCGAACCACATACAGGATCGACAAATGGATTATCTGGGAACCAGTGAGCCAGCATCACCAAGGCGGCTGCCATATTTTCCTTCAACGGTGCTCCACCTTTATTTTTACGATATCCACGCTTAAAAAGCCCTTCTCCACTAGTATCTAACGTAAGAAGAACATGGTCTTTATTAATCGCTACTTCTAACGGGTAAGTGGCACCAGTTTCGGCTAAGCGAGTCCGACGGTGGTATGCATTACTGAGGCGTTGAACAATCGCCTTTTTAGTGATTGCTTGAACACTTGGCACATTATGCAATTGTGAGTTATGACTTTTTCCTTCCACTGGGAAATTCGCGTCAATTGGTAACAAATCTTCCCATGCAATGTTTTCAGTACGATCAAACAATTCTTCAAAAGACCGAGCATCGAATTCACCAACAACAATTTTTACTCGGTCTGCTGTCCGTAGCCAGAGATTAGTCCGAATGACATCCTTCATTGTCCCTTGAAAACGCACCCGACCATTTTCTACTTTGACTTCATAGCCAAGATCTCTTAGTTCTTTTCCTACTAATGCTTCAATACCTGCAGCAGCAGTAGCAATTAACTGATATGTTTGCACATTAAACGCTCCTTTAGACTTATTCCTATTAGCTATTTTACCTTATGTTGCTTCAAAATGAAAAGAAGCCGCAAGAAGAAACAAAACAACCTAAGATTAGTTCAGGACAAAAATAATTATTGTCCTGGACTTTTTTGTTATTCTGAAGATAGAGCTAAGATCGATCATGCTCCCAGGGACTTCGAGCCCCCGCAAGCAACAATAGGCCTCCAATGTTCGGCTTTTTTGCCGGACGTTGGAGGCCATTGTTGTACTGTGTATTTTCTTTTTATGAAAGTAACTTAACTTATGTCACAGTCCCTTTTTGTTTATGAATGGTAGTTGACTTTAACCTAACTACATTAATGAATTCTCATTTGCTTTATCAGTCAATATTTTGTAAATGCGTTCAATATCCCGGGTGGTGCCACGAGATTCAAATGCGTCCAATAAAGGCAAACCATATTCTTTAGCGTATGTCTTGGCAGTTATTACATACATCTTCCCTAAGGTTAAGTTCCCACTGCCAATTATTCCCGCACAACGTTTAACATTGTCATAGCTTTCCAAATAATCGTGCATTGGTGTTGTTAAAATCTCTGTTAATGTCGGCGTAAATCTACTTCCACCAATCATATATGTTGGTAGTAAAACAAAAAATTTACTATCGCTTTCAGTCGGAAGGGTCTCCTCTGAAATCTCCAATAAATCGACTAAAGGATTTTCATTATTCAAATGATGTTGTTGCGTTGCGTATTCTTGAAGCCGATGAGTAAATGACCGTACATTCCCAGAAAACGACATATATACAATTTTTATTCTCTTATTATCCATAATTCCCTAACTTCATTATCTAATTTTATTAATCAAAAGATAAGCCAAATTTACAAATAACTCATTTCTAACCCCTTTAACATTATAGGCGCACTTGCAATAAAATGAAACGATTATTTATATTTTATTGCTATTTTAAGTGATATCTATCTTAAGCTTCTAAAATTTAATTTATCACCATTTAACTTTTTACTTCAAGCGAGTAATTATTAACGCATTCTACAAAAAAAGAACCAATAAAACCATACTCTGATTTTTAAAATAAAAAAACCCGAGCGAACTCGGGTGCCTGTATGCAAGTATCTGTAGGCCATGTTTTGTCGTAATATAATTATCAGGCATAATTATATCGAGGTAATCATCTATCTCAGAGTACCGAAATACTCTCCCCTGGAATCACTTCAATTTGTTATCCAAAGCTCCCCTACCGTAGTTTGGGTTTACCGCTTGAGGGGTTTACCGCGTTCCACCAATATCGTTTCCGATATTGTATCGTCACTGTGGCACTTTTCAGGAATACTAAGACATAGTTAAACCTTAGTCCGTTTTTCCGCCGTCACCATAAAATGGTGCCCCGCCTTATTTTTTCAGCGAGCACAAACACTACAGGCATCGCAGCCTGTGCGAGCATGGACCTTCCTAACACAACATAAGCTGTGCTCAATTACCCAAAACTTGCAAAATTATTAATAAACTATTCGACACGCACTAAAGCAAATGTGAGTCATTATTATCATTACCATCTAATTGTGAACCAAATACACGACGTTCTAGATTAGATAGACGCTTTAAAATATCCATATTTGTAGCGCTCGATACAGGTTGTCGGGAAGTAGTTTGGCTACTCATAGATGAACCAACTTCTACTTGACGATTTAATTCGTCAACCTTTGCTCTCAAACGTTCATTTTCATCATTTAAACGTTCAAGTTCTTTGTTATAGGTGTCGTAGTCTTTAATAACATCATCTAAGAAAGCATCAACATCCGCTTCATCGTAGCCTTTGCCAATATTTCTCTCCTTAAATTGCTTGTGCAAAATATCTTGTGGAGTAAATTTTATGTTATCCAACTTAAACACCTCAATTGTTTAGTTTGCGTAGTCCAATAACTATAATACCAAATCAAAGAAAAAATGCAAGATTAAAATTCATCTTTTTCCCTTTGACGCTCGGCCCATTCTTCTGCTTCTTCTTGAAGTTCATCAAAATCAACAAGCGTCATCGAATACTCACTTTCTTCTATATATTTTTGAATCGTCTCATAATCATACTTAGTTTTTCCTTCATACTCTGGATCGTAAAGAAGAAAAGCCTCATCAGTATGGGTAAGCATAAACTGCTGATAATTCCGTAATTGTTGTGGCGATTGATAAGGTTTATCTGAAACATTAGCAAAAAAATCAACTTGCTGGGTAACATTTGTCAGCTTTAACTGATTGCTTTCATTCCATTGCTTACCAAATTCTGCAAAAGGAAACATTAAAGCTGTTTTTAATTGTGGAAAATCAGTTTGGAGTTCTAAGGCAGCTTCAAGTCCCCATCTTTCCGTTCCCATTTGTGGTCCAGTTATTACCCAGAATTCATCATCATTTAATTCTAATTGAGCTCTTAAATATTTTTTTAGCACCTCTTTTATTACTTGAACTTTGGGATCATCATCATTAAATATATTTAGTTCGTAACTTCGATAGCCAGTAATCCATACTCTCTTCATAAAATCCTCCCTAAATAAGCAGATATAAAGCCTTTTAACTTAAACTTGTAATCATCTTGTATCAATCATTATGTAACGAGTCTGGTATAATAAATCTCTAGTTAGGAGAGTGATCACTGTGACCATTCACTATCCCAATGGTCAGCAACCTGTACAACACTATAATACACATAATGAATTACCGACACCACATCAATCTATTTATGCCAAACGTGGGATGTCGTTAGAGGATGAGATCAATCATAGTAATCAGTACTATTTGGCTCGCCATATTGCTGTTATTCATAAAAAGCCTACCCCTATTCAGCTTGTAAAAGTTGATTACCCCAAGCGGAGTGCGGCTGTTATTAAAGAAGCATATTTTCGGCGGCCATCAACTACTGATTACAATGGGGTGTACCGTGGATACTACATTGATTTTGATGCTAAAGAAACACGTAATAAAAATTCTTTTCCATTAAAGAACTTTCATCCCCACCAAATTCAACATATGCGTGAATGTGTAGCACAGGGAGGAATTTGTTTTGCTTTCATTAAATTTACGGAGCTTGACCTGCTATACCTGCTTCCCGCTTCCAACCTGTTTAAATATTGGGACCAACAGCAAAATGGCGGCCGTAAATCAATTTTGCGAACTGATATCGCTAAAGAAGGCTATCAAATTCATTATCAACTCAATCCGCGTTTACCATATTTAAACGCTGTTGATAAAATAATTGCTGCAAAAGCGTAAAGGAGTTTACTATGTCAAATGATAATCAGTCAACGCGTAGTGAGCGTCATAATAATAATGACAATCAACAGCGCAATGTTGGCGGCTTAATAAAGAAAATCTTGCTATGGGTAGCAGGAATCGTCGTTCTACTAATGGTGGCATCTGCAGCTTTATTTTTCTACTATGCCTCAAGCGCTCCTAAAATTAGTAGAAGCGACTTAACAAGTCAGAGTATTACGACTATTTACGATGATCAAAATCGAGTGATTTCTCGTTTAGGAGCACAAAAGCGAGAATATGCCAAGGATAATCAAATTCCAAAGCAGTTAAAAAATGCTGTTGTTTCAATTGAGGATCGCCGCTTCTACAAGCACCATGGTGTTGATACAATTCGAATTCTTGGAGCAGCCACTTCTAATGTTTTTGGTCGTTCAGCCGGGATGCAGGGGGGAAGTACGCTGACTCAACAGTTAGTTAAACTATCAGTCTTCTCAACGGCTGCCTCTGATCGAACATTAAAACGTAAAGCCCAAGAAGCATGGCTTGCTATTAATGTTGAGCAGCATTTTAGCAAGAGTCAAATCCTTGATTTCTACATTAACAAGGTTTACATGGGAAATGGAATTTATGGAATGCAAACAGCAGCTCAGTATTACTACGGTAAAGATTTAAACGATCTTGATCTTTCCCAATTAGCCCTGCTTGCTGGGATGCCACAATCTCCCACTTACTATAATCCGCTTGTAAGTAACACAAAGTATGCAACACAACGGCGCAATGAAGTATTGAATGCGATGGTCCGCAGCAATTACATTACCCAATCACAGGCTAACCAAGCTGCAAGTGAAAGCGTTACTGCTGGTTTAGACCCTGATCACGGTAATATTTCGGGAAGCGGAACTGCTGTAGATTCTAAGGTTGTGGATCCTTATGTAAAGCAGGTTCTTGCTGATTTACAAGCACAAGGATACAACCCTTATAGTGATGGGTTAAAGGTTCACACCAACCTTGACCTTGATGCTCAACAACATCTTTACGACGCTGCAAATAAAAATGTTCAGTTCCAAAATGATAAAATGCAAGCTGGAGTGGCTGTTACCGACCCCCACAACGGGCAAATTATTGCCATGCTCGGTGGTCGTCACACAGGAAATGTTGTGTATGGACTTAACCGAGCTGTGCAAAGCAATCGTAGTTCTGGGTCAACCGCAAAGCCATTAATGGATTATGGTCCAGCTATCGAATACTTGCAATGGCCAACTTTCAAATCAATTGCTGATACGCGGTTTGTCTTTCCTGGTACCAACACTGTCCTTCATGACTTTGACAAAAAGTACAAGGGTAATATGACAATGCGTGAAGCCTTAGTTCAATCACGGAATGTTCCTGCTATTCGCGCATTGCAAGCTGTTGGAATTAAGCGTGCTACTTCTTTCCTTGATGGATTAGGGATTTCACAAAAACAACCATATACTTTACAAAACGGGATTGCGTTGTATATCTCCCCACTCCAAGTTTCTGCTGCATATGCGGCCTTTGCTAATGGTGGTACTTACTACAAACCTTACTACATTAGCTCGATTACTACTCAAGATGGTTCAGTAAAGCAATTCAATCCTAAAGGTAAACGCGCAATGAATAAGGCTACTGCCTACATGATTACTGATATGCTTAAAGGAGTTTTCACTGATTCACAGGGAAGCGCAACTGACGCTCGACTCGACGGTGTTAACCAAGCTGGTAAGACAGGGACGACAAACTACCCTGGAAATTCTAGCCAGTCTGGCGTAATGGATTCCTGGATGGCTGGTTATACTAAGAATTACTCAATTGCAGTTTGGACTGGTTATGACCACCCACTCGAACCTGGTGGCAGCATTTCAGAACAATATGTAAAGTCAGCGCAATTACTTTACAAGGACTTAATGCAATATCTTGACAGCCAAAATCACGCATCTGATTGGACGATGCCAGACACTGTTGAGGCTGTTCGAGTTAAAGGTAAACGTCAGCTTGTAATTCGTGATTCAAAATGGGCATTTGATTACACTGAAGATACATCAGATGATCGTGATAGTAGTTCTACTTCTAGCTCAAGTGATTCATCATCGTCTTCATCGTCTTCTAGCTCTGCTTCAAGTAGTAGCAGCGAAAGTCGCACAGAAGAACGAAACAATGCTCCAGCTGAGTCTTCATCAAGCAGTGCTCCGGCTAGTTCAAGTTCATCTGCACCTGCACAAAGTTCAAGTTCTAGCCCTGCTCCTGCTACGCAACCAAGCACAACTAATCCCTAATAAGATCTTTTAAAAAATTGAAGATAATAAAAAGGATTGTGGAATTTTTCTCCGCAATCCTTTTTATTATCAACTTTTTTAGGGTATACACTTTCTGGTATGGATGGAGATTCCATGCCAGATTTTTTTGTATAAAAAAGAGACATTTGCTGTCCCCTCGTTATACAATCAATTCACCACAAAAATCATGAAAGAAGGTTAAACAAATGTCCCCTAATGATTCTATCCTAAATATTCTTGGAATTAAAGATAAAAATATTAAAATTATTTCTGTTGAAGAAGCTGAACACAACGATGACTCTGTTAAAGAGTATATAACACTAATAACGGCTACTCTTTCTTATCCGATTAATCGTTGTCGTAACTGTGGCTTTCCCACAGTTAATAAGGATGGCTTTCGCAAAACTCATGTACGACTGGCTAGTTTAAACGGGAGAAGATATGAACTAGAGCTTCGTAAACAACGCTATAAATGTAAATCGTGCCATACTACGTTTGGTGCTATTACTAATTTAACCAAAGAAAATCAAACCCTATCCAGTAATCTCAAAAATCAAATCATGCTTTTAGCTCGTAAAGGACTATCTGGTCAGCTAATTGCTGAAATGTGTCACTGCTCTTCTAGCAGTGTTCGTCGAACAATTTTAGAGCGCATGGAACCACACTATCGTGTAGCTAAGTTGCCTAAGCATCTATGTTTTGACGAGTTTCGTTCAACTAAGTC
>NZ_JAJGUI010000110.1:0-24715 GCF_020784875.1 Limosilactobacillus reuteri subsp. simiae | reverse complement strand
AGTGCTTTATTTGTTTAAAATTTAAAATAAAAAAGCGAAAGATGGTTGGACCCCGTCTTCGTTAAGAAAGGACCATCTTTCATGAACAATTCTATCAGAACTATCTTAGGAATTAAAGATCCCTATCTCAAACTAGATGAAAAGAACTTTGATAATCCAATTGAAGATCAACCTAATCAAATCATTGTCCATCTTATCCAAACTTATCCTATGCATTGCCCACGATGTGGACATTTAATGTGTAAGAATGGCTATAAAACAGTTAATTGCTTGGGACCAGAACTTCACTTTAAACCAACAATCTGGTCGATTAAAAAGCAAAAATATATCTGTAAAGCTTCCTCTTCTTGTCCTGAAGTAATTACTAAATTAGCGGCTGTTAGAGATATTAATTATCATGATCATATCTCTTTGGCGATAAAACAACGAGCCATGATGCTTCTGACGAAAAATGAATCACAAAGTGATTTAGCCAAAGAACTAAATGTCTCGAACTGGACAATTAGACGAGTCATTACAAACCTTGATCAATTCTTCAAACCTAACTATCATTGGTTGCCTCGCCATATTGCTTTTGATGATTTTAAATCTGGTCGCTTTGCGCCCAGTGGAATGAGTATGATTCTAATGAACATTGAAAATAAACGGACACTTGACATTATCCTGTCACGAAAAAATAGTTATTTGCGGAACTACTTTCTTCGATATGACCGTTCAGCACGCCTAGCAGTTCAAACAGTAACAGTTGACTTATACACTCCATATCGTCACTTAATTCATGAACTCTTCCCTCACGCTATAATTATCGCTGATCATTTTCACATCGTTGCTCAAGCGTATCGTGCATTAAATAAAATCAGGATTCAAGTAATGAATCGTGCTGGTGCTGCCACTCATGAGTGGCGTGCACTTAAGCATTTTTGGAAATTACTCTTAACACCTGCTAATGAGCTTAAATATAATAATTATTGGTCAAGACGTAACTTTAGTTACGCTCAATTAACCGATGTTGAAGTTATTCACCGTCTCCTAAGTTTTGATAATGAGTTAAAAAAAGCTTATGAATACTATCAAGACTTAATTATGGCGATTGCTCATCGTAGGAAGGAAGAATTAAAAAACTTACTCGTAATTAAATGGACACACCTTCCGCAAGCACTACAGAAAGTTCAGCGTACCCTTCGTAGTCATAAACAAGAAATCTATAATAGTTTCAAATATGACACCTATACAAACGGTCCTGTTGAAGGAACCAATAATAAAATTAAAGTTATTAAACGAACTGCTTATGGCTTTCGTAATTTCTTTAATTTCCGGATTAGAATTCTTCTTGCATTACCAAATACCTATATCGCAATAAATTGGCGAAATAAACAAACAGCTCATGCCAAAGTCCAGGCACAAGCTGCTTAGTAAAATTATTTTATTTTCTCATCAGTACTTCTTGACAAAGAGCCTTACTATCAAAACTGAATCATTTTTCATATGCTATCGGGTTGTTTGCCGTTTGATCAAGTGAGTTCCGACAACTGTCTTGCATGGGTCATTATTCGGATTCTGCAGCCGTTTAATCATCATATCAACTGCGGCATGTGCCATTTCATCAGTGGCAACGTGTACTGCTGACATGCTTGGATAAACGTACTTAACGATTGCCGTATCGTTAAAACTAATCAAGGCGATTCGATTTGGAACGTTGATTTTGGCTTCTTGAATCGCCTTAAGTGCGCCAACCGCCATCGGATCATTTGCTACAAAGATTCCATGCGGCATACGGTCACCAAGCGTCGCAATTGCCTTTTTCATCGCATTATATCCTGACATCGAGGTGTAGTTGCCAGCAAATATAAATTCTGGATGATAAAGGTTTTGTTGACGTAAGTTACTTTCAAAATAGAATCGCCGTAAATCAGGAACAATTTGTTGGTCCGTTGTCTTTTCAGTTCCTGCCAACATACCGATATCGTTAATCCCTTCGCTAACAAATTCTGAAATAACTGACCGCACTGCATTTTCAAAGTCCGGTACTAAGCAATCATAACCGGCAGCCAAACTATCGTAATCAACAAACACAATATTAGAAGT
Source organism: Limosilactobacillus reuteri subsp. simiae (assembly GCF_020784875.1). Classification (GTDB taxonomy): domain Bacteria; phylum Bacillota; class Bacilli; order Lactobacillales; family Lactobacillaceae; genus Limosilactobacillus; species Limosilactobacillus reuteri_H. Next base: position 22,630 of record NZ_JAJGUI010000110.1, on the reverse strand, counting down.
TACTAACCGCAATGCTTGAACTTGCGAATCACTAAATTTTCCAATCGCGATGATGCCCGTAACATCACGAGGAATCTCTTCCATATTATTTTGGTAAACTGGAACAGTCTGTAGTCCCTGTTGTTGCGCTGCTCGTTCAATTCCCATCCGAATCGCCATGTAATATAGGTCATCTAATTCTTGTGTAAGAGAATACCATTGAACAACAGCTACTCGTTGTACTTGGTTATTACGTGCTCGTTTATGCTTAGTATAGTTAAACTCTTCGGCAGTGGCTAACACTCGCTGACGTGTCTTTTCATTTACAGAAAGCGTCACATCATTATTTAAAATTCGCGATACAGTTGCAATAGATACCCCTGCTTTATCCGCGATATCATGTAATGTTACTGCCATACTGCTTCAGCGCCCCTTTCTTCATTTTAGGTTAAAACTATTTTAAAGCATCAACGAATCGTTGCCAACCTTCATTTCCAGCTGTGTTATCCTTAAAGACTCCCGCATTTTCCAAAACATTGGCAAAGACATTAGCAAGTTCTTGTTCCATAACCTCATCGACATTATCCTCGGTGATATTAATCCTTGACTGAACTTCTTTTGCCCATGGAAGATGACTATCTGCAATCTTATTTTCAGCACCAAGCCAAAACTTCTTAACTTCATTTAATTCATCCTTAAGACGCGCTGGTAAGATTGCTCGACCCATCACTTCAATTAAACCAATATTTTCCTTTTTAATATGCCATAGCTTTTCATGTGGATGGAAGATTCCGAGTGGATATTCATCATTAGTATTATTATCCCGCAAAACTAAATCAAGAACAAACTTATCGCCTTCCCGATGCATAATTGGGGTAACAGTATGATGACGAGTTTCACCATCAAAAGCCTTAATATCAAGACTTTCATCACTGTATTGATCCCATACCTTAATAATATGTGTACCAAGATCAATTAGTTGCTCGGTATCGGTACTAGTTAAACGAATATCACTCATTGGCCAGTTAACGATTCCTGCATTAACAGCTGGATATTCATCAAAGTACAATTCTTTCTTAATAGAGGCTTTCATCATTGGGAAAATATGCTTACCACCTTGGTAGTGTTCATGAGCAAGCATTGATCCACCAACGATTGGTAAATCCGCATTGCTTCCAACGAAATAAGCTGGGAATTGCTTTTCAATTTCAACTAAGTTAATTAAAGTTTGCCGATTAATCTCCATTGGCTCATGCTTACTATCAAGGAAGATACAGTGTTCGTGGAAGTAAGCGTATGGAGAATACTGGAATCCCCATTGTTGCCCGCCTACTGTAATTCGAATAATACGGTGGTTGCTTCGTGCTGCCTGTCCAAGACGTCCCTTGTAACCCTCATTTTCCATGCAAAGGGCACATTGTGGGTACTTCTTAGCGGTATCATGAGCAGCCGCTGCAATTGCTTTGGGATCCTTTTCTGGCTTTGAAAGATTGATGGTAATTTCAAGATTGCCGTACTTAGTTGGTTTATCAAAGACCACATTCTTCTTGATAGCAGCTACTTTAACATAGTCGTTGCTAGTACATAAGTTATAGAACCAATCAGTCGCACTTGATGGAGATTGTTGGTACTTTTCCCAGAATTTATGATTAACTACTGATGGCGTTGGGGTCATCAAATCATAAAGCTGATCGTTTAAAATTTCCTTAGCAGTTTGACCATCATCAATTTTGCCGCGTTTAACAGCTAAATCAACAAGTTGACTAACAACTGGTTCATTATCTTTAGCTTCAACATCTTCATCACCAACAAAGCCCCGAATCTTGTTTAAGACATAGATCCGGTCGAGTGGTTCATAAGTTCCACTAGCAATCACTTGGTCAGCAAACTTTTCCATTAACTTCATTTTCTCATTCCCCCACTAAAATACTATTAAAGCTTATGTGGTCCATCAACAACTTCAGCATCATAGAAACTGGCATCGTAACCAATCTTGTCACGATAAATCTTGCCAACGTTCTTCTTAAAGTTATCTGCTTCAGATTTTTTAACAATAGCAATCGCACTGCCGGCAAACCCACCGCCGACCATTCGAGCTCCAAGGCAGCCTGGTTGATCCCATGCGTTTTCTGCTAAGGTGTCAAGTTCTTTACCAGTCACTTCATAATCGTATTTAAGTGATACATGAGAAGCATTGATTAGGCGGCCTAATTCTTCAAGATCACCCTTCTCCATTGCATCAATGGCTTTCTTTGTCCGTTCATTTTCACTAACTGCATGACGGGCACGACGAATTAATGTATCATCATCAATCAAATAAGTGTATTGGTCAAATGTATCGGAATCTAATTCACCCAACTTATTAATATCTAGTTTCTTGTTAAGGCGTTTAACTGCTTCTTCACATTCTTGAACTCGTTCGTTGTATTTAGAACCAGCTAAGGAGTGATTCTTATTAGTACTCATGATAACTATTTCATAGTCACCAAGTTCAAGTGGCAGGTACTTATATTCAAGAGTATTACAGTCAAGATAAATTGCATTATTTTCTTTACCCATTCCGACAGCAAATTGGTCCATGATTCCGGAATTAAGACCAACGAAATCATTTTCAGTCTTTTGGCCAAGTTTAACTAATTCAATTTCATCAATATCAAGATTAAATTCATCCTTCAAGATATTTCCCATCAACATTTCAATTGATGCTGATGACGATAAGCCTGAACCATAAGGAAGAAAACCATGGATGTATAAGTTAAATCCGTGATCAATCTTGAAACCACGTTGCTTTAGATAAACAAGCATCCCCTTAAAGTAGTTAACCCACTTTTCATCTTTAGCACTTTGCGGTTCTGTATCATTAATGTCAAAAGTAATAATCTTACTGTCTTCTTCTTTTGCTGAATTAGCTGAGTAAATGGCGACTGTTGTGTCCTCACGCGGTCCATATACCCCATAGGTTCCAATACTGATTGCACATGGGAAAACATGACCGCCATTATAATCAGTATGTTCCCCGATCACATTAATCCGTCCTGGTGAGAAAAATACATCCTTCCCCGGTTCCTTAAATACATCTTGGTATTCAGCTAAAAATTGTTGCTTATCCATCAGAATAACCTCCATACATCAAACAAACATTAGTAAACTTTTACTAAATATAATTTACTACTTTTTAACCACCTCGTCAATAAGCGCTTACAAATAATTCAATACAACGAAGAAAACGGTTACACAGAACAAGAAATGATATACACAATTTCTTCTTTAATGCTACACTAGTCATAAATAATTGGAGGATTTAAATGAAGAACTACCAACCAACTGATCTAATTAAATTTGCTTCACGTACGGGACGCTGGACCGTTAAAAAGATTAATAATATGCCCACTTTATACACGACTAACCTTGGCAGCTACCTTCGTTTTAGGGTTTCAGATGCTAAAGAGTGTCAAATTACTGTTTTGCCAAATCAAAATTTCCTATCTCCTAGCCAAGTGTTTGCCTTTCGAATTGATGACGGAAAGTGGCAACGGGTACAAGCTAGCTTAGGAAAAATTGATATTCCACTTGATTCGACATTACATACCATCGAAATAATGGCAGCCGGTAATACCGACATTGATGAAGTGTGGCAAGACAATGAAGGCTTTGCAATTAAAAATATTTATCTCGACAGCGGCAAAATTATGGCAGCCCCGCAGCGTCCTCTGGTCAATTTTATCGGTGATTCAATTACGGCCGGTTGCTGGGTAGTTGGCAATCATCCTGCCGCTGACTATCGGCCAGAAACTAACTATGCCGGAATCTGTGCAGATCTGCTTAACGTCGATAGTGTTCGAATAGCCTACTCTGCTGGAGGAGTGCTAAGGCCTGCTACTGGCGGGGTACCAACTGCCGACGTCTTTTTAGGAAAAATTGATAATCAAACATTATGGACGCCTAATCATCCTGATCTCACCGTGATTAATTTAGGTGTTAATGACCGTCGTTTCCCTTTAACTCAATTTATTGCCGCTTTCGACCTTTTTATCCAGCAAGTTAAGCTAACCTTTCCCCATGCTCCTTTAGCAATCATAATTCCTTTTAGCCAGACTTTTGCTTCTGAGATTCGAAAAATTGCCATTAAACATAACTGTTCAATAATTGAAACCAAAACTTGGTCCCATAGTTTCACTGATGGGCTCCATCCTGATCAAGCTGGCGCTATCGCTGAAGGAAAAATGCTTGCTCAAGCTTTACAACCTCTTTTACCTCAATTCAGTGTACAATAGTAATAAGAGTTAATACGAGGAGGATTCTCATGGCTAACCAACGCTTACTTCCAATAAAGAATGGCTATAATTTTCGTGATCTTGGAGGTTATCCAACAGCAGATGGGCATCAAATTAAATGGCATCGGCTTATTCGCACAGGCTCACTTGCTCATTTAGATCAAAATGATCTCACTATTTTAGATAATATTCCCATTTCTCTAGATATCGACCTTCGCGCTCCCGATGAAGTAAAGAAAGACCCTGATCGAGTGCCTTCCCAAGCAAAGTATTATCATTTGCCTGTTTTCGAAGCCGACGAAACAGACGCCTCGCATAGTGATGAAGAAATCGCCGCACAGATGCAACAACCTGGAAACGGGTATCATCATATGATTGATGTTTATCACCGAATGACCACGGCTACTTCAGCCAAGCAAGCGTACCAGAAATTATTTAATCTCTTATTGAATAATGAACGCGGTGCCTTGCTATTTCATTGTACTGCTGGTAAAGATCGGACAGGGATGGCTGCTTATCTTATTCTTAGTGCCCTCGGAGTTGAGCAAAAGATTATTATGGAAGATTATCTGCTAACGAATACTGTTACTCAGGAGTTTCGTAATCACTGGCTGCAAGACATGCGGAATCATGGAGCCAGCGAGGCACTAGTGACAAATCGGGCTGCCCTTGCCTCAGTAGCTCCTGATTACCTAAATACAGCAATCAAAAGCATTACTCAAAATTACGGAAACGTTAACCAATATCTTAATAATTACCTTGATATTACGCCTACCGAAATAAAAGATTTACGAAAATTGTATTTAGATTAGGCTCGATTATAATTGTCTTATAAGGAGGAATTTTTATGCAAATCTCAGTACCATTAATTAATGGGATGTTAGCAGATGAATATGGTAAATATGCGCCAGCAACTGATATGTTAGCTGACCATCCAATTAAGTCATTTCCAATTAAAATTACCGACGCACCAGCAGATACAAAAACATTTGCACTCGTCTTTGTTGATTATGACTCAACCCCTGTCTGTGGCTTTACTTGGATCCACTGGTTAGCTGCCAACATTCCAGCAACGTTAACAGATATTCCTGCAAATGCTAGTCGAGAATTAGCAGATAAATTTGTTCAGGGAAATAATAGCAATGCCGGCTCGTTGGTTAATGGAAACCCATTGATAACTAGTGGTTATGTGGGTCCACAACCTCCAGACAAAACTCATGATTATACTTTAATGGTGTTTGCGTTAGATGATACTTTACCCTTAGAAAATAAATACTGGCTTAATGACTTTATCCATGCGGCCAAGGGTCATATTCTAGCAAAAGCACAAATCGATTTGCCAAGTCGTTCATGAGGAGGAACTTATAATGGAAACAAGAATTTTCTTTAATCCAGGCGATTCAGTCGCTAATATTCATGACTATAATGAAGCTGTTCGGAAGGGACAAATTTTTAAACAAGCACGTCACAATGACGAACTTGTCATCGCTAAAGATCCTAACGATAAAGAATACGCAATTTTTTACGCTAAGGATGCCTTACCAGCTGAACACGAAAAATCAAAACCCTACGAAATTAAAAATCGTCTTTAAAATAGAAAATGACTCGCGGAATTTTCCACGGGTCATTTTCTATTTCGATAAAAATCTTAACGACCACCAACAATTTTGGCTGTCGCATTTTCAAGCCGTTCAATTAATGAGTCAGCATCGTTCTTAAAGTCATCAATAAATGAGCTCGATTGTGGTTGAATACGTCCTACTTCATCACCCATAATATCCGTAACGACTAAGTCATCCCCATCCCACTTAACATCATCGTAATGGCCTTCAAGAGCTTCATCAAAAAATGCTTGGAGTATATCCCGAACAGCATTTTGAATAACAGCCTTTTCGTCAACTTGCTCACCACGTACTTGATGTTGAGCCAGCTGCATTGCTACTTCTTCCATATTTTCTGGAATTTCAACGCTCATTATGGATTCCTCCTCTAAAAAATTAATGGCGACGTAATTTTCGCCGAGCCTTTTTACTAAACTTGATTCCTTGAAGGGACTTCTTTTTCCGCTTTAATTGTGAATCAACTTGGTTATCGCTATTCTTAGCCACTTGTTGCTTTTGTTGCATTTCGCGTTGACGCTTGAGCAGGCGCTTACGTTCATATTCGCCCCATGGATTCAAGAGGCCACGCATAAAGTCAGCAACTTCCTGCTTATGATCGTCCATCCATGCTTCTGCCACATCTGCATCATCAGTATCGATACCATTACTATTGATGAATGATAAAACTAATTGTGTTTCCCGCTCATCACGATTTAATGAGGCAAGCATGTCTTCTGATGGTTGCATATTAGCAATTGCCTTTAAGCCCAACTTGTATTGATCCATGTTGATATAATCATTTTGCTTCAAGTATTCAAACAAGGCCTGCGCGCTCGGTACAATGTTATGAATTTGCTTAATTGAAATATGTGGATCTAATGGCATCATCATGCCCAATACGCGTTGCAAGTTGCTGAAAGTCCATTGACCTGGATATTCATTGCATTCTTGTACCATTAATTCCAAGAACTCTTGCACAACATAGTTCAACTCAACATCATCTAATTCAAGATTATTGAATTGGGAAGCGGACTTAATAGCTTGTTGTACATTTGCTAATAAATCCTTGAACTTCTCAGGTGTCCATGTAATTTCTTTTTTAGCAGGACTTGCTTGAACCGGGGTTGCTTCTGCTTCGTCATTCTCCGCATCCCCATGTAATTGTGCCCACGTCTTATGTGCTTTCCGACACTCGTTCATCTTTGTTCGTTGTTCTTCCATTGCTTTTACAACTTCCGCAAGATTTTCAACTTTCAAAAATTCTTGATAAGCTCGCAAAACTGGAACAACCGCAATTCCAAATTGATTAGTTAGTGCTGGATCAGCGATGAATTCCCCGACCATGACCGCTTTTACTGCTTCTGGTGTCCAAGTAGTATCGGTCAAATGCTGATCATTTGCCATCTGGTTATTAAAACGCGTCAAAATATCCTGTGCATGTTTTTGCTGATTAGCAGATAACTGATGATAGTTGGACGAAGTAAGAAACTGGTCAATATGTTGTTCTTGTTCGTTCATTATCTATATATCCTCCGTCTCCAAATTGAATTTTCCTTTCTATCATATCATAATTATATCTAGTAAATATAATAAGATTGCTAATCGATAAGGAGAAACTATACCAATGCAACGAAAAAAGATCCAAGAAGCAATGAAAAATGTCTATTTTCAAAAAATGACTGCAAATGGCTATCATGAAATTGAAGAACAAATTGCAAAATTACAACAGCAAAGGCCCGCAAAAATTGAACAATTAAAAGCAGCCCGTGCGCTTGGTGACTTATCCGAAAATACGGAATATAGTACTGCTAAGCGTGAGTTACGTCACCTTGAGAGTAGGCTTCGGTATCTCAATAAACAACTTCAATATGCTGAAATTGTGACTCCCAAGAATGATCATACTATTGATTTAGGGACAACCGTGACAGTTGAATTTGAGGATGATCATGAACAAGAAACTTATCATATTGTGGGAAAACAGGAAGCTGATCTTGCCAAACAAAAAATCTCCTTTGATTCCCCCCTCGGTCAAGCACTTCTTCACCAAACAGCTGGGATAACTGTAACTGTTGAAGCTCCACAATCTTCATATAAAGTTAAAATTGTTAAAGTTGAAGTATAGCATTGATAAGTCATTCAATGCTCCATAATCTGCTAAAGGAAATTTTTAAATTTATTATTTTCAACGATAGAGTTAATCTTCCGGCCTTTACTTAATCTAAGCAGCCGATTAAATAAACTTTAGGGTATTGCATCCCTGATTTTGACCCGGTATACTATTAAACGTTGCTTTTTAGCATCCACAATATCTTGTGTTACTAGCCGGCAGTAACTACAATATTGCACAACATATAGTAGAGGGAGTTATATTAATGATTAGCGATTATTTTAAATTTCTTGCCCACCAATTAAAGGGCTGGCCACAACAAAATTATTACCTATTCTTTTTCAGTCTCGGCTGTCAGGTAATGACTTTAGTTAGTGCTCCAATAACGTGGGTAACTGTCATTACATTTATTGGAACCACGCTTGGAGTACTTTGCGTTTTGGCAATTAATGCTGCAAAGTCGGTAAATGGTTTCTTAGGTATTTTATCAGCATTATGTTTCATCATTGCTGGTTTTAGTGCTAAAAATTATTTAAGTATTGCCGAACAAATCGCCTATGTTATTACCCTCGATTTACCAGTTTTACTTTCCGCAAACTGGAATGTTAACATGGCATCAAAGATCCGCAAATTCAATGCTCGTTCATGGACCGTTGCCATCATTGCAACAATTATCGTTTATTTTGTTTCTGGTTATTTAATCGGTCATCTTACCGACGATCCACGGCCATGGATTGATGCAATCAGCTTTTCCATTAGTCTTTCCGCCGGTGTTATTTGTTTCTTGCGTTTTAACAATCAATATTTCTGGTGGCTTGCATCTGGTCTTGCACAACTAGTACTCTGGTTTGTTTCTTACAAGCAAGGATCTGCCACTTTAGCAATGGCCGTTAACAGCTCAATTTACCTTATTAATGATGTTCTCGCCTTTACCATTTCACCATGGTACAACGAACGTGAACGTCAACGCCTCAGTAAGGAAGAAGCAGCCTATGCCAAAGAATTGGGCTTAGAATAAATATAAAAACGGGACTGTGACATAAGTTAAGTTACTTTCATAAAAAGCAAATACGCAGTACAACAATGGCCTCTAACGTCCGGCAACACCGAACGTTAGAGGCCATTGTTGCTTGCGGGGGCTCCCAGAGGCTAGCTTCGCGTCGAAAAACGAAGTCACGAGTGACTTCTGTCTCGCTCCCTGTTCCTACGATTAGTCAAGAAAAATATTTAGAAAAGAAGAGTATACTAAACAACCCGGTTCTTCTTCAAAAATCGAGAATTAGTGGTATATTAAAATTGTGAGGTGATTATGCCTTCACAGGGACCATTGAGTCCGTATACCGATAGTGGTATTTTTCATGGTGCTTAATCATGGATAAGAGACATTTCAGAGTTTTATTCATACAAGCTACCATGGCGACCTTGTTCAGTTTTGGATGAGGTCGTTTTTCTTTTAAACGATAGTAATAGTCAACAATATGATTAGAATTAGCGTGTTGTTGGCGGATCATATTACCTACAGTAAAATATAAGAGCTTACGGGCAATCGGGTTTCCACGCTTATTAATGTGATCTTGACCTAAATAGGTTCCAGATTGGTAACGACGAATATCAATTCCGACAAAGGCATTAAGCTGATTAGCATTGGCAAAGCGACTAATGTCGCCCAATTCTCCCATTAATTGAGCCGCAGTTTGTTTCCCAATTCCCGGAAAAGAGCAGTATAGGATATACTCTGGCAAGCGCTGGGCAATAGATTCCATCCGCTTGATAACCTCTTCCTTTTTACGGGTTAAGGCAATTAATTGGCGAGCATAGTAGCGAACTTCATCAACCTGAATGGCATCACTAGAAACAGCCGGATATGATTTTTGGGCGAGATCGATTAATCGATCGGCATACTTATAAGCTTTCATCTTAGATATTCGTTTATCTGTAGATGCCATTAGAATATTCTTTAATTTAACTCTCGAATAAGGCCTAACTAGTGCTGGATGAGGAAAAAGCTCCACGATATTCAATGCTAATTTAGATGTTCTATTTACAAATAATTGCTTAAGTTCTGGAAAAACTTGTTCAAGTGCAGTATGAAGATGATTTAGACGATAGTTCCAATCAGTGTTGAGTTGATTATAGAACCGACTAAGCTCATGTAGCTGAAGATAGTCTTTTTTCCAAGGAACTGTTAATCGAAAAGTATTTTCCTGGACAGTGAGCGCAATCCGGTGAGCGTCTTTCTGATCAGTCTTAACTCGTCGTAGACTTTCGGACTTTAAATGAAGTTCTAGCGGATTAAGACGGCAAAAGCGGAGACCATTGGTCTCACAAAAATGTTCAATTACTCGCGAATAAATTCCAGTCGCTTCAAAGTAGATGATTGGCTTCTGAGCTTTCTCAATCATATCTCGTAGAGCATTAAACCCCGCTTTCGTGTGTACTAAAGAAAACTCTTTTAAACAGTATTTCCCTCGATACCAGACACAGTAGCTTTTTCCCATTGAAACATCCAAGGCAAATATATCAGCCATAAAAAAACTTCCTTTCTATAAATAGAGCTAGATATAGCCGCTATCCTAGATTTGTACTTCATTTCCTAAATACTCGAACTCGTAGTTCCACAGCCTAAAAGCAAAATATCAAATCAAAGATAGCGGAGATCATTTTATAATACGGACTCGAAGTCCTTGGGAGCATGATCGATCTTAGCTCTATCTTCAGAATAACAAAAAAGTCCAGGACAAGAATTATTTTTGTCCTGAACTAATCTTAGGTTGTTTTTTTGTTTAATATTGTTTATTGTATTCATAAACTAATTCTGGTTCACGACCAGTACGATGATAAGCATTTAAGGCATCTATCTTCGCCATTTCTTGGGTGTTAAGTTCAAAATCGTAAATATCAGCATTTTGGGCAATTCGCTCTTCATGAACTGACTTAGGAATAAAAGAAACACCATTCTGGAGATGCCACCGCAGTATAATTTGCGCGGTGGATTTATTATGAGCAGCAGCAATATCTTTTAATACTGGTTCATTGAGAACTGCTCCCCGCCCTAATGGACTCCACGCTTGCGTTACTATTTGATGTTGATGATTAAATTGTAATAATAGTTTTTGCGTTAATAGCGGATGCAACTCGATTTGATCAACAACCGGCATTTCATTTGCTTGGGTTGCCAAATATTGAAGATGAATCATTTGGTAGTTGCTTACACCAATTGACCTAGTAAGCCCTTCTTTTTTCATTTCTTCAAAGGCCCGCCAGGTATCAAAAAATGATCGTTCAATTGGCCAGTGAACAAGTAACAAATCAACGTAATCCATTTGTAATTTATGTAAGGATTCTTTGACAGATTCAATGGCCTTATCGTAACCTTGATTTTCTTCTGCTACTTTAGTTGTCACAAAAATATTATCGCGCGGAATATCTAATTGCTTAAAAGCCGTCCCAACTTCTTGCTCATTTCCATATAACTGAGCCGTATCAAAAAGCCGATACCCATCTTCATATGCCTTTTTGACTGCTTGATTCATTGTCTCTTGTCCATCTACCTTATAAAGTCCAAAACCTTCTTGAGGCATTTTATTTCCATCAGCAAGAGTCAATAGGTTGTCCTTAATATCCATTAAAAATCACTTCCTTTCCTTATCTTTAATCAGCAATTTAGGATTGTCAATATCAAAATTTTCTTTTCTGAACAAACTAATGTATGATGAGCTTAAATCTATTTACGGGGAAATAATTATGGCTAAAATATTCATCGTTGAAGATAATTCTGATATTATCCATTCTACAACTCAAGAATTAAATAAATGGCAACATGATGTCATCACAGTTAAGGATTGGCAGAACGTTGCAAATGAAATTATTGCTGCAAAACCAGATCTTGTCTTATTTGATATTACTCTCCCGACGTTCGATGGTTTTTATTGGATTCAAGAGGTTCGTAAACATAGTCAAGTGCCGATTATAGTTATTTCTGCAGCTGAGATTGATACCAATGTCATGCATGCAGTAGCCGCGGGTGCAGATGATTATATTATGAAGCCATTTACAATGACGGTGCTTTTAGCTAAAATTCAAGCTTTGTTACGGCGGAATAAGCAAACGACTGATACAGAAGAAATAATGTGGGATCACAATTCATTCAATCCCCTTACTAATATTCTTACAAACGAAAACGGTACTGCCCAGCTCACTCCAACTGAAGGTGCTATGCTACAAGTTTTACTCAGTCACCGTAATAAAACCGTTTCTAAGGAGCAATTACTTCAATGGTTATGGCAAGGTGGCAAATACCTCAATGAGAACACCCTTAATGTTAATATTAGTCGTTTAAGAACTAAGCTAAGTACAATCGGTTTACGAAAATGCATTCACACAGAACGTGGTCTTGGCTATCGATTGGTGGAAAACAATGAATAAACGTTATTTCAAATTATTCTGGCGCTCAATCCTTTTTCCTACTATTGGCTATCTTTTTCTCTTAGGGCTGATTGGGCTTTTAGTAATCTTATATAATCTCCCAACTGTTTTTTGGGGCGATGTGATTCGCTTTTCTCTTCCCTTTTTTATAGTGTGGCTTATCGGTAGTGGTGCAATTAAATATTATCGATTGCGCCATTTAAATATTTTTCAGCTTGATAAATTCACTCCTACCAATATGACTGAGGGAAAACTTGTTGAATTATTACAAGATGAACAAGCAAAAAACATTGACACAATCCGTCAGTTACAAGCAACCCAGCACGAACAACTTGAGCACCTTGAATTATTTACTCATGAAATTAAAAACTATTTGACAAGTCTTAATGCCGCGGCAGAAAATTCACCAACTGTTGCAAGTACAGAAGTAAAAAAGAATATCCACCAAGCTAACTATTATCTCAACTTGTTGTTAAATGACGAACGACTAGCAATTAATAATCATGATTACGATTTTCAATGGATTGATATTGCTAACTTAATTAATAATATTTTGCAACAAAATTCTGCCGTTTTCATTCATAAGCAATTAATTCCAGAATTAACAGACTTAGACGGAATTAAGGTTCTCACTGATCGTAAATGGTTGCGGTTCTGCATTGAACAACTACTTTCAAATGCAATTAAATACTCAGCTCCTAATAGTACAATCAATATTTCCTGGGAAATGAATTCTTTGCGGATCGCTGATCATGGATGCGGTATCTCAATGAATGATCTTCCGCGGATCTTTGATAATGGTTTTACCGGAAAAAATGGGCACCGAACAACTGCTGCTACCGGGATGGGATTGTACCTTGTTAAAAAAGTCACTGAGCACTTAAATTTCAAGGTTAGCATCTCATCAGTTCAATCTAAGGGAACAACAGCTATTCTATCTTTCTTACCAGATAATATCAGATCATCAAACTAATTCTTACAAAACTGTAAGGTTCTGTACACTTCCGTAAGTGGGAAGTTGCACAGAACCTTTTTATAATTAAGACATAATCAAAATTAGTTCTCTACCAGAAAGGAAAATTACTATGACATTATTAAACCTTCAACACGTTCAACGCGTCTATAATCCTAACTCCGCTAATCCAGTAATGGCCTTAAAAGATATTACCTTTAAAGTTGAAGAGGGAGAGTATGTTGCAATTATGGGAGAATCTGGTGCTGGTAAAAGTACTTTATTAAATATAATTGCAACTTTAGAACAAGCAACTAACGGACAAGCAATCCTTAATGGCCAAGATCTCCGGCAACTTTCCAAGGACGATGCAGCACGCTATCGACGGGAACACCTCGGCTTTGTTTTCCAGCATTTTAATTTACTTGATAGTCTCTCAAATCGCGACAACATTTACTTACCACTTGTTCTAGCAAAAACTCCGGTTGCAACGATGGAAGAACGGATTAAGCCTTTAATTGATCGCTTACGTATTAATAAAATTATTGATCGTTTTCCTAGTGAAATTTCTGGTGGTCAGCAACAGCGAATTGCCATTGCCCGGGCGTTAATTACCCACCCAGACCTCCTTCTCGCAGACGAACCTACTGGAGCTTTAGATTCAAACACCAGTAACGAAATTCTTGAACTCTTTGATGAAGTTAATGCTAACGGTCAAACAATTATTATGGTTACGCACAGTGCCGCGGCTGCTAGTCATGCTAAACGCACACTCTTCATTAAGGATGGCCGAATCTATCATGAACTCTATCGTGGTGATCTTTCACTTAAAGACTACCAACAACAAATTAGTCAGACAATGATGACCTTAACGAATGGCGGTGAATAATGATGCTCTTTTTCAAACTGATTAATTCGAGCTTTAAGCGTAATCTTAAAGTTTACATCCCTTACCTCATATCAATGACAATGCTAGTCGCTATTAACTATATTTTTAAGGCAGTTGAAATTAATCGCAGTCTTAAAGATTTGCCAAGCGCGGCAGTTACTAAAGCATTAATGCAAACAGGATCAACTTTTATTATCCTTGTAACACTTGCGTTTATGATCTATGTCAATCGCTTCTTATGGCAACAGCGTCAACAAGAAATGGGTCTTTATAGTATGTTGGGGATGACGAGACGTAACTTACAAGTGCTAACAGTGATTGAAAAGTGCTATCTTTTAGTAATCAGCCTTTTTCTTGGGACTTTATTTGGAATTATTTTTGATCGACTCGCTTTTCTTGGCTTTGCTCATCTCTTGCAAATCGATCATTTATCTCAACCTTGGATTGAATGGGGCGCGGTGATAAATACAATCGTCATCATTGGTGGCTTTTTCTTAATTTTAATGGTCATTGATCTGATCAAACTATTCCGGCTAAATCCAAATGAATTATGGCATCCCCAACAAACTAAAATCGCGCGTCATGGTAAGTTCTTTACTTTTGCCGGCCTTTTGGGTGTTGCAGTCCTTGCCTACGCCTATTATCTTACAATTACGGTTAAGCCGCGGATATCTGCTTTAACAACATTCATGACTGCCGTCTTCTTAGTTGTGATTGGAACATACCTCATTTTTATTGCTGGTAGCATCATTGTCCTTAAACTCCTGCAAAAAAATAAAGGATATTACTATCGCCCTCGCCACTTTATCGCGGTTTCCGGAATGTTACAACGGATGGAACAAAATGGTGCTAGTCTTGCAACGATTTGTTTACTCTGTAGCTCTGTCCTTGTAATTTTATTTACATCTTTAACTATGTATGCCGGCATTAATGATACGGTCAATTCTTATGCCCCACGCGACCTTACAATTATCACCTCGCAGAAACTTACTGCACAACAAGAATCGACTATCAATTCTGTTGCCAAAAAACACCATGCTCAACTTAATAAGCCTGTTACCTTTACAACGAGCGCTCCGCAATACGGCTACTGGGAAAATAATCATTTCATCAACCAGGGTGATTTACAGGATATGACTAATCAAACTACCAATACGGTCATTACCATGTCGACAGCAACTTATAATCGGATTGCGGATAAACATGTTAAATTAGCAGCAAATAGGGCTTTGATTTATTCTCCCGCTAAAGAACATCGCGGTACTTTACAGATTGGTTCGCAAAAATACCAAGCTACTCCTATCCATGACTTTAACTACTACTTCAATCCAAGTCACGCTATTTATTCGCCAATTTTTATAATCACAAATAAGCTTCCGGCAAACACTGCCACAATTAACTTCACAGGAATTAATTATCGCTTAAACGGCAATAAGAAAGCTCATCTTAACTTTGAAAATGATCTTCAAGCCCAGCTTCACTTGCCAAACCAAGCATATTCTTCCCGGACAAACCTTCGTAGTCAATTGACCAGTCTCTATGGCGGAATCGTCTTTTTAGGAATTCTCATTAGCTTTGCCCTAGGAATCACGACAACTGTTGTAATTTACTTTAAACAAATTACTGAAGGTTATGAAGATCAATATCGCTTTAAGACTATGCAACAAGTTGGTTTAAGTGAGAAAGAAACAACCAAGAGTATTCATAGTCAAGTATTGATGGTCTTCATGTTGCCAGTAGTTGGTGCAATAATTAATCTTTGCTTTGCGATCCCTGCAATTCGGCAAATTCTAATTCAATTTAATTTCTATAATGTTCGATTGATGGCGATAATTGCCGTCTCAATCACTCTTGTCCTCTTATGCCTTTACTTTGCTATTTATGGACTTACTACCAGGATGTATCGTAAAATCGTTGAGCAAGGTTAAGTACAATAAATTGACATTTCTTATTTTAACGGTTACACTTTAATTACTATAAATAAGTACGGCCGATAAATGAGGAGATGTCGTTCATGATTCTTATTAACACCACCATCATAGAAAAACTTACAAGCTGTTGCTAAACTGTTTATGACAGATTAAACTGCCCTTATTTAGGCGTGATTAATCTATGTTATTGTTTAGTGACAGTTTTTAGTTTGATTTAGATTATATCGAGGTGATTTCATGACGGCAGATCCATTAAGAATAGGAATTCTTAACTTAATGCATGACAAAGTAGATACTCAACTGCGATTTACAAAAGTACTTTCTGAGGGACCCTACAATGTTGATGTACAATACTTTTACCCGCAAACACACTATACTTCTCGCCCTGTCCCTGACCTTGTTCAAGAGATTTCCCAGCCTTTAGATTTAAAACAAGTTGCTACAATGGATGCTTTTATTATCACCGGCGCGCCAATCGAACAACTTACATTTGAAGAAATTACGTATCTTGATGAAATTCATCAACTGATTGACGTATTAGTTGCCAATAACATTCCGCAACTTTACGTGTGCTGGGGAGCGATGGCGGCTGCTAACTACCTTTATGATATTCCCAAATTTCAATTACCTGAAAAAATTTTTGGAGTCTTCCATAATTATTTGCGCGCGCCAGACCCCCTCTTAAAAGGATTACCTGATGGCTTTCTTGCTCCCCACGCTCGTTATGCCGAACTCGATATTGACAAGATTATGAAAGATCCACGATTAGTTATTAATGCTGTGACCAAAAATAACTTTCTATTCTCGTTCCGCGCTCGAGAAAAGAACCAATACTTTCTTTTCTCCCATCTTGAATACGGAAAGGATGCCCTTTTAAAGGAATACTTACGAGAACGGAATGCTAATCCCGGCGTTGAGTATATCAAGCCGCAAAACTACTTTCGCGATCCGCTTCATATGAAAGATCCCGAATTTAGCTGGGCAACTACCCAACGAGTGTTCTTTGATAATTGGCTTCATTCAGTTGCGGACCACATAGCTACACAACAATTTGTAAAGGAGTAATTAATATGACGAAAATCACAAATTCAATCGTAAATTTAATCGGTAACACTCCGATTGTTAAGTTAAATCGCGTTGTTCCTGAAGATGCAGCAGACATCTATGTAAAACTTGAATTCTTTAATCCTGGTGGTTCAATTAAGGATCGGATTGCTCTTGCCATGATTGAGGAAGCAGAAAAAGCCGGTAAATTACAAGCAGGTGGTACAATTGTCGAACCAACCTCTGGAAACACTGGGGTTGGTTTAGCCATGGTTGCCGCTGCTAAGGGATACCATCTTGTCATCACCATGCCAGAAACAATGAGTGTTGAACGCCGGAAACTCATGCAAGGTTATGGAGCCGAACTTATTCTTACTCCCGGTGCCGACGGAATGAAGGGTGCAATTGCAAAAGCAGAAGAACTAGTTAAAGAAAAAGGCTACTTTATGCCAATGCAATTTGACAATCCAGCAAATCCAGCAATTCACGAAAAAACTACAGGAAAAGAAATTCTTGACGCATTTGGCGATGATATTCCTGACGCATTTGTTGCTGGGGTTGGTACTGGAGGAACACTTACTGGGGTTGGTCATGCATTGAAAAAAGCTAATCCTAATGTTCAGGTTTATGCTCTTGAACCAGCAGAATCTCCAGTATTAAAAGAAGGAAAAGGTGGCAAGCACAAAATTCAAGGGATCAGTGCTGGCTTTATCCCGAAAGTTCTTGATACTGATGTTTACAACGGAATCCTTGAAATTAAGAGCGATGACGCTATTACGATGGCACGTGAAGTTGGTCATCAAGAAGGAATTCTTGTTGGTATCTCAGCTGGTGCTAATATCAAAGGTGCGATTGAAGTCGCCAAAAAGCTTGGTAAGGGTAAGCAAGTTATTACTGTTGCTCCCGATGGCGGTGACCGTTACCTTTCAACAGAATTGTTTAATTACTAAAAGTTTAAAAAGGAAAGAGACTAAGATATTTTTAATCTCTTTCCTTTTTTCTATTGACCGCGACCTTACGTCATTAGCTACACTTGATAGTATGAAAGGAGTGGTCAATATGTATACGACTGGTCAATTAGCAAAAAAATGTAATGTTTCAATCAGGACAATCCAATACTATGACCGCCGTGGGTTGCTTCATGCTAAACGAACTGAAAACGGATTGCGCCATTATAATGATCGAGACCTTAAACAACTTCAAGAAATTCTAATTTATAAACAACTAGGATTCAGCTTAAAAGATATTCAACAGATTATTAATGACACTGACAATAATACCCTACAAAGTCTAATTATTAACCAACGAAGTAAAATTCAGCAAGAAATCAGAGATGCTTCAGCACAATTAGCAAGTCTATCTCAACTAGAAACTTTTTTAAATAAACATTCTGATTTCCCAGGAAATATTAGTCAAAGCATTTTTGATAAAATCAAAAAAACAAAGAAGTTAAAACAGCTACGAATTAAAATGTTGCTTATTGGTATCGGTATCGACTTCATTCTTTGGGGCAGTATTCTTTACTTTCTTTTTTATCAAGGAAATTTGATATGGTTATTATTAGGAATCCTTATTACAGTTGCTTTAACTTGGTGTATTACTATAAATTATTACCATCATACTTGCTATATTTGTCCTCATTGTTCTCACCAATTTAGAGTTTCGTTTAGTAATTGGCTTTTTGCACGTCATACCCCTAACACAAGGTATCTTACATGCAATAAGTGCCATCAAAAAAATTATTGTATTGAAGAATATCATTAATGAAAAATGACCAAGAGCACATAAAATTCTGCTTCTTGGTCATTTTTCGATTCTTTATAAAATTGGTGAAAGCAAGCGAGAAAAGTATTGCTTGAATTTCCGCCACTTTGATTGATTAGCAAAATACTCAGGAGTAAGTAAAGTACTCTTTTTCATATCATTTTCAAAGTCTTTCTTTAACTGAGCTGTTAGTTTTTCATTGTACGCAAATGCATTGACTTCAAAATTAAGTCTAAAACTACGGTAATCCATATTTGCCGAACCAACAGAAGCAATGTTGCTCCCACTAACCATCGTCTTTGAATGAATAAAGCCATTATCGTACTTGTAAACTTTTACCCCATTGTTCACCAAGTATTTAGCATAATATTCCGTTGCCCGATAAACAAATGGATGATCAGGCATGCATGGGATCATAATTCGGACGTCAATTCCACTTCTTGCGGCAATTACTAATGCTTCCAACACTGAATCTTCTGGAATAAGGTATGGCGATTGAATATAAACATATTTTCGCGCCGAACTAATAATTGATTCATATCCTCGTCTAATCGAATAATTTTCATTATCCGGCCCAGAAGATACGATTTGCATTGGAACCTCATCCGGATCGCCATCTGGTGCAACCAGTTCAAAATTCTTAAATTCTTTTTCAAGGTCAATTTTCTTTTTATGAGTTTTTCGACAGGTTGTATTCCAGTCCATCGCAAACCGCACCGTCATCATCATCGTTGCTTGCCCGACGACGCGGAGATGGGTATCACGCCAATAACCAAATTTAGGATCTTCGCCAAGGTATTGATCACCGATATTGAATCCACCAATGTAACCAATCTTGCCATCGATAATAGCTAGTTTACGGTGAAGATGGTAGTTTAACCGTGGCGTTTGAAAATAAGCTTTAGCCGCAGCAATAAATGCTTGCGCTTCTCCACCCAACTCTTCTAAATGCTTAAAAAATTTGAAAGTAGTTCCATGAGATCCACTTAAATCGTAGAGAACACGGACTTTTACTCCCCGTGCAGCTGCATCTTCTAAGGCTGCCAACACCCGTTTCCCTAGATTATCAGCATAAAAGGAATAGTATTCAATATATACATGATCAGTTGCATGATTTATATCATCAATTAACTTATCAAACTTCTTTTTCCCATCAATAAATACGTGAACCTTATTATTAAAGGTTACTACTGAATCATTCAAACTCAAAAAAAGGTTAACCAACTGACGATCGCGTGACAACCGGCTTCCTTTTGGCATTAATTCATGTTCTTCACTTAGTTTTCGTTGCTTTTCAAGATATTTAGTCCGTAATTGTTTTTGCTCATCTTGAATACTAAATATCTCATCATGGGATAATTGTCGTCCCACAAAAAGATATAGGATAAATCCAACTACTGGCAAAATAGTTAAGACTAATAGCCATGCCCAAGTTGATGCAATATCCCGACGACTACGAAAAACGGTCCATACTGCAAAAGCAATGTTAATTAACCATAGGACTTCAATAATTCGGCGAACAACATCCCATGTCCAAACAATATCCATAATTTAATAATCTCCCTAGTAGTATTACTGATTCATTATAGCCATTATTTGCTTACTTTTCAGCAGGTTCAGAGATTATTTTCGATAAAAACGACAAAGAACAAGAGATAAGCCGATCGCTAAAAGTCCATAAACCGCACCTACATAGCCAAGCATCGTTAAATTAGCAAAGTTAACAGTAGTCGAAGCCGTGAAAGATCCAAGTGAAATTCCAACATTAGCAAAAATTGAAATTAATGATGTTGCTAAAGCTAATGACTGCGGATATTCTTTTTCTGCCACACTAATAAATACCAGTTGAATAGTTGTTCCATATATAATTACAACGACACAAAGAGCTGCTAGAACAAGCATTCCTGTAATCTTATTTCCTAATGCTATCCCAAGAACAAGGCTTAAAATTGTCATGAGAATAAAGACAAATGGTAATTTCTGAACCCCATTGTGACTCGCAACTATCCCAGCAATTTCGTTACCAATAATACTCATTACTCCTAAAAGAAGCAGCAGCCAATTTAAACTAGTTAAGCTAAAGCCCATCACAGTAGTAATTAACGGTCGAACATAAGTATAGAAAGTATACTGGAGACTTAAGACAGCCACCGTGATTCCGATTCCTAATAAAACACGGTGATCTTTTAATAATGCTAATTGTTCTAAAATACTCCCTTTAACTTGAGGTGTATCACGAGGAGTAAGCCAGGCTAACAATGCAAATACAATTAATGTTAATCCCGAAATGATCCAAAAACTATCGTGCCAGGAAAGTAACGTTGCGATGGTTGTACCAAGAGGAACCCCAATGACCGACGCAATACTAAAACCTGCACCGACCCACGCTAGAACCATTGGCCGCTTGTCCATTGGTGTAATTATACTAACTAACAAGTTAATTAATGAAATAATGGTTCCAGCGACGGCAGCAGTAATAATTCGTGCAAATAGGAGCCAGCCAAGTGTTGGTGCCATCGCAGTTAAAGTATTACCCACAAAAAAGATAGTCATTAATAGCATAAGAAGCTTATATCGATTCCAATTGCTAGTTAAGGTAGTAATAATTGGCGTACTAATCGCATAAACTCCTGCAAAAGCTGTCACCAAAAAACCAACTGTGGAAAGCGGGACATGATAACTCCGTGCAATATCTGATAAAACACCCACAACCATAAACTCATTACATCCCAGCATAAATGCAACAAGAATAAAAGTGAACGATCGTAATTTAGCGTGCTTCACAATAAACCTCCTTTTAAAACAAAAAATTTTCTGGAAAAAGTCAATCCAGAAAATTATAAACGTTTAACAATTAATTTCCAATAGTTTTGAACTATTTAGCTTAATAAAGTTGTGATTGATAAGCAGCAAAGGTTTTATCATCAAAGCAAACCATCGTTACTTGATCAACATAATTAGCAGTCGGGAGAAAATCTTTAATCGTCTTAATCGCAATTTTTGCTGCCCTTTCTAGTGGGAAAGCATACACTCCTGTACTGATGGAAGGAAAGGCAACTGTTCGACATAAATGTTTATCAGCCAACAGTAAGCTATTGTGATAAGAATTGGCTAACAATTGATCTTCCCCCTTATCACCACCATGCCAAATTGGTCCAGGCGTGTGAACAATAAATTTGGCTGGCAAGTTAAAACCGCCAGTTATCCGTGCTTCTCCAGTTGGACATCCATGAAATTTTTCACAGGCACCATATAACGCTGGGCCAGCTGCTCGATGAATCGCACCATCTACACCACCGCCACCCATTAAAGTTGTATTAGCGGCATTAACAATTGCGTCAACTTTTATTTTGGTAATATCTCCTTTGATCACGTTAATTACTGACAATAAAATCACCCCTTTCGTTTTTTAAACTGTGGATATAGCCAAATTAACGCTACAAATGCAATACTTTTAATTGCAGTCACAAAGCCAATCCCAAAATCACGTCCGTTATTATAGCTATCAGAAATATTGAAACGGTAATCACTTATTTTCATTAATAAGAGGCTGGGAAAAAACTCCTAGTCCAAAATAAAAACCGGATGATGAATTGTTTGAACAATTCATCATCCGGTTTTTATGTACACAGGAAATCGTTCCTGATATGATGTAATTACCCCT